>NZ_JBSFIE010000006.1:0-355682 GCF_053597395.1 Streptomyces sp. NPDC001415
TGCCCGGCACCGTAGTCGTACAGCAGGGCCAGGTCACTCTTGCCGTCGCCGTCGAAGTCACCGGAGTTGAAGAATGCGGTACCGCCTCCCCAGCACGTGCTCTCCCAGACCTTGGTGGGACCGGCTCCCCCGTTGAAGCCGCCGTCGCCGTTCGAGTTGGCGGTCAGGGTGGAAATGGCTTGGTGGGCGTCGCCCTTGCACGTGGCGCCGGAGGCACCGTAGTCGTAGAAGAGCGCGAGGTCGCTCTTGCCGTCCCCGTTGAAATCGCCGGCGGTGAGGAACTTCATGCCCGTGCCCCAGTTGCTTCCGTCCCACTGGGACACCACGCCGCCGAACCCGCCGCTGCCGCTCCCGTCGGCGGTCAGAGTGAACAGGCGGACGTGCCCGGCACCGTAGTCGTACAGCAGGGCGAGATCGCTCTTGCCGTCACCATCGAAGTCACCGGACTTCATGAACGAGGTCCCGCCGCCCCAACAGGTGCTCTCCCATACCTTCTTGGGGGCCTGAAGCGCGCCGTTGCCCTTCGGGTCGGCGAGCCATTCAACGATCGCCACGTGGTTGGTGGGTGAGCAGGTGGAACCTGCAGATCCGTAGTCGTAGAACGCGGCGACGTCGCTCCTGCCGTCTCCGTTGAAGTCTCCGGAGGTGACGAACTTCGGACTGGCCATCTCGCAGGGGCTGTCCGAACGGGGGGTGATGCCGCCCAGACCGCCGGAGCGGTCGGCCTTGCCGGGCAGGCCGAACAGCGCGGTGCGCCTGGCGCTTCCGTTCTGGCCGCAGCCGGTGGCGCTGCCCGTGCCGTAGTCGTACAGCAGGGAGAGGTCGCCGATGCCGTCGCCGTCGTGGTCGTTCGCGGGAGTCTTCTTGGGCACGGTGTCGACGAAGTGGGTGCCGCTGGCGTAGTAGCCGTTGACGGCGGCGTCCACCTGGGCGGGTGTCTGGGCACCGGAGTCGTTGTAGTAGACCCAGTTGACTCTCTGGTCCCAGGTACGGGTCTGGCCGGGGGACATCAGGTCGATGAACCACTCGTTGAAGTTCAGTGTCATGGGCTCGCGCGGGGCGTACTTCGAGGACGGGCTGAAGTACTTTCGGCCGTCCAGGTAGAAGTCGACTGCGCCGTTCACGGCCGTCATCTGCAGGTTGTGCCAGCCCTGGAGCGAGTTGAGTGCGTCCTCCTGGTTGTACGTCTCCTTGTCCGCCGGATCCGTGTCGTGCCATGCGGTGGTGAAGTGTGAGGAACCGGGGGCTCCCCAGCCGCCGTTGGGCAGGTACTCGTGGTCGAGCTCGCTGTAGAGCGGGTTCTCCGGTGTGATGGCGTAGAAGGTCTGGACCGGGTGGTCCATGGGGCGGCCGCCACTGTCGCCGGTGGTGGGTCTGTCAGTGAAGAAGACGCGTGCAGCGTAGGTGCCGCTGTAGAACTTGCGCTGGGCGGTGCTGACTTGGGCCTGCACAGTGCCAGCGGCCGTGCCGTCGGTGCTGGCTCGCAGCTGCATGGCCCGGCCGCCCTGCGCGGTGGAGTCGGCTGGGAAACTCACCCCGTTCGGGGACCACTTCGCACCGATGGGGCCGGGCCCTCCGGACTCCCCGCGCAGGGTCCAGCCGTGCGCGGTGAGGCGAGGATCGTCCGGACCCGTGTAGTTGAAGTCGTCGAAGAGGTTCCCGCTCGACGGCGGCGCGGTCGTGGCTGCGCTTCGCACATCTGGCGAGGTGGACGTAGCCGCCGAGGTGGTGGCACCGACGGTGCTGAGCGCGGTCGATGCGAGGGCCAGAGCCGCGGCGAGGAGCGCGCGGCGTCTGCGGCCCGTGTGTTCGCGGGAATGTACATGGTCCATCGGTTCTCCATAGGGCAGGGAAGGGGGTGGCGGAGCCACCGATCCGGCACGGCACGCGACAGTGCCATGCAGCACGTCGTGCGGGAATTCGCGTTGGCCTGGGCTACGAAGCTGCCGCTGCTTGCCATGGCTTCTGGGGCTATGACCGCAAGCAGTTGCATGTGTCCACGGATCGAACCGCAATCCGGGCGGGATCGGGACAAGCCAGGTGTATTGATCAGATCACTGGGCCCATCGCCCGGTCAAGACGGAGCCGGCTCGGCCGTAAGGAAGGGAAGCGGGTGCTCGGTGTGGTCATGGCCAAGGGCCTCGTGGTGCCGGTCAGCCGCAGCGTGATAGTTCCCACTGCCGCGGCCCTCCCCCCAGCCACACAAGGCCGGGGCGGAGTGCGGTAGTTTGGGGTGTTTGTGCGAGCCGGTACTACCCACTGCCTCGTCTACATCCCTCTACTCGTTCTGGCTCGTTCCCAAGGAGTGCACAGTGACCGGTCTGTCGCAGCTGGTTAAGGCATACGACGTGCGTGGCGTGGTCCCCGACCAGTGGGACGAGGGGCTTGCCGAGCTGTTCGGCGCGGCTTTCGTCACCGTCACGCAAGCCGACACGATCGTCATCGGCTACGACATGCGCCCCTCCTCGCCCGGGCTGTCCCGCGCCTTCGCCCGGGGCGCGGCCGCGCTCGGCACCTCGGTCACCGAGATCGGACTGTGCTCCACCGACGAGCTGTATTTCGCCTCCGGCCGGCTCGACATGCCCGGAGCGATGTTCACCGCGAGCCACAACCCCGCGCAGTACAACGGCATCAAGATGTGCCGGGCGGGTGCCGCCCCGGTGGGCGAGGACACCGGCTTGGCCGAAATCCGCGCGCTGGTCGAGGGCTGGGCGGACAACGGGGCGCCGGAGCCGGTCGCCGTGCCCGGGAGCATCACCCAGCGGGATGTGCTCGCCGACTACGCGGGTTATCTCCGCCATCTGGTGGACCTTTCCGGGATCCGCCCGCTGAAGGTCGTCGTAGATGCGGGCAACGGTATGGGGGGCCACACCGTTCCGACCGTTTTCGATGGTCTGCCGGTCGACCTGGTGCCCATGTATTTCGAGCTGGACGGCACGTTCCCGAACCACGAGGCGAATCCCCTCGACCCCAAGAACCTCGTCGACCTCCAGGCCCGCGTGATCGCCGAGGGCGCGGACATCGGCCTCGCGTTCGACGGCGACGCGGACCGCTGCTTCGTGATCGACGAACGCGGTGAGCCGGTGTCGCCGTCGGCGGTCACGGCCCTCGTCGCGGCCCGTGAACTGGCCAAGCACCCCGGCTCCACCATCATCCACAACCTGATCACCTCGTGGTCCGTGCCCGAGGTCGTCAAGGAGCACGGCGGCATTCCCGTACGCACCCGGGTCGGCCACTCCTTCATCAAGCAGGAAATGGCTCGCACCGGGGCCGTGTTCGGCGGTGAGCACTCCGCCCACTACTACTTCCGGGACTTCTTCAACGCCGACACCGGGATGCTGGCGGCCCTGCATGTCCTCGCGGCTCTCGGGCATCAAGACGGCACAGTCTCCGAGCTTGTCGCCGCCTACGACCGTTACGCGGCCTCCGGCGAGATCAACAGCACCGTCGCCGACCAGGCCAACCGCACGGCCGCCGTCCGGGCTGCTTACCGGGACCGGCCCGGTGCCGCGGTGGACGATCTCGACGGCCTGACCGTTGCCACGGCCGACTGGTGGTTCAACCTCCGCGCCTCCAACACCGAGCCGCTGCTCCGGCTGAACGTCGAGGCGCCCGACAGCGACACCGTCGCCAGGATCCGCGACGAGGTCCTTGCCATCGTGCGAGCCTGACCTCCCGGGGAACGGAGAGCGGAAAGGGCCCGTCGCCGCATGGCGACGGGCCCTTTCCGACGATGTACCGGAAATTCAGGCCGCGATCGGCGCGGACACCCGCACCGCCTGAGCGGGCAGTTCGACCCCGCAGGCGATCCGTACCCCGGCGGGCAGTTCGTTGTGCGGACCCACCTGGGCGCCGTCGCCGATGACGGCCTCCCGCAGAACGGATCCGGTGCCGATCGAGGCCTGCCGGCCGACCACGGAACGGTGCACCAGTGTGTCCGCCGCGATCCGGGCTCCAGGCAGCACGACGCTGCCCTCGACCACTGCGCCGGGCTCGACGACAGCCCCCTCGCAGATCACAGTTCCTCCATTCAGGATGGCCTGCTCGTGTGCCTGCGCACCGGGCAGCACGAGAGCTTCGCCGGTGGCTCCGGGCAGTGCGGGCGAGTCGATCAGGCCGCGTACGAGGTCCGCCGAGCCCTTCACGAAGGCCGTCGGCGTGCCGAGGTCGAGCCAGTAGCTGTCGTCCGTGACTCCCCGCAGGAAACCGCCGGAGCGCAGCAGGCCGGGGAAGGTCTCCCGTTCGACGGACACTTCACGGCCGGCCGGGATCGTGTCGATGACCGAGCGCGTGAAGACATAACAGCCCGCGTTGATCTGGTCGGTGACGATCTCCTCGGCGGTCTCGGGCTTCTCCAGGAATGCCTGGACCCGGCCGTCCGCGTCGGTCGGCACCAGACCGAAGGCCCGCGGATCCGGCACTCGGGTCAGGTGCAGGCTCACGTCGGCCCCCGAGGCCCAGTGGCCGGCGCGCAGCCCGGCGATGTCCAGGCCGGACAGGATGTCGCCGTTGAAGACCAGCACCGGCTCGCCCGGCCCCGACTTGAGGTGGTCGGCGGCATTGCGTATCGCACCGCCGGTACCGAGCGGTTCCTTCTCGGTGACATAGACGAGTTCAAGGCCGAGTCGCGAGCCGTCGCCGTACTCCTGCTCGAAGAGCTCGGCAAGGTAGGACGTGGCAAGCACGATCCGGGTGACACCGGCGGCCGCAGCGCGAGCCAGCTGGTGGGTCAGGAAGGGCACGCCGCCCACCCGCAACAGGGGCTTGGGCGTGAAGGTGGTCAACGGGCGAAGCCTGGTGCCTTTGCCGCCGACGAGAAGGATTGCCTCGCTCATCGTGTTTCTGCCTTTGGTCGGGAGGTGTGGCTCCGCTGCTCCCTCAGCCGGGGGCGAGCGGAGCTCTGCGAGAGGGAGTTACGGAGTGACGGCGTTGCCAGGACCCGCGTAGCCGGAGCCGAAGCAATCCTTGATCGCCTGCTCGGTCTTGGGCCGGCCAGCGAAGTGCATACGTGACGCCTCGTCACCACGCTTGGCGAACGGATTGTCGTCGAAGTAGAGCGACCACCAGTAGACGCCCTTCATCTTGCGCTCCTGGACGACCCGGCAGACCGCGGTGTACCAGTTCGCCTGTACCTCGGTGTTGAGGGCGCGCTTGACGTAGAAGTCACCCGGCGCGTGGTAGGCGCCGGTCATGGCCGCGATGCCCGCTTCGGAAATCACGATCTTGGGAAGGAGGCCGGTCGATTTCTTGTCGAGCCAGGTGTTCCAGCCGTTCACGAGCTGGTTCACCGAGGCGGTGTCGGGCTCCTTGACGGGGAAATAAGCGTCCACGCCGAGCTGTTCGACCGGCATGTTGATCCGGCCGGCCGTGTAGTTGTCGTAGTTGGCGTCGTAGCCGATCTCGCCCGAGTACCGCTTCTCGGCAGCGTCGGCGACACCCTTCCAACGCGGGTCGCCCTCCAGCGAATTGAGCTCGCTGCCCAGGGTGAAGGAGGTAACCTTGTTCTTCTGCGCCATATCGAGGAAGGGCGCAAGGAACGTCTTGTACGAGGCGAACCACGCGTTCCGGTCGGAAGGCTTGATGGACCCTCGCCAATTGGGCATCTTGCCAAGCGACTTCTCGTCCATGAGCGGGCGCAGGGTGGTGCGCAGACCGGCGTCGTGGAACACCTTCACCACGGTTTCGAGCCGTGCGGGGCTCGGGGTGCGCGGCCCGGCGAACGTCTTCGTCGAGGTGACGGTGCCGGTGTAGAAGGGGAAGGACACCGACACCGAGTTGGCCCCGAGGCCGACCAGGTACTTCGCCTGCAGCTTCGCCTTCTCCGTGATGTACGAGCCGGACTGCTCGGGGTTGTCCTCCCAGTAGATCTGAACCCCCCACTGAGGCATGCCCGGCTTCCACGGCTTGGCCACGTGGACCGGCGAGGCACCGGCCGGGACGACGGCGGGCGGTGTGGCGGGACTGGGCGAGGCCGCCTTGGCGGCCGGCTGGGCGGGCTTCTCGTCCCCTATGGCCAGGTGTGGCACGGCGGATCCGGCGGTCCAGCGCAGAGGCTGGTTGCCGAGCAGCAGCGGGACCGCGATCACGCCGGTGACGACGGTGACCGGGAAGACCGCGAGAAAGGGGATACGGGACCGGGATCGTTTCATGGGGCAGTTCCTGGGAGACGGATTTAGGCGGGTTTGGCGATCACGACGAACTTGTTCTCCTCGCGCCGCACGAACTTGATGAATCCGCGGAGACCGCCGAGCCCTTCCAGGATCGAGAACACGGGTATGAGCCCGACGACGACAATGGGTTCCCACCACTTGCGCTTGCCGCTCTGGGACACCAGGGCGTTGAGCCGCAGCCCCTCCCAGTACGTCCAGATGACGTAGGCGAAGTTCAGCGACCACAGCACCACCACCGACTGGGTCACCGGCGAGGTGTTCATGTTTCCGGTGAACCAGGCGATCAGAAGGACGGCACCGATGTGCTGCAGCGGGCCGAGGATCCAGGTGGCCACACACACCGACAGGAACCAGCGGTAGCGCAGCGGAATGGTCCGGTTGAAGCAGAGCGCCACCAGACCCCAGGCCCAGCGTTCGCGCTGTTTGACGAAGTCACGGGCGCTGGCCGGCGAGGCGCCGTAACAACGGCCGTTGAACCAGTCGCTGCGCCCGGGGTAGCGGCGGCAGAACGTCAGCGCGAGCTGAGCGTCCTCCACGATCGCCTTGGGCCCGAAGTCCCAGCCGATGGTGGCCTCGATGGAGGCCCGCAGCAGCAGCAGTTCGCCGTGGACGCCCGCGACCGGTGTGCCCGTGCCGGTCAGTGCCCGGAACCGGGCGATGTCGTCGGCGGGACGCACCGCGTCGGCGAGCCAGGTGAAGAGGTTGACCGCGTTCTCACGCGGATAGGTGAGGATGCCCTGCGCCATGTGCTTGGCGTCGTCAGGGTGCGCCCTGCGCTGCCGGTTGATGAACTGGGCGACGGCCGCCGAGGTGTCCGGGCCGACCGCGGTGTCGTCGTCCATGTGCAGCACCCAGACGTCGTCCAGCGCCTCACCCTCGGAAATCCGCAACTCGTGCGAGTAGTGATTGGCCCGGGCCTTGAACCGGGTGCCGTTGGCCGTGGCGTACGCCTTCGGCACGGTCACCACGCGGATGAGCGGGCTGCGCTCCTCCAGTGCCTGGATCCGGTCGGCTGCCTCACAGCCTTCCTCGGTGAGGACGTCCACCCGCATGTGGGGGAAGTACTGCGGGAGGTGCTCGACGTAGGACAGGACGGAACGTTCGAGCGCCGGGTAGGTGTCGTGCCGCCCGATGGTAGGTACCAGGACGATCAGGAAGTCCTGCTCCACGGGGGCCGGCGGGACCATCTCGTCGGAGCGCCGGACCCGGCGGCGGATCAGCAGCCCGCCCTGCAGTCCCACCATCACGCCGACCACCGGCAGGGACCACACGATGGTCAGGACCCAGCCCATGGGCGTGTTGTTCGGCAGGTAGGACCACAGACCCAACGCGAGCAGGACCACGAAGGGAAGCAGGAACGGCATGAGGCCGGGCTTCCAGGTTGCGTGCCGCTCCGCCATTTTGGCGGCTTGGCGTGTGGCAGTGGGCTCCACACCATGGACAGGGACAGTCATGAACGATTCTCCGTGGTTTACAAGGGACGGGGCCGCGGCTAGCTGCCGGACGTCGGCGGCTGCGGCGGACCGGGGTACGGGTTGGCCGGCTGCTGCGGGTAGCCGTGGGGGTACGGCTGCTGGGCGGGCGGTGCCGGCGGGGGCTGGTGCCCGAATCCCGGCTGGACCGGCGGGAACGCCTGGTGCTGGTGGGGGGCCGGAGCGGTGTGCTGGGCCCACGGGTTGGCCGGCGGTGTCCACGGTTCGTACACCACCGCGTCCCGGACGAGCAGCAGTACCAGGGCGATCGCGACCACGAGGCCGAGGGCGAACGTCGCCAGTTTCAGCTGCCCCTCGGTGGTGTGCGTGAACCAGTCGTGCTGACGGCTGTCGAACAGCGCGCCAGTGAGGCTACGGAGCCGGTTGTAGCCCTCGATGAGAGCCGCTCCGCACGCGAGTCCGCGGGCCCACACACTGCCGCGCAGAATGAGCAGGCCTGCCGCCAGGTACACGACGGCCCAGTTCAGGTTCGCCGTGTCGGCCTGCCCCGAGCCGTCGCCGATGCCGAAGTAGACGATCCCCCGGGCGAAGTCGGCGACGCCGACCTGCCCGAAGCAGTTGTACGCGCTCCAGGCGAGCAGAACGACGGCCCAGGCAAGGGCAAGGAACGCGGCCACGCGGTGAATGCGTGGTATCGAAGACAGTGATGCTCGGCCGGATGCCGGGGAACCGGAGATAGGTCTCACCTCGTAGGAGTCAAGTGCCGGGGCTCCGCAACCCCTTGGGAAGTCGGCGGAACGGCGGCAGGGCAGTGTCAGGACGGGGAGTGCCGGGCCTCAGCCCTGCCCGGGACCGCCGGACGCGGACTGGAGCCCGAGCCACACCTGCCCGTCGCGGCTTGGGCCGGGGCCGCCGGTGAGTGTGCGCGGGGAGTCGTAGGTGGCTTTTACATCGGCGGGGGTGTTCATCCCCTGCGGCCCCGACACGTTGTGCTGGGTCAGTCCCTGGCCCCACACCGTCCAGACCACCCAGGGGGTTTCATCCAACGTGTGGGGCTGGGCCTTGTTGACCGGCGCGTGGAAGGACTCGGCCATCATCCGCGGCTTGCCGTAGTCGGCCAGGCCGTCGTACCACCGCTTGGTCCACGCCCCGCCGCCGAACGGTTTCTGCGGCGTACCGCTGTAGTCGTCGACCCCGACCACATCCACGTACTTCTCACCCGGGTAGTAGTCCCACGGCTCGCTGCCGTGGACGTGGTCCCAGGCGTTCGGGGACCAAACGAAGATCAGGTTGTGGAGCTTGCGGGTGTCGACGAAGTACCCATAGAGGATCCGCCACAAGCCGGTGTACTCGTCCGGTGCCAGACCGGACCACCAGAAGCCGTCCTCGGCGCCCGCGTTCATCTCGTGGTACGGCCGCAGCAGCACGGGTATGTCGTGTGCGGCGAGGTAGCCGAGGTGGTCGGCGACGAACGACAGGTCGTGGAGCAGCGCCTGGTGTTCCCCGGTGCCCGGCGACACAACCCGCCGCACCCAGTCGGGGTCACGGGCCGCGGGTGAGTTGCGCCGCAGCGTCTCCTCGTAGCCCTTGATCCGGCTGCCGGGCCACGGCTGGTGGAACGACATGCCGACGAGCCCGGCAGGCCTGCCCCCGTTCTGCGGAAGCGCCGATGCTCCGCCGTCACTGCGTGGCTCCCGGCCGTCGGTGTTGAACGTGTCGTCGGCAGGCCTCGGCAGACCGCGCCACACTCCGACAGCCAGGTCGACGGCGTCATCGGCATAGGCCCATTCAGTGCGGTGGCCGGGCCAGGAAGCCGAGTACGGGCGCGGCCGGTCCACCCCCCAGCCCTCCTGCCCGTATCCGGGACCAAGGTCGACCTCGACGAAGCCGGGCAGCTTACCCGTGATGTCGAAGGGCTTTCGGTAGTAGTAACCCGGCGGCTTTTTCCCTCGGTAATCGCCGTACTCGGGGTTGTTCAGCTCATTGTGAAGCTCCACGTGCTGGCCGATCACGGTCCTGGCCGGCCGGCCGGCCCGTGCGTCGTTCTCAAGGTCGGCGAGCATGGCGAACACGGCGCGGGCGGCGGGCGACGCGGCGGGATCACGATGAGTGAGGTCACGGTCGACCGAGGCCGCACGAGCCGCTGATCCGCTGGACTCCACGGTCCTCAGACCCGCATAACCCAGCGCACCCGCTACGGCGGCGCCGCCGCTGAAGATTGCCGTACGGCGCCTCAAAACCGCTCTCCTCAGATATCGATCCACCCGTACGGTCCGCTGAAAACTCACCAGGCAGACTCATGGAGATATCAAAGAGTTATAGAGATCCCGTGAATTGGTTCGATGCCGGGTGAAGAAGCAGACGAACAGGATGCCAACCCTAACCCACGTAAAGCAATCGTAAAGCACTTTGTGAGGGTGTGTGGATGTGGATCACGTCACGGCGCTGGCGACCCGGCCCTGCGAGCGACGCCCGCGGAGAGCCTCGCGACCACCGCCGAGCTTCCGGCACTACTGAGCTTCCGGGCGCGAGAGCGCGCGTCGGAGGCTACGGAGGCTTCGCCGATCATGGGCACAGTCGCGCTCCCTGGCCGACACCACACCAAGATCACCAGCAAAGGCGGACCAAAATCGCCACTTCCCGCCTCTGGGCTGCCCCCTGCCACCTTTAGGCGGGCACCAAGACCTTCTTCTCCGAACTCCGTGACTCCCGTGGGGAATTGGGCGAAGTCGTGAGTGGGAATTACGTGGCTTTCAGAGAACCTGGCCTGGGGATGTTTTCGTGAACGTCGACAAGTTCGGCGTGGTGACGCGAAGGGCGAGACGAAGCGTCGTGCCGTTGGATGCGGTGATGAGCAGGGTGTAGGCGCCGGGGTGACCGTTGGCGAACAGTTCGGGCAAGGTCACATGCCCATCCGGTCCGGTTGGCGCCAGTTGCAGTCGGTGTACGCGATTGCCGCTCTGATCGTGGAAGGCAGGGCCTTGGCCCGCAGGGAGGACGGTTCCGTCCTGGGCCTGGAGCTGGGCGGTGAGGCCGAGACCGGCTGCGGGAGTGTGCCTGACGGATGCTGCGATCTCGATGTTCATGAACGAGGTGTTTGCCGACGCTTCCAGGGGCTGGTCGCCGGTGCGGGTGAGGGCGTCGGCAGCGGGCTGGACCTCGCCAGTCATGTCGAGCGGGGTGCTCTTGGTGCCTACAAGGGTGGCGCGGATGGTGAAGGTGCCGGGATGAGTTCCGGCGTCGATCTGCGGGGCCGCGGCAATGCCGTCGGAGTCGGTGACAGCGACAGCGACAGCGGTGGAGCCTTGGAACGTGAAGCGGGCGCCGGTGTCGCCGAGAATCTCGAAACGTACCGGTACTTGTTTGGCCGGGCCGCCTGAGGCGTTCAGCGCCTTGGCCTTGGGCCGGTTGCGGAGGGCCGAGCCCGCTTCGGCGACCATACGTCCCAGGGCCACAGGAATCAGCCGCGTGGCTGGTGCAGGGGTAGGTGTCGGCGGCGGAGTGGGACGCGGTGGGGGTGTCGGCCTCGGTGGAGTCGGCGCCGGGAGGATGGCCGTCGGCTTGTGTGCAGGGGTGTGCCGTGGGGGCTGGGGCGTCTGCCCGGATATATCGGGACCGCTCATGGGTTTGACGGCGGGGGGTATCGGGTCGGGTCGAGCGGTGGTGCCGCTTTGGTAGGTGCGGATCCAGGCGCGGACGTCGTTGAGGTAGGCGCGGGAGTGGTTGTAGCTGAGGATCGCCGCGTCCAGGTCCGTGTCGCGGGTCAGGTCGCGGCTGCCGGCGCACAGGTAGAGGCCGGTGGACAGGGCGGCGTCGTAGAGATTGTTGGGGTCTCGGACGCCGTCGGCGTTGCCGTCCGCTCCCCAGGTCGCCCAGGTCGACGGGATGAACTGGGTGGGTCCCACCGCCCGGTCGAACTCGGTGTCGCCATCCCACTTTCCTCCGTCGGTGTCACGGATCAGGGCGAACGCACCGCCGTCCAGGCGGGGTCCGCGGATCGGGCGCTCGGTCGTGCCGTCCGGGCGCAGCCCGTATCCCGAGGCGTGTACGGACTCGATGCGGCCGATTCCTGCAACCATTTCCCAGCTGAGATTGCACCCTGGCTTGGCTGCCGCCACGGCCGACTCGGCCCGTTTGTAGGCGTCCAGAGCCGTGGCCGCGATGCCGGCCGCACCGCCAGAGGATGACGCGACCGGTCCCGTCGGCATCTGAGGCGGCGGGACCAGGCCGGGCAGGTCAATGCGGCCGCTGCCGCGAGGCTGCGCCTGCGCACTGTCCGGGTCGGGTCCTGAGGTACGCGCATCCGCGATCATCGGGCTCATCACGGCACCGGTCAATGTCCCGCTGAGGACCATGGCACAAATGCCCTGCTTGGTATGGCTGGACAGGCGGATACGGCGGAGCTTCACGGCTACTGGACAATCCTGATGACGAAGGGCGGATACGAAAGCGCGGATCGCACGGTGAGGGACTGGCTGACATAGCGTCAACCCACGGTGGGGGGGTAGGCCAGGTCTATGGACCCCACCGTCGGGATGGTTGACCGTCACATCGCCATCTGGACGCGGGGCAGGTGCCAGGCGGGGCCTGCCTTGGTGGGTTTGGCAGATCAACAGGGCGTTGTTGAGCCTGACGCTTTTCTCGTCCGCGCCCTGTCCGTGCCGCCGACGAAAGGACCGTCGGCGGCACGGACAGTTGATGCGCGGCTCGAAGAGGCAGCTGTCGCCCGCGCGCAGGTGCGAGGGCTTAGCGGGTCCAGGCGTGCTTGCCGTCAGCGAGGGTCCCGTTGCCGTTGCCCTTGTACAGGACAAACTTCCGCTGGTTGTTCCAGAGGCCACCGAGGTCGACCTTGCCGTCGCCGTCGAAGTCACCGCCCAGGATCGCCTGGACGGAGCCCCAGCTCTTGTCAGGCCACATGGAGACGCCGTCAGTCAGTCCGCCCTGGCTGTTGCCGTAGCGAAGCAGAGCGCCGTTGCCGTTGGTGATGACGACGTCGTCCCGGCCGTCATTGTTGAAGTCACCGGTGGTGAGCTTGGACGTGCCCTTCCAGGAGGGGTCCTTCCACATGCTCTGCGAGGCCCCGGTCAGGACGCCGTCGCTGTTGGTGGGGTAGGCGTACAGGTCTCCGGTGGACCAGACGGTGAGCAGTCCGTCGCGGCCGGAGGTGTCCGGCTTGAAGCGGGCGATCTGGAGCATGCCGTTCCAGTTGGTGCCGTCGCCCCACATCAGCTTGCCTTCGGCCAGCGTGCCGTCCGGCTTCCCGGCGAACAGGCGGATGCGTCCGTCGTTCCAGACGGAGGCGACGTCCATCTGGCCGTCGCCGTTGAAGTCACCGGCCACGATCTTGGTGGCGGCCTTCCAGCTGCCGTCGGGCCAGAGCTTGCGCCCGTACTCGAACGTCCCGCCCTCCCGGCCTGCGAAGGTGTGGAGACTGCCGTCCTTGAGGACCACAGCCAGGTCGCTGCGGCCGTCGTTGTTGAAGTCCCCCGCCGTCATCACCGTCGTGACATCCGGGAGCAGCTTGGCCAGTCGCGGCCGGAAGTCGGCGGTGTTGCCCGGCGGCGTCAGAAAGGAGCCCGGGATGTTGTCGATCCGCCCGTCCACGGCACTGGTACGCGTCTCAGCGGCATCGGTACCCAGACAGCCTCCCTGCCAGGAGCGGCTGTTGACCGCGACCACTTCAGCCGTGCCGTTGACGTCCCGCACGGCCGGTGCCCCGGCATCACCCTGACACAGCACCGCCGTGTCCGAACCGTTGAGGCCGACGGAGCCGTCCTCGACGGAACCGACCGTGAACGTCCCCACATGCGGCTGGCCAGGCACCCATTCCGTCTTCGTCCGGCCAAAGCCCACCGACCGCAACTGCTCGCCGGCAGCCGGGGCTGTCTTGCTCATCTTGACCGGCTTCGCACCGACGACCGGCCACGCCAGCAACACCAACGCCACATCACGGTCGGGATGCACGTTCACCTGCACGGCATCCACCACACTGCCGGCCGTGCGACCGAGGTCGGGACGGCCTACCGTGACCGTCGTCCGCACCGCGGGCTTGCCGGACTGCGCCGGCTGACCACCCTTAGCGAAACAAGACGCCGCCGTCATCACCCACTGCGCCTCGACCAGCGCGCCCGAACAGGCCTGCTTGTCGCCGAAGTTCAGCTTGACGGTGTAGCCGAGGTCGCTGTCCTTGGCATCGGTACCGGACAGGGCGCCTGCAGGGCTGGCGGAGATGAGACCTGCTGCTGTAGCAAGAGCGAGCAGACCGGTGGTCCACGTCGTGCGTGAACGCTTGAAAAGCATGCCGATTGTCCTTATGAGCGTTGCGAAAAAGAACGTGCTGCCACAAAGGCGCATTGCCCGCGTACAGGCCCGACTGACTCAAGGCGTGTCTGCCGGACCCGGGGCGGGATGTTGGCAGGGCCCGGGAAAGGGCCGGTTGCGGGAGGCGCCGCCGCTGATGCGGGGTGGTTAGCTGATGGAGCTGTCCCACTGGACGGCGGGGGCGTTCATGCCGGTTGCGGTGCTGGTGAAGGTGAACAGGCGGGAGCGGTCACGTCCGTCGGGGCCGGGGCCGTAGGTGTACCAGGCGGCGATGTCCTGTTTGCCGTCGCCGTTGAAGTCGCCGGAGATGACCTCGCTCCAGTCCCAGTTCCAGCTGTCGGATCCGCTGTCCCACACCTTCTTTGGTGCGCTGACTCCGTCGGTGGTGCCGGTCATGGTCCACAGGCCGGTCTGGCTGCGTCCGTCGCCGGTCTGTCCGTAGTTGTACAGAACGCCGATGTCGGCCTTGCCGTCGCCGTTGTAGTCGCCGGCGGTCAGCTTGCTGGCGCTCCAGTTCCAGGAGTCGCCCTGGCTGTCCCAGACCTTCTTGGGGGAGGTGAGGCCGGAGGCGCCGCCGGAGAACCACAGGCCGGTGCGGTTGCGCCCGTTTTCGTTTCCGTAGTTGTAGAGGACGGCGATGTCCTGCTTGCCGTCGCCGTTGAAGTCGCCCGAGGCGACCTTGCTGGCGTCCCAGTTCCAGCTGTCGGACCCGCTGTCCCATACCTTCTTGGGGGCAGTGATGCCGGTACCGGTGCTGGTGAAGGTCCACAGGCCGGTCTGGCTGCGTCCGTCGCCGGTCTGTCCGTAGTTGTAGAGGACGCCGATGTCGGCCTTGCCATCGCCGTTGTAGTCGCCGGCGGTCAGCTTGCTGGCGTTCCAGTTCCAGCTGTCGTTGCCGCTGTCCCAGGCCTTGACCGGGGCGTTGAAACTGCTACCGGTGCTGGTGAGGGTGAACAGTGCGGTGTGGTTGCGGCCGTTCTCGTTGCCGTAGTTGTACAGGGCGCCGATGTCGGTCTTGCCGTCGCCGTCGAAGTCCCCGGCGGTGAGCTGGACGGAGTTCCAGTTCCAGGAGTCGCCCTGGCTGTCCCACCAGGTGCGCGGCGCGGTCAGAGTCTTGCCGTCGCTGGTGAACATCCACAGCGCGGTGCGGTTGCGGCCGTTCTCGGTGCCGTAGTCGTACAGCACAGCCACATCGTCCTTGCCGTCGCCGTTGAAGTCACCGGAGGCGAACTTGGCACGCTTGGGCAGCGCCCGGACCTGCTGGATCCACGGATTGAGGTCGTCCACCCGAGCCGAAACCGCGCCTGTACGCGTCTCCGCCGGATCGGTACCCAGACAACCACCCTGCCACGAGCGGGAGTTGACCGCGACCAGCTCGGCCTCCGCACCCGACCCGCGCAGCGCCGGCCCGCCGGCGTCACCCTGACAGATCACCGCCTCCTCCGAGCCATTCAGGCCTACGCTCCGGCCGTCGACCGTACCGACGGTAAACGCACCCGAGTGCAGCCTGTTCGGCACCCATTCCGTCCTGGTCCTCCCGAAGCCGGTCGAGGTTAGCTGCTCGCCCGGCGCGGGCGCGGCCGAGGCGATCCTGGCCGGCGTCACACCGGGAACCGGCTGGGACAGCCTGACCATCACCACGTCGCGGTCCGTACGCGGGACCAGCTCGACGGCCTCCAGTACGGAGCCGGTGTTCTGGGTCAGGTCGGTGCGGCCGACCGTCACGGTCGTCTTCACCGCCGGCTTGCCCGCCTTGACGGCCTGGCCGTCCAGGGCGAAACAGCTGGCCGCGGTCAGCACCCACTGGGCATCGACCAGCGCACCAGAACAGGCCTTCTGGTCACCGATGTTGAGCTTGGCGGTGAACGCATAGTCGCCGTCCTTCACCTCGTTGCCCGACAGGGCACCGGCCGGGGCAGCGGAGACAAGACCCGCTCCGGTGGCGAGAGCGAGCAGGCCCGTGGTCCACGTCGTGCGTGAACGCTTGAAACGCATACCGATTGTCCTCATGAGTGTCGTGTCACGGGAGAAAAACACCTGGGACAGGGCTGTAACGGCCGGGCACAGACCGAACCGCCGCCTCGGCACCCTTTGAGAGTGGCCCTCAGGCGATGCCTCCCACCCGTGTTGGTAGTTGAAGCCTCGGGGGGAGGCTTCTGCGAGGCGGGCGCTGCGGGAAGCATGGTTGCAGCTGGGATTGCTTACGGCGTAAATATCCGGGCCGCTGCAGCGCCGTAGGACGGCAGCCGTTGTCGGCTGCCGTGGCACGGCAGCCGGGTCCCGGTGGATGTCGGGCCCGGCAGCCGTGGTGATGGCGGACGCTGCAGGTGTCAGACCAGCTTGAGGGTGGTTTTCCAGGTGTTGCCACCCCACATGGTGGTGCCGTCGGTGAGGCCGCCGTCGCCCTTGCCCTTGTAGAGGTGCATGGTGCCGTCGACCCAGACGGCCATGATGTCGGCGATGCCGTCACCGTCGAAGTCGCCGCCGGTCATGTGCGGGACGGTCTTCCAGGTGTTGCCGCCCATCGCGACCGGCCGTTCGAAGTCGATCTGGCCGTCGCCGTTGCCACGGTAGTAGTGCATGGTGCCGTCGTTCCAGACCGCCATGATGTCGGCGATGCCGTCACCGTTGAAGTCCCCGCCGGGCAGCAGCCGCACCGTGGCCCAGGTGTTGCCGCCGACGGTGACGGGGGTCTCTTCCTCGATCTGGCCGTTGCCCTTGCCCTTGTAGAGGTGCATGGTGCCGTTGTCCCAGATCGCCATCAGGTCCGCGATGCCGTCACCGGTGAAGTCGCCCGCGGTGAGCTGCTTGGTGGTGCCCCAGGTGTTGCCGCCCGCGGCAACCCGCACGCCGTCGGTGATGTTGCCCTTGCCGTCGCCCTTGTACAGGTACATCGTGCCGTCGGACCGGATCGCCATCAGGTCGGCCACACCGTCGTTGGTGAAGTCACCCTTGGCCAGCTTCTTCGTGGTCTTCCACGTGGCCGCGCCCAACTGCTGGGTGTCCGTGCCGGCCAGGCCCTTGGCCTTGTCGCCGGGGTAGATGTGCATGGTGCCGTTGGACCAGATGGCGGCCAGGTCGGCGATGCCGTCACCGGTGAAGTCGTCCTGGACCCGGAAGGCCGTCTTCTGGATCCAGCCGCCCAGGTCGTCCACTCGGACATCGACCGCGCTGGTCCGCGTCTCGGCCGCATCCGTACCCAGGCAACCACCCTGCCATGAACGAGAGTTGACAGCGACCAGCTCAACACCGCCGTTCTGCGTCGTACGCAGAGCCGGAGCGCCCGCATCCCCCTGACAGATCACGGCATCCGCCGAACCGTTCAGGTCAACCGACTTGCCACCAACCCAGCCGACGGTGAACACCGAAGAGTGCAGCTTGTTGGGGACCCACTCCGCCTTCGTCCGCCCGAACCCGGCCGACCGCAGTTGCTCGCCCGCCACCGGAGCAGAAGTGGCGATCTTGACCGGCATCACGTTCTGGATCCGGTTGGACAGCTTGACCATCACGAGATCACGGTCGGCGTACGGCACCAGCTCAACGGCCTCGCGCACGCTGCCGGTGGCCTGTGTCAGATCGCTACGGCCCACCGTCACCGTCGTCTTCACCGCCGGCGCCCCGGCCTGCACCGGCTTGCCGTCGACGGCGAAGCAGCTGGCTGCGGTCAGCACCCACTGCGCGCTCACCAGAGCGCCTGAACAGGCCTGCTGGTCACCGACGTTCAGCTTCGCGGTGAACGCGTAGTCGCCGTCCTTCACCTCGTCGCCCGACAGAGCGCCGGCAGGGCTGGCGGAGATGAGACCTGCCGCTGTAGCAAGAGCGAGCAGACCGGTGGTCCACGTCGTGCGTGAACGCTTGAAAAGCATGCCGATTGTCCTTATGAGCGTTGCGAAAAAGAACGTGCTGCCACAGGGCGCATTGCGCGATTACAGGCCCGACTAATTCAAGTCGTGTCTGCCGGGCCCCGGCGGGATGTTGTCAGAGGCTCGGCTAGGGCCGGTGCAGGTGGCGCCGTCGCCGAGGCAGGTGGTTAGCCGATGATGCTGTCCCACTGGACGGTGGGGGCGTTCATGCCGGTTCCAGTGCTGGTTGTGTCGTCCCGGTGGGGTTGAGTTGGATGTGAAGGTGCACGTCGCTTTGTGAAGAGACGTGGATCCCAGAAACCCGACTCACACATGCCGACCCTCAGGTCCCGGTACGACATCCGAACACCCTCAGGAAAACCGAACTCGCCAGCTGCACCGTCAACTTGACGGATCCTCGACGGCTTCTCCACCACACATTAACGTTCTTTGCGTTGCCGAAATAATGGGAGCTGCGGAGTGATTGAATCAACCGACGCGGAGGTCGAGCAGATCGGCCTGGTTGTAGTCGTTGTGCTTGTCGGCCACGCCAACGGGCTTTACCTGGTGCGGGCCTTCATTGGTGACGACCGTCTGCTTCTTCCCATTGGAGGTGAGTGTGGCTTTTACGACTTGGTTCTCGGTCCAGATACCGCTCACGTCTGGAACCTCCAGTGTGAGGTACCCCTTCGCCCCGGTGACTTTGAAGCAGTGGAAGATCGTGTCGAATTCCTTGTTGGCTTCGACCTTGATCTTCCAATCGTTCGCGGAGCATTCGGTCAGGACGATGTGACCGTCGCCCTTCAGGAGCTTGATTCCCTTTTCCTTGAGGATCTTGTCTGCGCCCGGGTACTTGAAGTCCTCGATCGCGAGCGGCGGGAGCTCACTGGCAGCCGCCTGGGCACCGGCGTTAGGGGGCTGCGGGGTGGCTTGGGCAACAGTGAGGGTGCAGACCCCCGCGATCGCCGTGGTGGCACCAAGAACGACAGCTATTAGCGTCTTGCGCGCGCCAAGTATCACCAGAGGTTCCTTCCAGATGGTTGGCGGCCGGAACGTTCGGCCGCAGGAGCGGTTCGGCCCGAAGGGCAGTCGCGAACGTATCACCACACGAAACTCAGAGAGTAAGCAGGGCTCATTGAGTAGCGAACTCGAGGCGATGCCGAGATGCTGTCAGGCCCTCGATGGTTCGCCTACCTGACTGGGATGGCGAGTACCACTTCGAGTGGACATGGCTCCCCTGCTGCTATGCAGTAAGCATACCTTAAATTTGCCTGTGCTTTGCAGCAGTTATGCTCGCTGCTTCGATCAGAGGCAACATACAACTAGCACGAAGGATTTTTACGTAGTGAGAGGGAGAAGGAAGCGGTGTCACGGCCTACGCGCCATGTGCGGAGGCGTGCTTCCGCTGGCACTCGTCGTGGGTGTAGTGGGGACGAGCCCCGCTAACGCCGACGACGGAAGTCCCATACCAGTGACTGACCGTGGCCGTGTTGTCCAGTTCTGGAAAGCTGGCGGTGAGGGCGTCAAGGCCGCAGCGGAAGCGGCCTTGTTGGGCACTGACGCGGATGTGAAGCGTTTCCTGGAGAACGAGCAGGTACGTGCTGATGCCCAGGACAACCGCATCGACGCGCTGCGGATGGTCTCCCTGGGAGGCATCAATGTTCGCGGTGCAGCAACGAAGGCGCTGTCCGGGACTCCGGAGGATTTGGCGAACTTCCTGAAGGACGGCTGGGAAAAGCCACTGGAGGCGGACCAGCGGACTCAGGCTCTCCAAGTCATCGGCAGCGGCGACCGATACGTCCAGCAGGCCGGTAAGGCCGCGCTGAACGGCTCTCCAGACGACGTACGCAGATTTCTGCACAAGACCCGATACTCCGCGGAGCAGGCGGACAATCGGGTTCGGGTTCTGCGCCTGCTGAACGAGGGCGGCCCCGCGACGAAGGAGGCAGCCAAGGTTGCTCTGGGCGGATCCGCCGCAGACATCAAGGAGTTCCTGGATGTCGGCAAGGACGTTGCGCAGAGCCGAGATCAGGAACGCACCACCGTTGAGCAGCTGGCGCAGCAGGCCACGGAGGCCGGCGACCGAGCCAAGCGCGAGACCGAGGAGGCCAAGGAGGCGTCCGACCGTGCTGTGACGGCTTCGAAGCTGGCCAAGGAGGCCGCAGAGGAGGCCAAGCGGGAGACGGAGGCGACTCGTAAGGACTCCCTGAAGGCGGCCGCCGCCGCCAATCGTGCCGCCCAGGCTGCAAAGGGTGCGGCACGTGCGGCGCAGCAGGCGATCAGCGCGGCCAACTTGGCCAACGCCTCGGCACGGGTCGCAGCCAACGCCGCCTCCCGGGCGGCCGCTGCGGCGGCTGGTGCGGCCAATGCGGCTGCACAGGCGCAGAATGCCGCTGCTGCTGCGGCGTCTGATGCCTCCCAGGCCTCGGCCGCACGGCAGGCGGCCCAGCGGGCTCGTGACGCAGCGAAGGGCGCGGAGAAAGCAGCCGAGGCTGCCGAGCACGCGCGCACTGCGGCAACAGAAGCAAGCCACGCGGCCGACGCGGCCGCCGGTGCCGGCGCGAACGCGGACGCAGCGGCCACGGCTGCGAGCGAGGCGAGCAGCTTCGCTGACGCGGCCGGCGCGGACTCGGCCGAGGCCCGAGCCGCTGCCAATCAGGCCAAGCGACACGCCGCCGAGGCCAACCGGGCAGCGCGGGTCTCCTCGGGGCTTGCCCGAGAGGCCGCGAACGAGGCGGCTGCGGCACGCGATGCGGCCAACTCGGCTGCGCGGCATGCCAACAAGGCGGCCGCCGCAGCCGAGGACGCGGCCAATCATGCGGGCGAGTCAAACAAACAAGCCGACAAGGCCGCAGCTCACGCCAAGGCCGCCAACGAAGCAGCAACCGAGGCGACCAACGCCGTAAACCAGGCGCGCAAGACACACGAACTGGCAGGCAAGAGCGAGGCAGAGGATCTCAAGACCCGCACTGCCGAAGCGATCGAGCAGGCCAAGGACCTCAAGGCCGAGGACGACCAACGCGGGGCCGACCAGGCCAGCGCGGTCAAGGAGGCCAAGGAACTCAACGCGGAGGTTTCCCGCCTGGCCGCCGAGGCGGCCAAGACCAACGCTGATAAGAAGCAGGTGGTGACTCAGGGGCGCAAGGTCGCGCTGTTGACAATGCGGACCGGTGCACCGTGGAGCGAGGCCGCTGCTGAGGCCGCGCTGGCTGGTTCGGACGAGGTGATCCGCGACTACGTCACGTCAGGCTGGAAGCGGGCGACTCAGCAGGACGAGCGCGAGCGCGTCGAGCGCTTGGCCGATGAGGGACTGAACGCCGGTGTCCGGCAGGCGGCCGAGAAGGCCCTCAAGGGCGATGACGAGACGATCCGCGAGTTCCTGACCAGCGGTCAGCACAAGGCCGCGAACGGTGAGTACCGGATCAAGGCACTGCGTCTACACAGCTCGGGCGGAAAGCAGGTTCAGGAAGCTGCCAAGGCGGCTCTGGACGACGGTTCTCCCGAGAGACTGCTGGAGTTCCTCGACAAGGGTCAGTACAGCGCCCGGGCAGCTGATGAACGGATCGCCGCGCTACGGCTGGTAAGCAGTGGTGGTCCAGAGGTCAAGGACGCGGCGCAGATCGCGCTGGAGGGTCCACCGCAGCTGCTGCACGACTTCCTCCAAACCGGTCAGTACATGGCGGCCCGTAAGGACAATCTCGCCGCCACCCACGCCGCGCAGATCGAGCGCCTGATCGCTCAGGCCGCCGGGGCCGCAGCGACCGCACAGGAGAACGCGCACAAGGCTTACGAGCACTACGAGCGCGCCCGTAACGCCGCCGACAAGGCGAACGAGTACAAGCGTCAGGCCAAGGAGTCGGCCGACCGCGCCGAGAAGTACGCCGCCGACGCCCGTACGTCTGCCGAACGGGCCGAGGCATCCGCCAAGCAGGCTGCCGAGTCCGCGCGAAGGGCGCGTGCTGCGGCGGCCGACGCCGACCGTGCCGCCCTTGACGCGGAGGTCTCCGCTAACCGGGCCGAGCACTCGGCAGCCGCAGCCCGTAACTCCGCCGATGAGGCATGGGCAGCCGCCAACGCGGCCCGCGCATCCGCCGAAGCAGCCGGCAAGGATGCCGCCGCGGCGGACAAGGCAGCCGGCGAGGCCATGGCCATCGCCATCGAAAAGCGGTTCAAGGAGGCCGAGGAAGAGCGCAAGAGGCTCGAAGGCAAGGAGGAGCGCGAGACCCAGGACCAACTGGACCAGCTCGATCGCCTGCGCGAGGAGTTCCTCGCGCAAGAGGGCAAGATCGACTGGGGGCAGTTCGCCAAGGACGGCGGTCACCTCCTCCTCGACGGTCTCGGTAGTACTGACATCCCGATCGTCAGCAACGCGGCCAATGGGGTCAACTGCGGCTGGTACGGAGCGGAGAAGCAGTACGTCGACGCCGCGATGTCCTGCGTCGGAATCGCGCCTGGCGCCGGTGTCGTCAACGCGGGCAAGACCGCGAAGGGCGGCAAGAAGATCGTGGGCTTCTTCAAGAAGCTCTTCAGCGCCGGCCGCAAATGGGCCCCGCCGTGCCCGGTGAACAGCTTTACCCCGGAGACGCCGGTGGTCCTGGCGGATCGGACCACCAAGCAGATCAAGGACATCAAGGTCGGCGACAGGGTCCTGTCAACCGACCCCACAACGGGGAGGACCGAAGCGAGGCCCGTCGATGACGTCATCGTCGGCAATGGCACCAAGCACCTGGTCGAGCTGACCGTGGACACCGGCGGCGGCAAGATCACTGCGACCGAGGGCCATCCCTTCTGGCTGGAGGACCAGCGGAACTGGATCGCAGCTGGTGAGATCAGGCCGGGCTCGATGCTCCGTACCTCGTCCGGTACCTGGGTCAAGGTCACGGCAACCAAGGCGTGGACGGCACCTCAGAAGGTCTACAACCTCACCGTCAACGGCATCCACACCTTCTACACGATGGCCGGGGATGCTCCGGTCCTGGTCCACAACTCGGGCTGCAAGTGGGCATCTGAGTTCAACGATCTGCCTCGGGGCAAGCAGAAGCACGTCAGGGAGATGCAAAGCCCTGAAGAGATGCGCGCTGCCTTCGAGCGGTGGGCCAAGGGTGGCGAACGGCTTCCGGATGTCGGAGGCCGGGAGAGCTACCTGCTCGAAGACAAAACCATTGTTACGTGGCGGCCGAGCTCGACGTCCGGCGGAGAGACGATCGACATCGTCGCATACGGCAACAACAAGGGGAAGAAGAACCCCAAGGTGCACCTTCCCAAGAAGTAGCGAGGTCTGACCGTACTCTGGTGAGTCCGTTTGGATGCCCTGCCGGAAATCCTCCGGCAGGGCATCTGTGCACTTTCTGGCTTCCTCTGGGCCTGGCCCGTGCGCTGCACGGTGAATCATCCGGGATAATAGAGAGCATGGATAATGCAGAAATGACGGACGGGTTCGTGGCCGAACCGGACCCCGATCAGGAGCTGAGCTGGCTGCACAAGCGACTGACGCCGGAAACTGATGTACGGCAGCATGTCGTCACCGAAATTGTCCCTGAGGGATTCCCGGCCTACGTACGTGTCTTCCACTCTTGGTGGCTGGAGGAAGTACCTGGACTGCGCAGGACGTGGCGGGAGATGGCGGAGGCCGCCGACGCCCAGTATCACAGCGAACTGACAGCTGGCCCACTGCGGCAAGAGATGCTTAATCCGCCGGTCGGGGAACAATGGGAGACAAGTGAGGGGGATGCTGACGCAGACACTCGGCAGAAGCTTGTGGAAATTCTGTCGGATGCCACGACACCGGGCCAAGCCGTTTTCTTCAGCTATGAGCTTGCCAAAAGTCTCCACCGCGAAGAGCCCATTGTCTGGAAGTCCACGCTCACTGGCCTAGAGGCGGTAAGGGCACACACAGGCGAAGAGTACGGCGGGCCGGAGCACTGGTGGCCCGCGGACCGCAGTTGGGTCGTCGCCTGCGACTGGGACCTGACCTCGACATATGTGGCGTGTTCGGAAGAGCTCGCCGAACGCCTTGTCCGCAGCGACCGCCTCGAAGCGCTCAGGGTTGACCCGACCACACGCATCGACGGTACGTGACCGGGTCACCGAGTATGGAATGCAGGCAACGACCTCCTTCTGAGCCCACCGACGGCGTTCCTGGATGAGCGGTTCGCACCTTCACAACAGGGCTGAACTGTCCGGCCCTGGCAGCATCCCGTGATTCTGGTTCAGGCCGCGATTCCGTGAATCCCCAGGTTGAAGGCGCGAGTGCGGGAACGTTTCTTGTGGGGATTGACCTGTGCGTGCCGACAATCCTCGTCACCCTACGCGACCTGCGTGTATTCGTGGATGAGGCCGCCGAGGCGGTCTCGCCGGATAACACGATGTGAGCCATCGGCAGCGGGCAGTTCGGGAGCGCCGACACGGTCGGGACATCGCTGTCTGAGTGATCGGTGAGGCCGATGCTCGTTGTGGTGGCCGGCGTACTCGGCGACGACGATGCGCAGGTGGCGCTCTCCCGTGATCAGGACCCGGTCGGTGGCCTCGCGGCGGCACGAGCCGACCCAGCCCTCGGCGATCGCGTTCATCCGGGGCAGGCCCGGCAGGATCGGCACCGCGCGAGCGCCGATGGCAGTGAAGACCGCATCGAAGCCCTCGGTGAAGTAGCAGGCATTGTCCCGGATCAGGTACCGGATGCCGGCGGTGCGCGTGTCGTCCAGGCTCATCAGCAGGTTGCGGGCCTGCTGGGTGGCCCACGCGGCGGTGACATGGCGGGTGACGCCAGCGATGTGCACCCGCCGGGTCCCGTGCTCGATGAAGAACAGCACGAACAGGCGCCGCAGGAAGACCGTGTCCACGTGGAAGACATCGACGGCGAGGATCCCCTGCGCCTGGGCAGAGAGAAACCTCGCCCAGGAGCGGTCAGCGCGCTGGGGCGCCGGGTCGATGCCGGCTCGTTTCAGGATCTCCCAGACAGTGGAGGCTGCGACCCTCCAGCCGAGGTTGAGCAGTTCGCCGTGGATACGGCGATACCCCCATCCGTCGTTCTCCCGAGCCAGGCGCAGCACCAGGGCACGCAGCATCTCGGGCTTGGCCGGGCGGCCCGGGCCTCGGTGCGGACAGGTCCACTTCTTCGCGACCAGCCTCGCGTGCCAGCGCAGCACGGTACGGGGAGTGACCAGCAGCGTCAGCTCTGAACGGTGACGCTTACGCAGCAGCCGGAACAGGGCAGCAAGCACCGCACGGTCCCCGCGGGCGAAGACAGACTTGGCGCCGCTGCGCTGCAGGACGGCCAACTGGTGCCGGAGCACCAGGATCTCGACATCCTTGGCCGCAGAGGACCGCGCCAGCAGGCGCAGCCAGCCGAGCAGCAGGCAGCCGAATCGGTAGACCAGACGGAACGTCACGATTCCCCAGAGTGCGCCGACAGCCCCACGAGCACTTTCGACGTGATCACATCGTGACCTCAAGTCGCAGCTCAGCGTAGGTGACAGGGTTTTCGGCACCCACACCGTCCCTCGTGATTATCGATACCCAGTCCGTCCGTGCGGCGGCCGGTGTTCCGAAGACCACGACGGGGCTGGATGCGAACAAGAGGGTGTCGGGGCGCAAGCGGGGGCTGGCCGTCGACGTTCTTGGCCTGATCATCGGTGTCGTCGTGCTGGCCGCCTCCGCCCATGACAACACGGCCGGCACCGCCCTGCTTGACCAGGCCGCCGAGCGGTGCGGGATGCGGTTGGAGAAGGCCCTGGTCGACCAGGGCTTCAAAGACGAAGTCGTCATCCACGGCGTCCTGTTGGACATCGACGTCGAGATCGTCCGCCGCAACCCGGATGACCAGCGGAAGGGCTTCGTCCCGCAGCCGAAGAGATGGATCGTCGAGCAGGTCAACGGCACGTTGCTGCTGCATCGGCGGCTGGCTCGCGAGTACGACCACCGGCCTGACACCTCCGCCTCCCGCGTCTACTGGGCCTCCATCGCGAACATGACCCGCCGCCTCACCGCACCGAGTCCCGCCTGGCGCGACACCCTCGGGCTCGCCGCGTGAACATCTCCGAGCTCATGGCAGACCTCCAGGCCCGCCACGACCAGGCCACCGCCCGGGCCGGTGAACTACGCGGCCAGATCGAGCACTTCACCGCTGCTCTGGCCGAGACCGAAGCACAGCTCGCGGACCTGGCCACGACCACCAAGGTCATCGCAGAACTTGTGCCCGCCGCCGATCAGGCCGAGGCCGATCCGCCCGAGACGAGCACCGCCTACCAGGCGATCGTCAACGCCTTGAACCAGCACCCCGATCGGGAGTTCCGGGCCCGCGAACTGCACCAACTCCTCGGCATGCCCACCCACGAGGCAGCGGTCAACGTCACCCGCGCCCGCCTCGGACGCCTCACCCGCCAAGGCTTCCTCACCCAACCCGGACGAGGCCTCTACCAGAAACGGACATAATGTCCACTCAACACGCACTCATCGATGCTTGAGCCGCCCCGAAGCTCTCGGACAGTGAGCGTTTTCCAACCTCATGTTGATGCGTGGTGAAGACGCCCAGTGTCAGGGCTTGAAAGAGCCAATCGTCCGCAGCCCCATGGGCGAGGTCTACCCACTCCCAGTTTCCCTTGTGGCAGCATCTGAGCGATTTTTCTCCTTAAAGGGTGTCAGGACTTGCTGCAACACCCGAGGAGACCGCCCATAGATGAGGTTCTTGGCCCCTATCCCCCGCCTCCCGCGCACCCTTGCGCTCTGCGGCCCGTTGCGTCGGCACGGACTGGGGCCGCAAACGTCGCTTCCTCACAGAGGCAACCAAGGCCACACCGGTATGGCGGGAACGAAGAGCCCGTCCAGGTGATCACTCCGGAAGAACCCCCCGGCCTCAGCTCGGCCGCAGCTGAAATCTTGCTGCGCATCCTCCTTGCATCCCGCGAGAGCCGACCCCCCGAAGAGTGATCTGTGATCTGCTCAGCCGCCGTTCACGGTCGTCAGTGCGCCGGGCTGGCTCTCTGGCCCCGATCGAGGGTACGACGGTCGACCACCGGCCGCCCGGCCGCACCATCATCGCCACGGGAGTACGTCGTGATCAGATTTGCCTTCGCCGGACGCTGCTCGACCGAAGACCTCCAAGACCCGGAAGCCTCAAAGCACTGGCAACTCCTCCGGGCCAAAGGACTGATCGAACCAGTCGGCGGACACATCGTGGCCGAGTACTTCGACTCCGGCCACTCACGCGCCCTGCCGTGGAAGCGCCGCCCACACGCCGCCGCGCTGCTTCAGGACCTCCGCGACCCACAACGCGGCTTCGACGCCGTCGTCATCGGAGAACCTCAACGCACCTTCTACGGCAACCAGTTCGGAAACACCTTCCCGCTCTTCGTCCACTTCGCCGTACCGCTCTGGGTTCCAGAAGTCGGCGGGCCCATCGACCCCGACAACGAGGCCCACGACCTCGTCATGTCCGTCTTCGGCGGCATGAGCAAAGGCGAACGCAACCGCATCAAGATCCGCGTGCGCACCGCCATGGCCTCCCAGGCCCAGCTCGAAGGCCGTTACCTCGGCGGACGCCCCCCGTACGGCTACGCGCTGGAGGACGCCGGCCCGCATCCCAACCCTTCCAAGGCCGCCGACGGCAAGCGGCTGCACCGGCTCGTACCCGATCCTGTATCTGCGCCCGTGATTCAGCGGATCTTCGCCGAGTACCTGCGCGGCATGGGCTACCTGGCCATCGCCATCGGGCTAACCCTCGACAACATCCCCTGCCCGTCCGCCTACGACCGCCCGCGCAACTCCCACCGCCACGGCACCGCCTGGTCCAAAGGCGCCGTCGCCACCATCCTCAACAACCCGCGCTACACCGGCCACGAAGTATGGAACAAACAACACAAAGAAGAGGTCCTGCTCGACATCGACGACGTCACGCTCGGGCACCGCACCAAACAGACCTGGAACACCCCGGACCAGTGGATCTGGTCTGCGAACCCCGTCCACGAACCCCTCGTCACCCTGCAGGACTTCAAAGCCGTACAGACCGAGCGCCAGACACGCCACCACCGGCGCGATCATCCCCGGCCGCTGCTCCGCCGCACCCACCGCCCCTATCAACTCCGCGGACGGATGCGCTGCTCGCTCTGCCGCCGCACCATGCAAGGCAGCTTCAACAACGGCCACACGAACTACCGATGCCGCTACACCCAGGAATACGCACGCACCGCCGCCCTGGACCACCCACCAACCCTGTACCTCCGCGAAGACGCCGTAGTGCCCCCGCTCGACGCCTGGATCGCCAAGGTCTTCGAACCCGGCCGCCTCACCCGCACCCTCCGCGAACTGCAGCGCAGCCAGGAGCGCACCCTGTCCACCGCTCCCGAACTCGACGTCGCCCGCATCACCATCACCGACTGCGACCGCCGCATCGCCCAATACCGCGCAGCCCTCGACCGCGGCACCGACCCGGAACTCGTCACCGGATGGATCAACCAGACACAGACCGAGAAAGCAGCCGCCCAACGCCAACTCAGCGAGACCACCGCCGCCCGCCGCAGTGTGCTCACCGAACCCGAGATCCGCGACCTGGTCGAACAGCTCGACGACATCGCCGCGGCCCTGACGTCCGCCGCCCCCGAGAACAAACAGCGCCTGTACGAAGCCCTGGGCCTCAACCTCGTCCACTATGCAAAAGAGCGGATCGTGACTGTTGAGTCACAACCCGCTCTGATGTGCACACGTGGCAAGTGTCCGAGGGGGGACTTGAACCCCCACGCCCGATAAAGGGCACTAGCACCTCAAGCTAGCGCGTCTGCCATTCCGCCACCCGGACTAGGTGTTGTCTTCGCGGTGTGTTCCCCGCGGCGACATAGAGAACTCTACCAGGGGTTCGAGGTGCTGTTCACCCGCATATTGCGTGGTCAGGCGAGCGTCACGCCTTGTTCGCCGCTATCCAGTCGTCGTTCGCCTGCCAGGCGTACAGAGTGTGGCCCTCCATATACGCGTAGTACAGGTCGCAGCGGGCCGCCGCCCGTTGCTCGGCGTGCTTGGGGAACCACGCCGGCTTCATGGCCGGCGGCTTCGGGGTCGTGTCCGGCTTGTGGGGCCTGCACGTGGGCGGGAGGGACGCCGAGGGGAGGGTGGCCTTCAGGAGGCGGTCGCCTCCGGTCGTCTTCATCGCGTACTCGATGCGCTTCGCCTCGTCGGGGAGCCAGCGGGGTACGGAGGCGCGGTCGCGCTTCGCCTCCTTGCCGGAGCTGTAGGAGGCAGCCTCGTCGTGGCGGTTCTGGAACCAGTCCTTCGCGGCCGGTACGGCTACGACCGCGGCGAAGCCGACGGCCACCGCCACCGAGACGGCGGCGAGGACGATGGTCCGGGTCCTGGTACGGCCAGTGGACATGGTTCCTGCTCCCTTGGTCGGCTCAGCCGCGTTCGTTTCGTCGTCTTCCATTGTTCTGGCGCGGGTGTACGGATTCGTACTCCGTGAGGACCAATGCGTGTACGACTGTGGGACCACACGGCGGCGTGGCGGCATCAACACTGCGGCGCAGGCCTAGCCTCGCCGGGTGAGCAAGGGCAAGGGATACCGGCGGCCGCGTGCGCTTTCGCCGCTGCGGGAGCATCTGCGGGACACCTTCTGGTTCGCGCCGACCGCGGCCATGGTGTTGATCTTCGTGCTGTGGACCGGCGCGTACGAACTCGACGCGGCGATCATCCGGCTGCTCCAGGACCACCAGGAATTCGACGCGGTCGACGAGCTCATCCGGGTCGTCAACGACGCCAAGACCGTGATCAACACGGTCAGCTCGGCGATGATGACCTTCATCGGCGTCGTCTTCAGCATCTCGCTCGTGGCCGTGCAGATGGCCGGTGGGCAGTTCACCCCCCGTGTGGTCCGGATCTTCGTGCGCTCCCGGATCACCAAGCTGACCTTCGCCGTCTTCCTGGCCACGTTCACACTGTCGCTGCTCGTGCTCACCTCCTTCGAGGGCGAGACCGACCCGCGCCTTGTGACCACCGTTCCGTTTCTGCAGAGCGTCCTGACGCTGCTCATGGTCGCGCTGAGCCTCTTCCTCTTCATCGCGTACGTGAACTCCACGCTGCGGCTCATGCGGGTCGGGCACGTCGTCGACCGGATCACCGGTGAGGCATTGCGGGTCGTGGACAAGATGCCTCGTGGAGGTCTCGACGGGCTCGACCTCGGCCCGGAGACCGCTCGGGTCGCTCACAGCGGGCGAGCCGGCGTACTGCGGGATGTGAACATCGCCCGACTGGTGCGGGCCGCGCGGCGGCAGGGCGTGGTGCTCCGGCTCATTCCCCGCATCGGGGACTTCGTGGTGCCGGGCACCCCGCTGTTTTCGGTGCACGGGAGTGATGAGGCCGGAGTGCCATCGCGGGGCGCGCTGCGCTACACCGTGGCGGTGGGTGTGGAGCGTACGTTCCACCAAGACCTCGGGTTCGGGCTCCGTCAGCTCTCCGACATCGCCCTGCGGGCTCTCTCGCCGGCCGTCAACGACCCGACCACCGCCGTTCAGTGCCTCGACCGCATCGTGCAGTTGCTCACCGCGCTGGCGGACCGGCCGCTCGGAGCCGTGGGGCATCCGGACGGCAAGGGTGAGGTCCGGCTCGTCCAGGACGTTCCGGCCTGGGCCGATCTCGTCGACCTCGGCTTCGCCGAGATCCGGCTCTGCGCGGTCGGAAACCCGCAGGCCACCCGCCGGATCATGGCGGGGCTCGACGACCTGCTCCGGCTCGCCCCCGCACCGCGCCGCGAGCCGCTGCTCCGGCACCGGGAGCTTCTCGCGCAGGCCGTCGCGCTCGCGGTGCCGGAGGCGGCCGAGCGCGCCTTCGCGTTGGAACCGGACCGGCAGGGAATCGGGTGACATCGACCTGCCGGTCCGGGGTACGGGATGAGCCGAGCGGCCCGATCTCTACGGGATGAGCTGGTACGCCGGGAAGTTGCCCGGGGCGCGCTCGCCCGCCGGGCCCTCGGTGACCGCGCGGACCAGGAGTTCGCCGCGTTGATGAGCGGGCCGAAGTCCAGGGCGGGCAGGGCGTCTTCGGGGTGCTCCACTGCCAAGGGGTGGCCGGTGCGTACGGTGCGTATGGTCGGCAGGTAGACGGCCAGGAACTGGTCGAACAGGGTGCGCTGGACGACGAGCCGGGGGTAGGCGGTGCAGCGCTGCTTGCCGTAGTCGAAGAGCTTGGGGATGACGGAGGAGAGCGCGTCCCGGTCGGGGAAGTTCCAGATTCCCCAGGTGTTGAGGCCCTCCTGTTCCAGGATGTGCCGCTTGCCGAGGTCGGCGACGGCCGTGGCGAAGCGATACGGGCGCCGGTGTCGCGCCCGCCGACGAAGGACACGCAGCCGATTTCGGGGAACGGACGAGGGCTTCGGAGAGTTCGCCGCCGCTGCCGCTGACCAGGGTGACCGGGATGCCCTCGCGTATAGCGGCGGGCTGCACAGCCTGCTGCTACGCCAGCCCGGCCGGCCGGCTGGACCAGGGTGCGGGACATCGCGGCCAACCCGCAGCCTCTCAGCCGAGAGGTGGTGTAGGCCCACATGTGGCTGCGGCCGCCCCGGAGTTGAGACGGACCGGGGCGGCTTCGCTGTGCTCGGCTAGTGTGTCGGCCGCATATACGAACGACATGCCTGCTGGGGGAACGTATGTCTGCCGTCGACGGCATCACGGTGGAGGCGGGGAGCGTCGCAGGGCGCCGGGTCTCCACGCTGGAGCTCTTCTTCGACCTCGTCTTCGTCTTCACGATCACACAGCTGACCGTGCTGCTCACCCATGACCTGTCCTTCGCGCAGGCCGGCCGGGTACTGCTGATCTTCGCCGTCCTGTTCTGGATGTACGGGGCCTACGCCTACCTCACCAACCAGGTGCCGCCGGAGACCAACGCCCGTCGCTTCTCACTGATCCTCGGCATGTGTGGGTTCCTCATATGTGCGCTGGCCGTACCAGGGGTGTTCACCACCAACGGCGTCGCGTTCGGCCTTGGGTTCCTGCTGGTCACCGTGGTGCACAGCGCCCTGTACGCGCTCCTTCACGGGCGGTACGTCCTGAGCTTCGCGCTCACCAACGTTCTCGCGGCGCTGTGTGTGACGTCGGCGGGCACGGTGAGCGGCCGGGCCGCCGAAGGGCTGTGGCTGGCCGCGCTGGTGCTGCAGGCCGTCACGCCCGTCCTGTCGAGCCGCATCACCTCGGACGTGGACGGCGAGCGGATGCCGGTCACGGGCCGGGTGGGCGCGCTCGACCCGGCGCACTTCGTGGAGCGGCACGGCCTGCTCCTCATCGTCGCGTTCGGCGAGTCCGTGATCGCCATCGGTGTCGGATCCGGCGAACTCAAGCTGGACTGGGGCCTGTTCGGCGGCGTGGTCCTCGCCCTCGCCCTGGCGACCGCGCTGTGGTGGACGTACTTCATCCGCGACGAAGAGGCAGCCGAGGAGGCGCTGCGCGCGCTGTCCGGGCTCGCCAGGTTCCGGGTGACGATGCTCGCGTACTACTACAGCTTCGTGCCGATGCTGCTCGGGGTCGCGGTGCTCGCGGCCGGGGTGAAGAAGTCCATCGGGCACCTTCCCGAGCAACTGCCCACCGCTCCGGCCGTCGCGCTGGCGGGCGGGGTGACGCTCTTCCTCGGGGGGAACGTCGCCTTCCGCGCGGTGCTGCGCATCGCACCGCTCGGCTTCCGCGCGGCCGGCGCGACAGCCGCCCTCGCCACGATCCCGCTCGGGACCCGTGTCTCCTCCCTCGCCGAGCTGTTCGCCCTGGTGTTGGTACTGGTCGCGATGCTGCTGGCCGAGGCACGGTGGGCGCCTTGCCCGCACGACGACGACAGGGGAAGCGCATGATTCTGGTGACCGGCGCGACGGGAAACGTGGGGTCCCAACTGGTCCGGATCCTGGCCGAGTTGCTCGACGGCACCGGCGAGGAGGTGCATGCGCTCAGCCGGTCCGGCAACCCGGCGGGGCTGCCCGCGAACGTCATGGCGATCGCCGGAGACCTCAACCACCCGGAGACCTTCGCGGCCTCACTCGCCGCGGCACGCACGCTGTTCCTGATGCCCGGCTACGACAACATGGCGGCCACCCTCGCCGCGGCCCGGGCGGGCGCGGCCGAGCACGTCGTACTACTGTCCGGTGGCTCTGCCGGCGGCGGCGACCTCACCAACGCCGTGTCCCGGTACATGATCCAGTCCGAGACCGCGGTACGGAAGTCCGGGCTGCCCTGGACGTTCCTGAGGCCGAGGATGTTCATGTCCAACACCGTTGAGTGGGCGGAGCAGTTGAGGCAGGGCGATGTGGTGCGGGCGCCGTTCGCTGGAGTGCGGGCCGCCGTGGTCGACCCGTACGACATCGCCGCGTGCGCGGCCGCGGCGCTGACCGGCCAGGGCCACCACGAGCGTATCTACCCGCTCTCCGGGCCCGAGTCGCTGCTCCCTGCCGACCGGGTACGGATCCTCGGCGAGGTCCTCGGCCGCGACCTCACCTGCGTGGGCGTCCCCGACGACGAGGCGTACCGGGAGATGTCGGCGCGCATGCCCGTGCCGTACGTCGACGCGTTCTTCAGCTTCTACGTGGACGGCACGCTCGACGAGTCGGGCGTGGTGGACACGGTGGAGGAGGTCACCGGGCGCGCTCCGCGCACCTTCCGGGAGTGGGCCGCGGCGCACGCCGATGCGTTCCGGTAAGCCGTCTCGGAGTCGGGCGGGCGCGCGGCGATCCCGGCCGACCCGGAGTTGGCCGCGGCGAGCCGGGCCGCCTCGGCCTCCAGGAGCGTACGCACCGAGAGCGGCTGGTCGGCCTCCTCCTCGATGGGCTGGTGGACGAACGCGTCCTGCGCGGGCCGCAGGTCGAACCAGCCCTCGGTGTCGAGCCGCTGGAGCGCCTCGCGCACGGGCTGCCGGGAGGGCACCGACAGAGCCGACAGACCGGAGGACGTATCCGGCCCGGCCGTTGGGCAGTTGACCGGTTGGACTTCTCTGCCGGGCGGAACTCGGACGGTCCGCTGATCGTCCTACAGCACATGCCTTCCACACTTGTACTTGGTGTCGACCCGCACACAGTCCCCGGCCTGGACGGCGACGCCATGCGCGCGGTCCTCGACAAGGAGCTGGCGCGCTTCGGCGAGCACGGCATTGACGCGTCCATGGCTCTGATCGCGTTGGACGAGACGGCCGAGTCCACGGTGATCGGCGCGCTGACCGCGCATGCGTGGGACGTCGTCGTCATCGGGGGCGGAATCCGCAAGCCCGAGGCTCTGCTCGTCTTCTTCGAGGTGGTCGTGAACCTGGTCCGCCAGCATGCCCCGGCGGCCGCGATCGCGTTCAACACCAGCGGGGGCGACAGCGTGGAGGCGGCCGAGCGGTGGCTCTGAAACGGAGCCCGCGCCAGGAGCCGCAAGGCAAGCGCGCCTTGAGTTGTCAGTGCCGCGTGCGACAGTGAACGACATGCTTGCGATCACAGTCGAGACGGAGAACGGGCAGCGGCACACCAGGGCCACCGCCGAGCAACTGGCCGGGCTTGTCCACCGGATCGGCGGGGAGGACGACAGGTTCCTGGTGGTCGGGCGGATCCCCGATCTGCCCGATGTGTTCGTCCAGGTGTGGCACGAAGCGGATGGCGGCTACACACTGCAGTACCGTGACGGCGCGCCCGACCGGCACTTCGAGACGACACTCGACGAACCCGGGCCCGTGGTCACGGCCATGACCGGATGGGCGCGTGCGAGGGAGGACTGGCATGCCGGGCTCGACTGGGAGCGGCTGGACTTCGGACCCCCGGCGCCCGTTCCCCCGCTGGAGCTCGACGACGAGGCCCGCGGGCTGCTTGAGGCACGGGTCCGTGAGGTGATCGTGGGCGGCTACGCGACGCGCCAAGAGCTGGCGGAGCTCGCCGAGGACTATCTCGTGACGGGCGACTCCCGGCCCGTATCGCCGCAACAGGCACGGGAGTTGGTGGACCGGATGTGGCTGGATCGTGTGGCGGAACAGGCCGCCTGGGCGGACGACGAGACGGCCCCCGAGCGGATCACCCGGGCCTTCGGCGTTCTGGAGACGGCCGGTCTCACTGCCCGGGAGCACTTCACCTGTTGCCGCTCCTGCGGCCAGTCGGAGATAGGCGGGGCGGGCGCACCGGACGCCCGCGGCTTCGTCTACTTCCACTCCCAGTCCACCGACGCGGCCGCGGCCGGGCACGGACTGACGCTGCACTACGGCGGTTTCGACGGCTCGCCCGAAACCACCGCGTCGGTGGGCCGGGAGGCCGTGGCCGCACTGGAGCAGTGCGGCCTGTCGGTGGAGTGGGACGGTGACCCCGGTCAGGCCATCAACGTCACACCGCTGGACTGGCGCAAACGCCTCGCGTGAGCCAGGAGGTCACACCAGGCAGGGCGGCCCGGGCCCGCATCGGCCGCTGCGCCGGCCCTTCCGTCTCCTCGGCCTCCGCCTCGCCGGGAGCATCCGCGCGTACGCCGCCAAGCGCGCCGGGGGCGAGGTCCGGGCACGGACGTGTCCGCAGGCGGGGTGGACACGGAACGGCCGGCGATCTCCACCCCTGGTTCCACCCATGGGTCCAGGTGTGTGAGGCCGGGCGACAGCAGTCTTGAGGGCATGACAATGACCGACTGGATCACCGACATCGCGCTCGTCCTCGTCGTCTTCCGGCAGCTGCGGGAAGGCCGACTGGACCTCAAATCCTTCCTGATCCCGCTGGCGATCGTGGCCTTCGTCGCCCACACCTACCTCGACTCCATCCCCACCGCCGGCAACGACTTGGTGCTCGTCGGAGCGCTGATGGCCGTAGGTGCGGCGCTCGGCATCGCAGGCGGCGTCTACACCCGTATCCGCGTCGCGGGCGAGCACCTGCTGATCAAGGCCGGTGCGGTCTCCGCGATCCTGTGGGTGCTCGGCATGGGCGCCCGGATGGGCTTCCAGGTGTGGGTCGAGCACGGCGGCTCCGACGACGTCGCCCGGTTCAGCGTCGCCCACCACATCACCACGGACCAGGCGTGGGTCGCCGCCTTCGTCCTGATGGCGCTCACCGAGGTGGTCACAAGGCTCGCCACGATCTTCCTCCGCAGCCGGACGGTCGCCCGCCAGGAGCCGCGAGTGGCCGCGATGCCTGCCGCCCGCACGCTCGACCGTACGGCCTGACCATGAACTCTCGACCGTACGGCCTGACCGTGGGCTATGGTCGCGCCGTGCCCGAAGCCCAGAGCGCCCCGGCCTCCGGGCCGGCCTCGCCCCAAGAGGCCGGCCCGCGGGCCGTGCCCGATCAGGATCCGCGTATGCAGTGGGCCCTGACGCTGTTCGTCATCGGTTCCGCGATCTGGACGGTCCGGCCGCTGGACCTCAGCGGCCGGGGCCTGGCATGCGGCGCCCTGCTCCTGGTCAACTGCGTCGCGCTGGCGGCCAGGCACCTGCCCGAGGACAGGGTTCCCCCACGCGTCGCCCTGGTGTGGCTGACGGCCGGCGTCGTCGCCGCGGCGGCACTGCTCGGCGTCAGCAGCAGCGGCACGGGCTACCTCTTCGCGTACTTCCTCGTCGGGCACATCGGGTTCCGCCTTGAGACGAGACGTGCCCTCACTCTCGCGGCGCTGTGCGGTGTGCTGTGCAGCGGCGTGCTGTACTTCCGCGCCGGCTCCGGCCACGATCTGCTGCCCTGGGCGCTCGGCCTGACCACCGGCGCCCCGGTCCTGATCGGCATCCTCAACCGCAGCAACCGGCAGGCCGTACGGGCGGCGATCTCGGCGGCCGAGTCGGCGGAACGGGCGGCCCGCGCCGAGGCCCAGGCCGCCGTACTGACCGAACGCGGCCGGATCGCCCGTGACGTGCACGACGTCCTGGCTCACTCGCTGGCCGGCATCAACATGCAGCTGGAGCTTGCCGACGCGCTGATCGACACCGGCGACCTGGACAAGGTCCGCGAGGCGAACAGGAAGGCGCACAGCATGGTCAAGGAGAGCCTCAAGCAGGCCCAGTGGACCGTGTACGCGCTGCGTGAGGACTCCCTGCCGCTGGTCGGGAGTCTGACCGCGATGCTGGAGTCGTCCGGCCACCGCGACGCGCTGACCGTTGCGGGGACCGCCCGCGAAGTGCCGTCCCGGGTGACCCAGAACCTGCTGCGGATCGCTCAGGAGGCGCTGACCAACGCGGCCCGGCACGCGCCCGGCGGCGATGTCCGCGTGGAGCTGACCTTCGCCGAAAAGTCCATGAGACTGACGGTGAGCAACAGTCCGGCGACCCGTAGGGTGAGCGCGGACGTCGGCAGCGGGATGGGGCTCATCGGCATGCGCGAACGGGTCGCCCTGCTGGGCGGAACGATCACAGCGGGCCCGGTCGTGGCCGACCCGGACGACGGCGGACCGGACGAGGGCGGCTGGCAGGTGGAGGCAGTGATCCCGGGATGAGTGAACCGACACGGAACGCGCAGCGGTTGAAGGTGATCGTGGCGGACGACCAGGCCGCCGTACGGGAGCCGCTGGCCACGGTCCTCGGCCTGTCCGAGGACATCGACGTCGTCGCGGCCGCCGCCGACGGGGCCGAGGTGCTCACCGCGGTCGCCGCGGGGCCGGTGGACGTGGTCCTGATGGACCTGCGCATGCCGGTGATGGACGGCATCGAGGCGACGCGGCGGCTCACCGAGGAGCATCCGGAGGTGGCCGTGGTCGTACTGACGACCTTCGCCGACGACGACTCGATCCTGGCCGCGCTGAGCGCCGGGGCCCGCGGGTACCTGACCAAGAACGCGGGGCGCGAGGACATCGCCCGCGCCATCCGCGCGGCCGCGGCGGGCCAGTCCGTCCTCGACCGCGAGGTCCAGGACCGGCTCCTGGCCACGGCCCGCACCAAGGCCCCGACGCCCGAACAGCCGCTGCCCGGCGACATCACACCGCGCGAACGCGAGGTGCTGACCCTGATCGGCCAGGGCCTGCCGAACCGGGCGATCGCCGAGAAGCTCTTCATCAGCGAGGCCACGGTCAAGACCCACATCAACAACCTGTTCGCGAAGGCCGACATCACAAGCCGCGCCGACGCCGTACGCCGGGCCATCGCGGCCGGCCTGACCTGACCCCGCTACGGCACTCGGGCCCTCCCGAGGCGCCGCGTCGCAGGCGCGACCACCCCGCCCGTCACGGGCAGCGTACGACCTGACCCGCGTACGAGAGGTTGCCGCCGAAGCCGAAGAGCAGGACCGGGTCGCCGGTGCTGATCTCGCCGCGTTCGACCAGCTTGGACAGGGCCATCGGAATGCTGGCCGCCGAGGTGTTCCCGGATTCGACGACATCGCGGGCGATGACCGCGTTGACGGCGCCGATCTTGCGCGCGACGGGTTCGATGATCCTCAGATTGGCCTGGTGCAGCACGACCGCGGCCAGGTCCTCGGGGGTGAGCCCGGCGCGCTCGCACACCTCGCGGGCGATCGGCGGCAGCTGGGTGGTGGCCCAGCGGTAGACGGACTGGCCCTCCTGCGCGAACACGGGCGGCGTGCCCTCGATGCGTACCGCATGCCCCATCTCGGGCACCGAACCCCACAACACCGGGCCGATGAGGGCCTGTTCACTCGCCTCGACCACCGCGGCGCCGGCTCCGTCGCCGACCAGGACGCAGGTGCTGCGGTCGGACCAGTCGGTCACCGCCGTCATCTTGTCCGCGCCGATGACCAGCGCCCGCTGCGCGGTGCCGGTGCGCACCAGGCTGTCGGCGGTGGCGAGCGCGTGCGTGAACCCGGCGCACACCACGTTGAGGTCCATCACCGCGGGCGAGCCCATGCCGAGCCGGGCGGCGACCCGGGCGGCCGTGTTCGGCGAGCGGTCGACGGCCGTGGAGGTGGCGACCAGGACCAGGTCGATGTCGGCCGGGCCGAGACCCGCGCCGGCCAGCGCCTTCGCTCCGGCGTGCGCGGCCAGTTCGTCCACCGGCTCGTCGGGGCCCGCGACATGACGGGTGCGGATGCCGACCCGGCTGCTGATCCATTCGTCACTGGTGTCGACCAGCTCGGCGAGGTCGTCATTGGTGAGCACCTTGGCGGGCTGATAGTGCCCGACGGCGACAACGCGCGAGCCTCGCATGCCGGTCATGACGGATCTCCTCGGTACGAGCATGGACGGTTGATCGGGTACGAGCACGGACTGCTGACATCCGGAGCCATCCAGTCTTCGTGGCTACTGATGGGTACAGGGGCGCGAGATCCAACAGGATTCACTGCCGCACCTTTGGAGGCTTGTGTCAGCGTTTCGCCCGGGGGAAGCCCGAGGAGCGTCCGAGCCGAGAGCGTCAAAGGTCTTGATTACCCGGGAAAGGCATACTGCAGACGGCGCGGACGGGGAGGACCACCGTGCGCGCGTACCGCGGCGTCGGCTGCGACCTCACCCTCCACGTGCAGGACAATGAGATCGTCAAGGTCACCTCGCCGAACCACAACCCGGTGACCCACGGCAACCTGTGCGTCGAGGGACACTTCGGCTTCCGGCACGTACAGACACGAGACCGACCAGACCGACCAGATCAACGAGACCGACGAGAGCGATCGAGGGACTGAGGACATGGGACGGGTCACCGAGCGCCGCCGCGTCATCCGCATCCGGGACGGGGTGGTCTCGGCCCGCCCGGACACCCTGGTCGCCGAAGAGCCCTTGGAGATCCGGCTCAACGGCAAACCCCTCGCGATCACGATGCGCACGCCGGGCGACGACTTCGCGCTCGCGGCCGGGTTCCTGGTCAGCGAGGGGGTGCTCGGCGCCGCGTCCGAGCTCCAGTCGATCGTGTACTGCGCGGGCGCTACAGCGGACGGGCACAACACGTACAACGTGGTCGACGTGAAGCTGGCGCCGGGCGTCGCGGTGCCCGACATCACCCTCGAACGCAACGTGTACACGACGTCCTCGTGCGGTCTGTGCGGCAAGGCCAGCCTGGACGCCGTCCGTACGCAGGCCCGCTTCCCGATCGCCGACACTCCCCCGGTCCGGGTGGAGCCCGAACTGCTCGCGAGCCTCCCCGACCGGCTGCGCGCGGCGCAGCGGGTCTTCGACCGGACCGGGGGTCTGCACGCGGCGGCGCTCTTCTCGCCGGAGGGCGAACTGCTCGACATACGCGAGGATGTAGGCCGCCACAACGCGGTCGACAAGCTGGTGGGCCGCGCGCTCCAGGACGACCGGCTGCCGCTGTCGCGCTGCATCCTGCTGGTGTCGGGCCGGGCCTCCTTCGAGCTCGTCCAGAAGGCGGTCATGGCGGGCATCCCGTTCCTCGCGGCGGTCTCCGCGCCGTCCTCGCTCGCCGTCGACCTGGCCGCCGAGTCCGGACTCACCCTGGTGGGCTTCCTGCGCGGCAGCTCCATGAACGTGTACGCGGGGGACGAGCGCATCGCCCTGCGCTCGGGCGTCTGACCCGCCGCCGACCGAGCGGCCCGGCGGCCAGAAGCGCCCCTGCGCCGGCCGGGGCTTTTGCCGCCCCTACCGCTTACCACCCCTACCGATCCGAGGGGTGGGGCCCCTGGTCCGGAGCTGGCCACCGGCCGGGATGCCTCCCAGGCCAGGGCCACCGACCGGCTCGTCAGGCACCTGCTTAGGCTGACGACGTGCGGCGAGTGGCGCTGCCTCGAACCTCGATCGGAGAAAGCGGCGCGATGCGTGTGAGTCGGCGTACGGTCCTTGCGGTAGCGACAGGTGGAGTGCTCACCGGGTGCTCAGGACCGGCGAAGCCCGCCCCGGCCGTCCCCATTCCCACTGCCTCGCCCTCCTCATCGGCGACGGGTTCGCCCGGACCCTCCGCACCACCGGCCGACGGGCCGACAAGGGGCGAGATCGTCGCCCGATACGGCAAACGGACCTCCACCGGCTGGGGGCTGAACGTGCCGGGAGCGCTCTCCCGGCTGTCGGTCGGCGGGAAGACGGCCGCGCTGACCTTCGACGCATGTGGAGGCAAGGGGGGCAGCGGATACGACAGCGCACTCATCGCGTTCCTGCGCCGACGCTCCGTCCCCGCAACCCTGTTCATCAACTCCCGCTGGATCGACGAGAACCCGTCGGTCTTCAAGGAGCTCGCCGCCGACCCGCTCTTCGAGATAGCCAACCACGGCACCCGGCACCTCCCGCTCTCCGTCTCCGGGCGCTCCGCCTATCGAATACCCGGCACCCGGGACGCGGGCGAGGTCTTCGACGAGGTCTCGGGCAACCGCGCCAAGCTCGCCGGTCTGCTCGGCCATCCACCCCGCTTCTTCCGCTCCGGTACGGCCTACTGCGACGACGTGGCCGCCAGAATCGTCACCGATCTCGGAGAGCGCTTCGCGAGTTTCGACGTCAACAGCGACGGCGGGGCGACCTTCACACCCGCTCAGGTACACCAGGCCATGCAAGGCGTACGCCCGGGCTCGGTCGTCATAGGCCACATGAACCATCCGCAGGGCGGCACCGCACGCGGAATCAGCAGCTCGGTCCCTCAACTCCTCGACAGGGGCTACGTGTTCGTGCGCCTGTCGGACGCGGTCAAAGCCTGATCAGGGGTCCTGTGCGGGGCCCGGGCTGCCAGCACTCCGCGCCGCCCCGCACAGCACTTGAGCAAGCCGACTCGCATGTCGCCTGAGTAAGGTGCACCCGGTCAACTTCCTTCCAGCAAAAGGGTGTTACATGCCGATCGCGCGGAGATCAGTACTGACCGGCTCGACGGCGGCCGCGGCCGCCACCGCCCTCGGCACCGCAGGACACGCCGACGCCGCCGGTCAGTCGCGGCCCGCACCGTTCCCCTTGCTTCAGCGCACGCCGGGCCGTATAGGCGCGCCGGGTGTGGCCGGGCTGCACCTTCAGTTCGGCGCGGACCCCGCCACCGAGATGACCGTCTCCTGGATCAGCCCCCAGTCCGTGCGCCGCCCGCACGTGCGCCTCGGCTCCCCCGACTCGGGCACCGGCCGGGTGGTCGATGCCGAGACCCGCACGTACCGCGATGGACTCTCCCGCGAAGAGGTGTACGTCCACCACGCCCGCCTCACCCACCTGCGACCGGACACCACCTACCTGTACGCGGCTGGGCACGAGGGCGCCGCGCCGGAGACCGGTTCGTTCACCACGGCGCCGCGCGGGCGCACCGCGTTCACCTTCACCAGCTTCGGCGACCAGGGCGCACCCAATCTGCGCCGGGCCGTCCAGTGGCCGACGGGCGGCGCCCCCTCGCCCTCGGGGCGCTTCCCGCTCTACACCAGCAGCCAGGCCGGCACCGCGGCCTCCGCCGACATCGTGGCCGCGGTGGAACGCGTCGAGCCGCTGTTCAACCTGGTCAACGGCGACCTGTGCTACGCCTCGGCGGCCGGCGTCTTCGGCCAGAACCGGGTGGCGACATGGGCGGACTGGTTCATCGGCAACAGCCGCTCGACGCGACTGCGGCCGTGGATGCCCTGCGTCGGCAACGGCGAGAACGAGAAGGGCAACGGGCCGCTGGGGGTGACCGGTTACCAGACCTACTTCACTCTGCCCGGTTCGGCGGCCTCCACCGACCCGGAGACCCGGGGCCTGTGGTACGCCTTCACGGTCGGCGGAGTCCGGTTCGTCAGCCTGGCCAACGACGACGTGGCGATCCAGGACACCGGCGACACGTATGTGCGGGGCTACTCGTCCGGGGCCCAACGCCGTTGGCTGGAACGGGAGTTGAAGGCGGCACGCGCGGACCGCGGCATCGACTGGATCGTCGTCTTCATGCACCACCCGATGATCTCCAGCAGTCGCAGCGGAAGCGGAAGCGACCTCGGGATCCGACAGGCCTGGGGTCCGCTCTTCGACACCTACGGGGTCGACCTGGTGCTCAGCGGCCACGAGCACTACTACGAGCGCTCGCTGCCGGTCCGGGGCACACTGCCGAACGAGGCCCGCACCCCGGTCCCGGTCTCCACGAGCACCGATGTCGCGGACACCGCCAAGGGCACCGTCCACATGATCATCGGGAACGGCGGGAACTTCGCGACCACGCAGGACGACCTGTTCGAGGAGCCCAAGGGGCGCGTCGTGGTCGATCTGAGCAAGGAGACCGAGGGCCGTCACCGCAAGGCGGTCTTCGTCACCGAGGACGCCCCCTGGCGCGCCGTCCAGGACCGTACCCACACCCACGGCTTCGCGGCCTTCGACGTGGATCCGGGCGACACCCGCACCGGTCGCACGCGTATGCGGGTCACGTACTACACCTTCGACGGCCCCTACGGAGACCTCACCCCCGTGGACACCTTCACCCTGGAACGGCCCCGCGGGGACGTACGGCGCTGAGGGACGGAGGGAACGTACGGCACCGAGGAGACGAGGGGACGGACGACTCCGAGGGAACGAAGGGAGTGTAGGAAATCCCCCATCCGCCTGGGCGAATTGCCCTGAGTCCCAGGGATTTGCCCGCGCACCGGTTTGTATTCCCGTCCCGCCATGGCGCCGAATATGGGACATGTGCGACCCAGATCGATTTCAGCAAGCCTGAGTGGAGTGTCCGCAGACCAGGGGTTGCGGTTTGAACTGCTGCCGGTATGGTCTAGTCCGACTCAGAGGAATGACCAACTCCGCAGTCCGGAAAGAAAGGCGGGGAAGCCCACGAATCGTGCGGCGAGATGCCGCGGAGCCGGGTTTTACGGCCATGCGTCGGCAGGGTGAGCCATGCCGACGTCAGCCCCGGGACGAGGCCCCGCCCCCACCACCAGGCGTAGCATTTGTCCACTTTGGGAGATTTTACTGGCGCGGCGAAGGCCGTTCCAGAATTCAAAGGCAGCTCACGGCAATTCCGAATTCCTTCCGCATCACGGAATGCGAAGACGACCGAAAGACGTGCGAGGCGAGGCAGATCATGGACGCTCCCACGACGACGGGCGATAACAGCTCTTCCGGCGGCAGCAATGGCGAGCGGGGTTGGTTCACTCCGCCGAACAAGTCCTCTGCCAGTCCCAGCAGGTTGCGGCAGGATGAACACGAAGACGCTGAAGACAGTGCCGTTCGTGTCCCCGCGCAGTACGGCATGCCCCGCAGCGCACCGAATCCCATTCGCCCGGTCGGCAACACGGCGGAGCGAATGCGCAGACCGGCGCCACCCGAGCCACCTGCCGCGTCAGCTTCCCCCTACCGCCCCGAAGACGACCCGGGACCCGAGGGGAGCCACCCCCCGGCCCCGGATGCGGCGCCGGCCGCTGAAGCCATCACGACGGCTGAAGCCATGACGTCCACCGGAGCCGTGACGTCCACCGAACCCGTCACGCACGACGCGGCCGAACCCGTGGACGCGAGCCCAGAGCCCGCACCCGACACCTGGCCCGCGGCAGCGGTTCACCACGCGCCCTCCCCGGCGAACTCACCGGACCCCGACCCCCATGCGGGCGCCCAGGCCGGCCCCGAAGCCGACGCCGCCCCAAAGGCCGCCTCCCCCACCGCCGTCCTCATCCGGCGCACCATGGCGGAGATCGAGCCCGTGGCCGACAAGGTCACGTCCTACTTCTACGCGCTGCTGTTCGTCCGGCACCCCGATCTGCGCGCCCTCTTCCCCGCAGCGATGGACACCCAGCGCGACCGTCTCTTCAAGGCCCTGCTGACGGCGGCCGAGCACGTCGACGACGCCGACACCCTCGGCGACTACCTGTCCCACCTCGGCCGCGGCCACCGCAAGTACGGCACCCGGCCCGAGCATTACCCGGCCGTCGGAGAGTGCCTGCTCGGTGCGCTCGCCCGATACGCACCCGACACCTGGAACCCGGAGACCGAAACGGCCTGGGTGACCGCGTACACCGCGATCTCGCAGATCATGATCGATGCGGCCGCCGCGGACGAGGCCCTCTCCCCCGCCTGGTGGCACGCCGAGGTCGTCTCCCACGAGCTGCGCACCCCCGACATCGCGGTCGTGACCGTACGCCCCGACCAGCCCTACCCCTTCCTCGCCGGTCAGTACACGAGCCTGGAAACCCCCTGGTGGCCGCGCGTGTGGCGGCAGTATTCCTTCGCGTCGGCCCCGCGCTCCGACGGTCTGCTCTCCTTCCACGTCAAGGCGGTTCCGGCCGGCTGGGTCTCCGGGGCACTCGTGCACCGCGCCCGCCCCGGCGACGTCATCCGCCTCGGCCCTCCGGCCGGTTCCATGACCGTGGACCACACCACGGACAACGGACTGCTGTGCCTGGGCGGCGGCACAGGGATCGCCCCGATCAGGGCGCTGGTCGAGGACGTCGCCGAGCACGGCCGCCGCCGCCTCGTGGACGTCTTCTACGGCGCCCGCAGCGGAAGCGACCTGCACGACATCGACCCCCTGCTGACGCTGGCACGCAAGCACCCGTGGCTGTCCGTGCGTCCGGTCGTCGCGACCGGACCGGCGGGCGGCGAGGCGAACAGCATCAGCGGTCAACTGCCCGACGCCGTAAGGCAGTACGGGCCGTGGCGGGCGTACGACGCGTATCTGTCCGGACCCGCGGCCATGGTGCGCAGCGGTGTGGACGCGCTGGTGGGAGCCGGCATGCCGTCCGACCGCATACGGCACGACTTCATCGAAGAGCTGGTCATGGCGGGAGACTGAGGACTTGGCAACAGAGATCGAGCACGGCAGGGCAGCGGAGCAGGGAGGGGTACGACCCGGCAGCGACGGCGAGCACCTGATGCAGCGTCACCTGGGCACCACCGAGCGGGCCGACCGCTTCTACGACGACCAGGTCCTCGACCAACTCAACCCGCGCATGCGGGAGTTCGTCGGGCGCCAGGAGATGTTCTTCCTGGCCAGCGCCGACCGCCGGGGCGAGTGCGACTCCACCTTCCGGGCCGGCCCGCCCGGCTTCGTCCGGGTCCTCGACGAGCGCACCCTGATCTACCCCGAATACCGCGGCAACGGCGTCATGGCCTCGATGGGCAACATCGCGGAGAACCCCCAAGTGGGCATCCTGATGGTCGACTTCACCCGGGACCGTATCGGTCTGCACGTCAACGGCCGGGCTCGCATCCTCCTGGACGAGGAAGTCCGCGCCCACCACCCCGAAATCCCCCTCGACCCGGCCCCCGGCCGCCGCGCCCGCCTGTGGGTGGAGGTGACGGTGCAGGAGGCCTACATCCACTGCGCCAAGCACATCCCCCACATGCAGAAGGTCCCCCCGCAGCAACGTGCCGCCCGCGACTGGGGCACGGACGACTACCGCCGCAAGGGCGGAGACTTCTTCGGCGCGGCAGAACGGGCGACCGCGCCCAGCCATCACGCCCGGCACCCCGACACCGCACCGGCCTCCGAGGTGTACTGACCCCGGCTCACTCAGCGATACGCGCCTCAGCGGGCCCGCTTCCGGGCCTCTGAAGGTGGCGGAATCATTTGGAGGGCCAGGGTGGCCGGGGGTTCGGCGACGCCTGGGCCGCCTTGGTCCGCCCAGGCCAGGATGTCGTCGGTGGCGTCGTCGTCGAGGATCCAGCCGAGCCAGGCCGCACGGGCGCCGCGCTGGCGGGCCCGGGCCGAGGGCTGGACCACGATCACGTTGGCCTGGCCGCAGGGGCCGAGGCAGTCGGTGGTGCGTACGGCGAGCCGGCCGCCGGACTCGGCGGCCGCCGTACGCAGCCGCTCCAGCTGGCGCGTGTGGTCGGTGCCGGGGTTCTTGGCGGCGTCGCCGCAGCAGCACCCGCGGCACACGACGAGGGTGCAGGGGCGTGAACCGGCCGCGGATATCGAGAACTTGGGCATGTGATCAGCCGAATCCGATGGCGGAGGCGGTGACGACCGTTCCGAGGCGGGGGAAGTTCAGGGCGACCGCGGCCCGGTGTTCGTCCTCGGTCAGCGCGGCCATCGCATCCTCGGCGAACAGCAGGTCGTAGCCGAGGTCGGCGGCCGCGCGGGCCGTCGACTCGACGCCGAGGTTGGTGGCGATGCCTCCGAACACGAGGGTGTCGATGCCGCGCTCCGCGAGCAGATCGTGCAGGCCCGTCCGGTGGAAGCCGCCGATGGTCCGCTTCACCACGATCAGGTCGCCCTCGACCGCGAGACCCGCGACGAGCTCGCTGCCGGGCGGCTGGGCGGACACCCCGGGACGTTCGACCCGTACGAGCACGACGGTCGCGCCCGCCGCACGGAAGGCGTCCGCCAACTCCCTTGCCGTATCCACCACTTGCTCTCCGGAGCGCGGGGCGAGCGGCAGCGCCGTGATGCGGTCCATGAGGTCGACGAGGACGAGCGCGGTGCGCGCGGGGTCGAGGGTGGCGGGCTCGCCTTCGAGTGCGGTCATGGCGGCACCGTACCGGCCCCGATGATCTAGACCGTACGCCGGGGACCTGTTCAGGCCACGGGCAGGCTCGGGAGCAGGCCCCGGAAGGAAACCGTTACGCCTCGTGCAGGCGCGCCAGCAGCGCCACGAGGCGGCGCGCTTCGGCGGGGGCGAGCGGCGCGAGGAGCCGGGCGTTGGCCTCTTCGGCCACGGCCGCGCAGCGCGCGAGGAGGTCCTGGCCGGCCGGGGTGACGGTGACCGCGTTCTTGCGGCGATCCCTGGGATCGGGCTCGCGGACGGTGAGGCCGTCGGCCTGGAGGTCATTGAGGATGCCGACCAGGTCCTTGGGGTCGATGGCCAGCCTGCGACCGAGGTCGGCCTGCGCGATCGGGCCGAGTTCGGACACCGCGGCCAGCACCGCGTGGTGCAGCATCTTCACGCCCTGCTCCGCCAGCGCCTCCGCGACCAGACCCCGGCCGCGCGCCGCGACCCGGCCGATCAGCCAGCTGGGCAGCGACTGGATGTGCTGGAGCGGGGGGAGGTCCGCCTCTGGCCCGTCGGAGGCGGGTGGTCCGAGTGCGGGCGACACAGCCTCGGGCGTCTCCGCCGGGGGCGATGGAAGCGCGGCGTCAATCCCGCCGTCGTCCGGGGCGCCGTTGACCGGGGCCTGGTTGAGAGCGCTCTCACTCGCGCGGCGGGTCCTGCTGGTCATGCGAGCCATGTGCACACCCTAACCGAAAAAACATTGGACTTCCCAACGATCCAATTTCCGTCTACCGTTGGAACTCCCAACGAGTTTCCCACCGCTGCCCCAGGAGCGTGCAATGCGTCGTGTCCGGTACGAAGTCAACGGCGGCCCCGAAGTCCTGTTCGTCGAGGACGCCGCCGCGCCCGAGCCCGGGCCGGGCGAGGTGCTGGTCGACGTCGAGGCGATCGGAGTGACCCTGCCGTCCGTCCGCAAGGTTCGCGAGGGCCGCGAGCCGATCCCGCTGGGCGGCGAGGTCGCCGGCACGGTGGCCGCGCTCGGCGAGGGCGTCACCGGATTCGCCATCGGCGACCGGGTGACCGGGCTCTGCTTCTCGCACGGCTACGCCGAACAAGCCGTCCTCCACGTGGCCATGACCTCGCGCATCCCCGCCCACGCCACCGCCGTGGACGCCATCGCCCTGGTCCGCAGCGGGCTGGTGGCACGCGGCGCCTACGAGTCGGGGCGCCCCGAGCCCGGCGAGTCGGTCCTGGTCACGGCCGCCGCGAGCGCGATCGGCACGATGGCCCTGCAGCTCGCCGGGGCAGGCGGCGCGAAGCGCGTTGTCGCCGCCGTCAGCTCTGCCGAAAAGGCGGACTTCGTAAGGGAGTTGGGGGCGGACGAGGTCGTCCTGTACACGGACGAGACCTGGGGCGAGCCGGTCGACATCGTCATCGACGCGGTCGGTGGCGAGCTGCTCGGCCCGGCCGTGAGAGCGCTCTCGCCCGGCGGGCGCCTCGTCGCGTTCAGTTCGGGCGGCGGCACCATCGAGGCGTACGACCTGCTCGTGGGCGGCAAGTCGGCCATCGGCTTCCAGATGGGCATCATCGCCCGCAACAAGCCCGCGCTGTACGCCCGTTGGCTCGACGAACTGTGGGAGCTGCACGCCGCCGGAAAGCTGCGAACCTCCGTCGCGGCCGAGCTGCCGCTCGCCGACGCGGCCCGAGCCCACGAACTGATCGAGTCCCGCCGCAACCTCGGGAAGGTGGTGCTGGTGACGGGGCGGGCGTGACCTGGAACGGCGGCCGGACCATCGCCCACACCGCCCGCCCCCCTGCCGCGAGCCGTCTCCCGCCGACCGCCTGCCACCTGCCACCTGCCACCTGCCACCTGCGTCCGACAACTCGCCTGCCCTGTCCGATGGTTGACCCAGCGAAGGCACGCACCCTCCATCATCACCTGGGCTCGACAACCCGCTCGCCCCAGTCGATGCGGTACGAGTACTGCCAGGCCATCCGCTTCTCCGGCTTGAGAGCCCTAGCTTCCGACCCGTACGCCCCGCTCGCCGTCCGCTTCCTCCCCATCCGCTTCCTCGCAGTCGGCTTCCTCGCGTGCGGCAGCCGAGCCCGGCCCGGACTGCGGCAGTACGTCGCGAGCCCGGCGCTTGGCGATCACCGCGCAGACCATCAGCTGCATCTGGTGGAACAGCATCAGCGGCAGCACGGCCAGCGAGGCCTGGGCGCCGAACAGCACGCTCGCCATGGGCAGGCCGGCGGCCAGGCTCTTCTTCGAGCCGGCGAACTGGATCGCGATCCGGTCGCCCCGGTCGAAGCCGAGCCGCTTCGCTCCGTACCAGGTCAGCGCGAGCATCCCGGCAAGGAGTACGGCCTCGACGGCGAGCAGCGCGCCGAGCCTGGCCACGCTCACCTGGTGCCAGATGCCGCGGACCATGCCCTCGCTGAACGCGCTGTAGACGACCAGCAGGATCGAGCCCCGGTCGACGTACCCGAGGACCTTCTTGTTCCGGACGAGGAACCCGCCGACCCAGCGCCGCAGCAACTGCCCGGCCAGGAACGGCACCAGGAGTTGCAGCACGATCTTGAGGAGGGAGTCCGCGGAGAAGCCGCCCCCGCTGTTGCCGAGCAGGCCCGCCGCGAGCAGCGGGGTGAACAGGATTCCGGCGATGCTGGAGAAGGAGCCGGCGCAGATCGCGGCGGGTACGTTGCCGCGGGCGATCGAGGTGAACGCGATCGACGACTGGATCGTGGAGGGCACGAGGCAGAGGAAGAGCAGACCGTTGTACAGGTCCGGCGTCAGAACGAACGGGACGAGCCCCTTCGCCGCCAGGCCGACCAGCGGGAACGCCACGAACGTGCAGGCAAGCACGGTGACGTGGAGCCGCCAGTGGCGCAGCCCGACCATCGCCTCGCGGGTCGAGAGCCGGGCCCCGTACAGGAAGAAGAGAAGCGCGACGGCCCCGGTCGAGGCGCCGCTCGCGACGTGGGCGGCCGCCCCGGAGGCCGGGAGCAGGGCGGCGATTCCCACCGTGCCGAGCAGCGCGAGTATGTACGGGTCGACCGGCAGCCAGGACGGCAGCTTCGGGGTGCGGCGGCTCATGTGCTCCACTAACGGTGCGTTTGTGTGTGCGTCCGGCATGTGTGCGTCCGGCATGTGTGCGTCCGGCATGTGTGTCCGGGGGGCGTGCTGGACCAGGATCATGCCCTCCCTCCCGATGGTGCCCCGCTTCCGGCCGATCGGGAATCCCGTACACCACTCTTACTGTCATCACGTTCCGCGATGGGTGGCGCTACCGTGGGCGGCATGTACGACGCGAACCAGCTGCGGACTTTTCTCGCCGTCGCCCAGACCCTGAACTTCACCCAGGCCGCGCGGCGGCTCGGGCTGCGGCAGTCGACGGTGAGCCAGCACGTGCGCCGGCTGGAGGACGCGGCCGGGCGGCAGCTGTTCAGCCGGGACACGCACAGCGTGCGGCTGACGGAGGACGGCGAGGCGATGCTCGGCTTCGCGCGGACGATCCTGGCCGCGCACGAGCGGGCCGCCAACTACTTCACCGGGACGCGGCTGCGCGGCCGGCTGCGGTTCGGCGCTTCCGAGGACTTCGTCCTGACCCGGCTCCCGGAGATCCTCCAGTCTTTCCGCCGCGACCACCCCGAGGTCGACCTGGAGCTGACGGTCGAGATGTCCGGGACTCTCCACCGGCGCCTTGAGGCGGGCCGCCTCGACCTGGTGCTCGCCAAGCGGCGGCCCGGCGACAGCCACGGCGAGCTGGTGTGGACGGACGAGCTGTGCTGGATCGGGGCGCCCGGGCTGCGACTGGACGCCGACCGGCCCGTTCCGCTGATCCTGTTCCCGCCGCCCGGCATCACGCGGGCGCGGGCGCTCGAAGTCCTGGAGGAACACGGGCGTTCCTGGCGCATCGCGTGTACGAGCGGGAGCCTGAGCGGCCTGATCGCGGCGGCCCGCGCCGGCCTCGGCGTGATGGCCCACACCCGCGGCCTGATCCCGCCCGGCCTCGACCCGCTCCCGGCCCGGGCGGGTCTGCCGGAGCTCGGCGGGGTGGACTTCGTGCTGCTGCACAACCGGCGGGGCTCGGCCGCGCAGGAGGCGGCGGGCGCGCTGGCGTCGGCGATCCTGGCGGGCGGCGATCGGCTGCACCCGGGGCGCCGGACGGGCTGAGAGTCTGTGTCTCAACCCCGCCCGCGTCCATTGCGCCGGGCACGCTGGCCCTGAGAGCGCTATCGGGCCGGCCCCGGAACGCTGAGCTGTTTGATGCGGCGCAGCTTCGCCGTCGTCTCGATGTGCTGGATGCCTTCGAGGGTGCCGAGCTTGCCGCTGAGGTAGGCGTAGAGCTCGGCCGTGCTCCGGGTCAGGACCGTCGCCACCAGGTTGGACGGGCCCGCGGATGCCGAGACGAAGGCGGCTTCCGGGTGCCGGGCGATGGCTTGGCCGACGCTGTGCAGGGCGGCGGGGGCGGCCGTGATCCAGAGGGTGGTGCCGACCGGGAAGCCGATGTGCTCCGGTCGGTACTCGACGTCGATGTACAGGGCGCGCGAGGCGAGCAGTGCCGCGAGCCTGCGTTTGACCGCCGACTCCGAGCGCCCGGTGGCGAGTTGGAGCTCGGGGTAGGTGGCGCGGCCGTCCCGTTCCAGGGCGCGCACGAGGGGCTCGTCCTCGGGTGTGATGCGGGCGGGGCCGGCCGGCCGTGACAGTTCCGGGCGCAGCTCGGCTGCCTGGGCCTCGTTGAGCGCGCCGGACTTCATGAGCCAGCCGTCGCTGCCCCCGAAGAACGTGTGCAGCATCTGGTAGGCGCGGATCTCGACGATGTGCGGGGTGCGCGGCAGCTTGCCCAGCATCAGCTCGTCGCGTTCACCGTCGCTGCGCGGCCGGGTCATGCAGATCACCTCGGTGCCGCCCGCGGCCAGCGCGATCCATGCCGTGTCGGGGCGGCGGGCCAGCGCGGTCGCGATGGCCTCGGCGCTGTCCGGGGTGCAGCGAAGCCGCAGCATCCACTGGTCCTGGCCGAGCCGCTGGCCGTCGCGGACCGCGATGACCTTCAGGCCGACGTCGGCGCACAGCCTGCGGTAGCGGCGGGCGACCGTCTGGTCGGAGACGCCGAGCACGGTGGCGATCCGGCTGAACGCGGCCCGCCCGTCCCGCTCCAGCGCATGCAGAAGCTGCCGGTCGAGTTCGTCGAGGCTGTGGGATTCCATGCGTTGAAACCGCTCTCCTGTCGAATTCCGGCGGGATCGCACCGCCGACCGTCCACATCGTCCGGTGATCATCGATCGTACGGAGGCACACGCACCGACCGGAAGATCTTGGGGAGTTGGGATTATGAGTATGGGGAGCATGCGTATGTGGGGGCCGCTGACGGCGGTGTGCCTGGGCACGTTCATGTTGTTGCTGGACGTGTCGATCGTGGTCGTGGCGCTGCCCGACATGGTGCGGGCGCTGAACGCCTCGCTCAGTGATCTCCAGTGGGTGATCGACGTGTACGCGCTGGCGCTGGCCGCGCTGCTGCTCGGCGCGGGGGCCGCGGCCGATGTGCTGGGCCGGCGGCGGGTGCATGTGGCGGGCACGGTGGTCTTCGCGCTCGCCTCGCTGGGCTGCGGCCTCGCCTCGAACGCCGGGCTCCTGGTGGCGGCCCGAGCGGTGCAGGGTATGGGTGCCGCCGCCATGTTCGCCACCACACTGCCGTTGCTCGGCTCCGTGTATCAGGGCAAGCAGCGTTCCGTGGCGCTGGGTATGTGGGGCGCGGTCAGCGGCGGTGCCGCGGCGGTCGGCCCGGTCATCGGCGGGCTGCTCACCGAGGGGCCCGGCTGGCGCTGGATCTTCTTCGTCAACCTGCCGGTGAGTGTGGCATCGGTGTGGCTCACGTTGCGCGTCGTACCGGAGTCGAAGGGGGCGCCGGGACGGCGGGTCGACTGGGCGGGCACGGCGGCGTTCGCCTGCTTCGCCGGTGCGGCGACGTATGCCACGGTGCGAGCCGGTGATGTGGGCTGGACCTCGGCGCCCACCCTCGGCGCCTACGGTGTGGCCGTACTCTCGCTGCTCGTGTTCGCGCTGGTGGAGCGGCGTGCCGTGAACCCCCTGCTCGACCTGGCGCTGCTGCGCAGTCCCGCCCTGGTGGGCGTGCTGCTCGGGGCCTTCGGCTTCAGCATGGCGGCGTTCGGCACCATCCCCTTCCTCTCGATCTGGCTGCAGACCGTGCTCGGCATGAGCCCGCTGCGCGGCAGCCTGGTGCTGCTTCCCCTCGCCGGAACTTCCTTTGTGGTGGCGGCAGTTGGGGGACGGCTGCTGCACGGGATGCCGGCCCGGTTCGTGATCGGCGGCGGGCTGTTGCTCGTCGGGGTCGGCGGGTTCTGCATGGCGGTCCTGGACGCCGGTTCGGGCTGGCCCGCGCTGGTTCCGGGACTCGCCCTGGCGGGTGTCGGTACGGGGCTGGTGTCGCCGGGGCTCGGCGGCGCGGCGCTTGCCGCGGTTCCGTCGGGCCTGGCCGGGATGGCGGGCGGGGCGGTCAACACGTTCCGCCAGCTCGGGTACGCGCTGGGCGTCGCCGTGCTCGGCACGGTACTGACCTCGCGGATGCAGGACACCCTCGGGCCCGCGGCCCACACGGTGGCGGGCGGCGGTGCCGAATCACTGCGGGGCACGGTGTCCGACCACATGGTGTCGGACCCCACGGCGTTCGACCACATGGTGCGCGCCGCCTTCGCGTCGGGCCTGAACATGGTGGCGGTGGTCGCGGGAGCGGCAGGGCTCGTCGCGGGGGTACTGGTGCTCGCACTCGTACGCGGCCGACGCGAGCAGCGACCCGAAGTCACGCTGGACGGCGAGGACCTGGGGCGGGAGCACATGACCGTGCCCGAGACGGTGTAGGCGCGGCGCACGCGACCGGGCGTGGTCCGGACCAAGACCGGCACAGCCGTGGGCTGAGGGGCGCCGCCCGCACAGCCCACGGTCATGCACAAGATGGCACAGCATCATGCCCAGGCGGTCGGACCGCGTTGTCGTCCCGTCGCTGAGGCGGCGGCTGACACCTGGAGGTGGTTGCATTCGGGTGGTGGGGTTGTCCGGTTCGGGACGGTGCGGCAACGGGTCCTCGTTCCGTAGGGTCTGCACCACAACGAGGCGCACCTTCCGCAAGTCCCCCGGAGGTTGACGTGCTGTACGCATTTGGCTTCGAGCGGGTCGGTGTTGTGGTGAGCGACCTCTACTTCGTCGACCCGAATCCGCTCCCGGGACAAGAGACCCCGGAGCACGGAGTGCGCCTGGAACTGCGGATCTTCGAGCGCGGTGAGCTGACCGGATCCATCTACTCCGCGCGGCCCATCTCCATCGGCCGCCCGCTGTGGCGGGTGGATCTCCTCCAAGATGCGGACGCCGCCCCGCATACGTTGGACCGGGCGCATCATCACCCGAACTTCGCCGGCTGGGACCCCGGCCCGCGGGTCTTCGTCGAGGAGTTGTCCAGCGACCCGCTGTCGTGGCTGACTCGCAAACTGTGCGACGTTCCAGGCCTGTTGAAGGAGACAAACATTTCTCCGAGCGAGATCCCGGCATCGGACGTGGACGCTCTGCGCACGGCGGCGCCCGAGATCGCGGAAACCGTCCGTGGGCTGCTGGAGCGGGTGTGGTCCGGGGAACTCGGTCGCCCGCCAGAAGACACCGTTTCGGGGGCGGCCACCAGCATGCGAGTGAGCTGGCTCTGAGCACGGCGCCGGGCGGCCACCGCCGCCGACAGGGCCCTCTCGTCGGACTCGGCCTTGCGGATCCGCCGCGATCAGGAACTCGCCGGGCGCATCAGGCGCTCCAGATTCCCGCGATCCGGACACGTCGGTCCCTGCGGATCAGCAGGTCAGTCATTACTTGATCGGGCCCGCTTCCCCTGATGCGTCTTGCACGCCTCGAAACATGGGAACCATCCGGACGAATCCGAATTGCCCCATGTGATAGGAAATCTTCCGGTTCATCAAGGAATGCGCCTTACCGGCCTTTACATTCCGTCGAGTGGCGGGTCCCCGCAGCCCCTCACAGCGCGACGCCAGGGGCGTCGCCGGCGCGCGGGAGCATGATCGTCTTCACGGAATGTGTGCCTGATCCTTCCGTGGGCACCAACCTTCCAAGGTCGTTCGGTACCAAACTCGATCCGGCAGTCGACAGCTCACCCGGCCCTCAGCCGGGCGGCTCTCGCTGGCAGGCCGCTTGGAGCCGTTCGCCGTCGACTTGTCAGTCGAACGTCTGCCGGAGCCGAGAGAACTTGGTGCGGCGGTACCAGAGAACCTTGGGAGAGACAGCATGGGCGTCGCACGGCGACTGCCTGCACCCTCGCTCGCAGAAGAAGTGCTCCTCGGCTCAGCGGAGCCGTCGGAGAGGTGCCTGCCCACTGCGGCTGGCCGCACGGTCGGGCATGACGGCAGGACCAGCCACATGCCCCAGCTCAAAGACCACGTGCACCAGGTGATGGCTCGGCGCCGCCAATCTCCGCCCCCTGGGACCCCTGGCTACGTACATAGCCGCGCCGCCCTGTTCGACCCGGTATGGAACTTCGACCCGGTATGGAACAGGGTCCGACCAAGCCCTTAATCAGGCAAAAAGGTGCCACTGACCAGCACTTTCGCTGGCCAGAAGCCTCTGAAGAGAGACTAGTCGGGCTGTACTTAGGGTACGGTCACCGCGCTGTGCGGAGCGCCACCGGGGGTGGCCACCCCGGAGGGAGGCAGGTCATTGCGCGAGTTCACGGTTCCACCCATGGCGACGGCGCCTCAGGTCGGCGGGCTGGCGGACGCGGTCTTCGACCATGCCCTCGACGACCCGCACCGCGTTGCCCTCTGCCGCAAGGACGAGGCGGGGCAGTGGCAGGACGTGACCGCGGCCGCGTTCAGGGACCAAGTGTTCGCGCTGGCCAAGGGGTTGATCGCGGAAGGGGTGCGGTTCGGAGACCGGGTCGCCATCATGGCCCGCACCCGCTACGAGTGGACGCTCTTCGACTTCGCCCTGTGGACGATCGGCGCCCAGCCGGTGCCGATCTACCCGACGTCCTCCGCCGAGCAGGTCTTCTGGATGCTGCACGACTCCGAGGTCACCGCCTGTGTGGTGGAGCACGAGGACCACGTCATGACGATCGGCTCGGTCGTCGACCGGCTCCCCCACCTCAAACGCCTGTGGCAGCTCGACACCGGGGCGCTGGACGAACTCCTCAGGGTGGGTGCGTCCATCGACGACGAGGTGGTCAACCGGCACCGGCGGGCCGTGACACCGGAGTCGGTGGCGACCGTCATCTACACCTCGGGCACCACAGGACGCCCCAAAGGGTGTGTGATCACCCACGCCAACTTCATGTTCGAGACGGACATGCTGATCTCCCGCTGGGAGCCGGTGTTCCACTCCCGCCCCGGCGACGAGGCGTCCACTCTCCTTTTCCTGCCACTGGCCCATGTCTTCGGGCGCATGGTGGAGGTCGCGGCGATCCGGGGCCGGGTGAAACTGGGCCACCAGCCGGCCCTCTCCGCGTCCGCGCTGCTGCCGGACCTCCAGTCGTTCCGGCCGACCTTCATCCTCGCGGTCCCGTACATCTTCGAGAAGGTCTTCAACGCGGCCCGCCGCAGGGCCGAGGCCGACGGGAAGACGGGGCCGTTCGACAAGTCCGTCGACATCGCGGTCAAGTACGCGGAAGCCGTGGAACAGAAGGCATTCGGTCTCGGGCCCGGCCCCTCGGCGGCGCTGCGGATGCAGCACCAGTTCTTCGAGAAGACGGTGTACGGCAAGGTCCGCGACGCGATGGGCGGGCGGGTGCGGCACGCCATGTCGGGCGGCTCCAGCATGGGCCGCCGGCTCGGCCTGTTCTTCGAGGGCGCGGGCGTCACGGTCTACGAGGGCTACGGCCTCACCGAGTCGACCGCCGCGGCCACCGCCAACCCGCCCGAGCGCACCCGGTACGGCACGGTCGGGCAGCCCATCCCCGGCACCACCGTGCACATCGCGGACGACGGCGAGGTGTGGATCCACGGCGGGCAGGTGTTCTCCGGCTACCTCAACGAGCCGAAGGCCACCGAGGCGGTGCTCCGGGAGGGCTGGCTGGCCACCGGGGACATCGGCGCACTCGACGAGGACGGCTACCTCACCATCACCGGGCGCAAGAAGGAGATCCTGGTGACCTCGGGCGGCAAGAGCGTGTCGCCGGTCGCCCTGGAGGAACGGGTCCGGGCCCACCCCCTGGTAGCCCAGTGCATCGTGGTCGGCAACGACCGCCCGTACATCGCGGCCCTCGTCACCCTCGATCAGGAGGGCGTGGACCACTGGCTCGCCATGCGCGGCAAGCCCCCGCTCACCCCATCCGAGCTGGTGCGCGACCCGGACCTGGAGACCGAGGTGCGCCGCGCGGTGGTGGCCGCCAACACCCTGGTCTCCCAGGCGGAGTCGATCCGCACGTTCCGGATACTGGCCCACCAGTTCACCGAGGAACACGGCCTCCTCACCCCGTCCCTGAAACTGAAGCGCCGGGCGATCGAGGACGCGTACGAGGTCGAAGTGGACGCGCTGTATCGGTGAGGGGGGCAGGCGTGGGGTGCGGCCTGGTGAGAACGCTCTCGGGTGTGATGGACAGATGAGAGCAGTGTGGCGGCCTACTGAATGAGAGCGCTCTCGGGGTGCGGGGATGAATGCTCGCGGCCGTACTTGACTGCTCCTGCTACGCCGGGGTGAAACCGGGCGGCCCGCCGAGCGGACCCATCCCCTGCGTCGCTGTTCCCCGAGGCTGGACGCGGAACTACAACAGACCGATATTGGTGAGCGGCAAATTCCAGTCGTTGCTCTCGGCATGGCGGCCGGGGCCGTCCTGAGCCGCGGCCGGTACCGCGACCAGCATCAGTCCGGCGATGACAACGGACAACACGGCGACGACATGACGCTTCACAGTTCCTCCTCGACGACGACAGTCGACCCGCCCTGCTCCGAGCCGGGGCATGACCGCCGCATGCCCCGGCGCTGGGGCGCAGCGGGGCATGCGGCAACTGCCGAAAACCGGCATGTATGGGGGGAGTCGCCCTGGGGGCGTAGTGCGGTCGGGTCTATCGCATCCCGCCATACGTGGCCACGGCGTTGGCCTGCGAGCTGGCCACCGCGGTGCCGCCTCCCATGGCCACGGCATTGGCCTGCGAACTGGCCACCGCGACGGCCCGCGGATAGGCGTCGTAGCCGCCGTAGCCGTCGGCGAAGCTGACGCCGACGCTGAGGGCGGACAGCCCCGTAACCGCTGCGACTACGACGGCAGCGCGCTGAAACTTGCGCATGGTTTGGCCCTTTCTTACCTGGGCGTGAGAAGCCCTGGGTTGATTGCTCAGCGTGAAGATATATATAAAAATCGCGGCAATCGGGGATCTTTGCCCTGTCATATGTCGTGTCGACCTAGGGCGGGACGCCCCTCAGCCCCTTCGCTGCATGGTGAGGCGGCCGCTGGCTCAACATGGGCCGGAGGGCGTGGAGTTGGTTGGTCCGGGACCGCTGGCGGTGACCAGCAGGACGCTGTGGTGACCCGCGAGGCGCTACCGAGAGCGCTCTCATGCATCGAGGACGGCGGCGACGGGCACGGTCCGCATGCCCGAGCCGGTCGGCCGGAAAGAAATTCCCCTCCGTCTGTCACACCCTCCCGCCGGCCCGTGTCAGGGAAGTGAGAGGAAGCGACGCCGACACCAACATCCAACACCGACCCGTCCGATGGGCCCGCCAAGCGGATTGGACATCACCATGCTGACCAACGTCATGTACGTGACCATCTACGTCACCAACCAGGACCGCGCCCTCGACTTCTACACGGAGAAGCTCGGCCTGGAGAAGCGGCTCGACTTCCCGGGGCCCGACGGACGCTTCCTCACCGTGGGTGCCCCCGGCGGTGGGTTCGAGTTCCTTCTCTGGTCGCACGCGGCCTCCGCGGGGCAGCCGGTCGATCCGGGTGCCACGCCCGGGCCGGTCATCCTCGAATCGGACGACCTACGCGCCGACTTCAAGGTGCTGCGCGACCGCGGCGTAACGTTCGATCTGCCCGAACCGGAGGACTACCCCTTCGGAGTACGCATCGAGGCCATGGACCCCGACGGCAACCGCATTTCGCTGCGCCAGCGCGGCGGGGCAAGCCGCAACAGCTGACCAGCCAGCGGGGGCAAGGGCCCGCTTGCGGAACCGCGCCGCTGGTGTGCGGCGTCCGGCGAGAGCGTCTCGTACCGGCCGTTGCCGCGGTTCTGCTTCACGAACGCGGCCTTCCACGCCTTGTACTTGCCGGTCGACCGCCGCCTGACTTCCGGACGGCCTCAACCGGGCGACCTCAACGCCCCTTCGACGTAAGGGTTTTGGTGACTTCCGAAGGGGATGGCGGGGCCGCTCGGTGCGGCGGTCGCGTAGGGCGCGGCCGTCAGGGCGCCCGCCATGAGGCCCGCCGCCGAGGCAAGGGGCTGAGAGCGCTCTCCTGCGGTGCTGATGGGTCGTGCCGGCCCGCCCTCAACCCGCGTACTGCGAGACGATTTTGGTGAAGGCGTACGGGGACTGGCCGACCCCGCCGCACGAGTCGCCGGCACTCCCGCCCCCGGAGCACTGCCGGTCGCGGTTGACCGCCCAGAACGTGAAGCGCGCTATGTGGTGCTGTTTTGCGTAGCCGAGCATGGTCTGGAAGTCGCCGGTGGTGACGGTCTCGTCGGACTCGTCGGTCTTACCGTTCATGGAGGAGAGGCCTATGTGCCGGTAGGCGGCGCCGTCGTCGTAGCCGTAGGCGCTCTTCACCGCGGCCTTCAGGCCTTCGAGAGCGCTCACTGTGGCCGAGCCCATCGATCCGCTGTGGCTGCCGAAGTCGAACGGCATGATCGTCCAACCGTCGTTGGCGAGCCCGGCGGCCGCCCCCTTCTTGATCAGATCCTTGCCGTTGGCGTCGGGCCCGTTCGGGGTCGTCCCCATGGTCACGTAGGTGACGACGCCGGGGTTGCTGGACTTGACGATCTTCAGCGCACCCACCACCCGCTGCCGCACGGTGGCGTTCGAGAACTCGGTGTCCTCGATGTCGATGTCCAGCGCCTTCAGGTGGTACGCGTTGATCACCTTCTGGTACGCACCCGCGAGGGCCGAGGCGCTGGAGCACTTCTCGCCGAGCTTGTTGCCGCTCCAGCCGCCGACGGAGACGACCACGTCGCCGCCCGCGCCGCGGATGGATTTGATCGCGCTCTCATCGGAGCCGCCGGTCAGGGCGCGCGACCCGTCCCACTTCGGGTTGCAACCGCCGTCGGACAGGATGAAGGCCAGCGTGAACCACTTGACTCCGGTCGCCGCCATGACGTCAGTGGGCTTCTGTGGATTGCCCCAGCCGAGGTACTCGTACGGGGCGACCGCCATCGCGCCGGAGGCGGCCGCCTGCGGGGCAACAGCCGCGCCGGCCCGGGGGGCGGAGGCGATCAAGGGCAGGAGCAGACAGCCGGCACCGGCGAGGGCCACGGTGAGACGGCGCTGGGGTACGACAGCGTGCACGGGGGTTCCTTTCGTGGGACTTACGGGGGGGCGTGGAGCTTTTATGGGGTGCGGGGAAGCGGGCGGTTGCTATGGGGCGCTGGGAAGGTGCGGCTTTCTTGAGACGGATGCGCTCGGGCTCTCGGGGCTACTGGGGACCAGGGGGCCGTGGGGCCATTGCGGGAGCCGCGAAAATCGCCACGTTAGGAAAGGTTCCTAACCATCACTGCATCGCAGCGCCTGGAACGCTTGGTGTCAATGACTCGCGCGGGACCAAATCGCTTTCTCCGTACACGAGTTGAGCGTCGGAAGACAGGCCGGGGACCGGGGTCACGGCAGCCCCGCCACCCCGGCCCGCTTCGGCAGGAGCCGCCCCCCGGCGGCCCTGCCGAAGGTCTCGACATGTCGAAGGCATCGTCAGCCCCGGTACGGGTAGTCCCGGTCCGGGTGGTCCAGGTTCGGGTAGTCCCGGTTCGGGTAGTCCCGGTTCGGTGCGTCGGCGGCGGCGCTCGCCCCGCCTCCCACCTGGCCGGGAGGCGGGCTGAGAGCGCTCTCAGCTCCCTTGTGGGCCACGGGCACGGCCGAGCCCGTCGACGCGTAAGCGCTCCCGAGCCATGTCTCGTCGATCCGCAGCCGCTTGTAGCGGGCGGTGTCCGTCGACGCCGCGTAGGTACTGGTCACCTCCAGGCGGACGTGGCTGATGGTGACGGCGGGGATGTCGATGAAGGCGACTCCCCGTGCGCTCGGCAGGGTGCCGGACTTCACCGGGCTCCCCCAGTTCTTGCCATCGGCGCTGACGTACACCTCGTAGCCCTTGATCCGCGCCGACTGCTCGGTGTCCGAGCGGGCATAACTCACCGAGTCCTCACGCTGGTTGATGCCGAGACAGCGGACGGTCTTCGCCGTACCCAGGTTGAAGTCGAGCCGCACCGGGAGGGTCCTGTCGCTGTCCCAGTAGGTGAGGTAATCGGCATCCGCGGCGGCCACCGCGTCGTGACCGTTTGCCGAGGCCGAGGCGCTCATTGTGTAGCTGGACGGCGGGATGATCCCGCTGCGCCCCTTCGTGATCACCTTGAACACGGTGTCGTACGGGTCCCAGCCGGACAGCCGGGTGAGACTGAGTGTGCCGCCGGACTGGCCGTACGAAATCGCCTCTCCCGTACGGAGGTTGGTCACCGCCGTGACTTGGTAGCCGTTGTCGCGCAGTTTGAGGGTGGAGGTGTTGGGCGGGGTGATGACATGGATGTACTGGAGGCTCGGGTCGGCCTTGCTGATGGTGGTGACACCCTGGGCGCCGTCGTTCCACGACCCGGGTTTGAGGCCGCCGTACATGTAACCGCCGCCCTCGACGCCGTGCAGGGACTGCCAGATCGGGGCGAGGTAGCCGTTCGCGAAGTCGTTGAATGCGCTCTGATTCGAGGGGAACTTGCCGTTCACCTGAGCCGTTTCCGCCATGAGGGCCTTCACCGACGACCCGGCGTTAGTGATGAGCCGTCCGAGGGTGAGCTTCTTGTCCACCGCCGGGTTCGAGCCGTCGTACCACCAGGCCCCGGTGGACGGCAGCTTGAAGTCGGCCTCGGTCAGGCGTGGTTGTGCGGTGTAGAGCGCCTGGGGGTAGTCGTACGACGGTGTCATACCCGTCTTCTGCTCATTGCTGATCATGTCCATGATCGGCGTGTCTTCGTTGTTGTTGCTGATCGTGTAGTTGGGGCGCTGCTGGTAGATCTGCTGGTACAGGTGGTGGCTCAGCCAGTAGTCGTTGTCGTTGTCGATCCAGAAGCCGCCGAGGTCCGGGTATCGGTCCATGACGTCGAAGAAGTTGTCGTAGCTGAACTGCCCGAAGCCGTCCCGGGTGGTCAGGTCGACCTTGCTGCCCTTGTACGCCGAGTAGCCGGCCGAGTCGAGCCATTCATGGCCCCCGTCGGCGTGCCACTGCGGGTCGTCCGTCATGTACAGGATGGTCCTGAGGCCCTTGGCCTTGGCGGCCGCGATCAGCTCGCCGAGGAAGTCCCGCTTGGTGGCGCAACTGCCTGGGATCTTGGACGGCCAGGGCCGGGCGTAGCCGAGGCGGCTGTGGAAAGTGGCGAGTACGAGGTACTGGGCGTGCAGCTTCTGCGCCTCGTTCACCCAGTAGTCGGGGGTCCAGCCCCCGGCCGTGACGTCGGACTCCCAGGCGGCGCAGTTGGTGTGGGCGGGGGCGGTCCGCTCGCCCCAGTGCAGGAAGAGCCCGGAGGTGGAGGCGCGCAGGAAGTCCTGGCGCGGGTTCTGCAGATCGGCGCGAGCGGGAGCCTGGAACGACAGGGCGCCGAGCACCAGGGCCACCACGATCAGGAGTCTTGTGGTCAGGCCACCGCGCCCGACTGAGGGCGCGTATGGGCTCTGGCCGCCGCGCTGGACATGGAGGGCCGCGGACAGTGCGGCGAGTGCGGTGGTCGGTTGCACCAGAGCCAGTAACCCGGCAGGGAGCAGTCCCACGGGTGTGGGCCATCTCTTCATGTGCGGGCGCATGTATGTGTCTCCCCCTGACTAGTGGTCAGACGAGCAACGATGCGGGCGAACGGTTCGGTGGGCGGCCGGAGGAGCGGGCGGATGGGGGGTCGGATGGGTGGTCAGACGAGCTGGTAGCCGCGCAGGTTGGTCAGCAGCAGATACGTGTTCCGCAGGGACCCGGAGGTGTCACCGAGGGAGCGATAGATGCCCCACTTCGGGCGGACCCGGTCGGCGAGAAAGGTGTCGACGCCGGTCACCGACTTGTCGATGACGGTGGCGCCGCCGCTCTTGAGGATCCAGCGCACGGAGCCCGCGGTCTTGTCGCCGACCTTGATCTGGAAGTCGACGTCGGTCCACTTGTCGTGCAGTGGATCGAGGCTCGTACGGCCTACGAGGGTGCCACTGATGGGGAGTTGGAGCTCGATGGTCCCGGAGCCGTTCACCCGGCGCAGCGACTGCACGACGATCGGCGAGGTGCCGTTGCCGGGCTGCTTCATCTGCATGATGTGGGTGAAGGTGGTGGTCGCCTCCAGCGAGCTCGGAATGAACATGGAGTACGTGAGCCGCCAGGTCTGGCCGGGCAGCCACTTCAGGTACGAGCCGCCGTTGCGGAGCCCGGTGACCTCCTGGCGCTGCCGGTCGGTCATGGTGTCACGGTCGACGGTGTGCATGGTGAAGCGGAAGTTGTTGCCGTCGGGAAGGATGTGGGGGTGACCGTCGGGGTGTGAGTTCGCCCGGTCGTCCTCGACCGTTTCGAAGGCCTTGAGCCCGTCGGTGGCCGCCGACGGCGCCCATTTCTGCTGCCAGGACGCGGCATGCGCGCCGACGCCTGCGCCGGGAAGCCCGGCCGCCGCCGCGCCGCCCAGTGCGGCCGAGAGCAGGGCCCTGCGGGTGGGAGTCATCTGGGAGTCACCTCGCCCTGAGTTGTTCGTTCATGATCAGGAAGGCGCCGAGGCCGTGGAAGTCATTGGTGGCCCGAGTGCGCCCGACGTAGTAGGAGTAGTCACCGACGCCGGTACCGATGGAGATGTCGGTGAGGTTGGTCCGGCCGCCCGAGCCGAGCGAGATCCTGGCGAGGACACCTTGGTAGCCGCGTTGGGCGACCGTCTCGAAGTGTGGGTCGATGTAGCCCTGTTGGACGGATCGGTCGAGCGCGTAGGTGAACATGCTGGAGCAGGAGGTCTCGGTCCAGTTGTCGGACTGGGATCCCTTGTCGACGACCTGGAACCAGCGGCCGGTCTCCGGATCCTGATAGCGCTCCAGCCCGCTCGCCAAGTTCCTTATGTACGCGATGAGTTGAGGGCGGCGGTGATGGTTGGCGGGGAGGGCATCCAGGACGTTGACCATGGCCATCGAGTACCAGCCGATGGCTCGACACCAGTGCTCGGGGGCGAGCCCGGTCGCGGGATCGGCCCAGCTCTGGGTGCGCGACTCGTCGTACGCGTGCTTGAGCAGCCCGTTGGCGACCTGCAAGTGACCGCCGTAGACGGCGAGTTGCTTGGCGGCCTCGTCGTCGGTGTACGCCGAGTCCTTGAACTCCCTGCCGTACTCGACGAGGAACGGGTTGACCATGTAGGCCCCGTCCGCCCAGAGTTGATGGGCCCGACTGGCGGAGTCGGCGTGCCAGAAACCGCCGTCGGACGTGCGGGGGTAACTGTTCAGTCGGTTGCGGATCTTCTGGGCGGCGATCCGGTACCGGTCCTGGCCGGTCTCGTGGTGCAGGATCACCAGGAGCCGCCCGGCCTGCATGCTGTCGAGGCTGTCGAAGCTCTGGTTGACGCTGCCCTTGCTGTCGACGAACCGGTCGACGTAACTCTTGATGAAGGACAGCAACTTGGCATCGTGGGTGCGCTGGTAGACCTCGTACTGGCCGTAGAGATACAGGCCGACCGGGTACGACCATTCGCCGATGGAGGTCGGGCTGAAGCGGGCCAGCGTCGACTTCGTCATCGCGACCGACCAATCGGCGGCCTTCGCGTCGCGGGGCTGCGATGCGGTCGCGGGACCGACCGCACCGAGGGCGAGGCCGGCGACGGTGAGGAGCGCGGCGAGCAGGGTCCCTAAAAGCTTGCGGGGTCGACGGCCTCGGGTGCTGTGCCCTGGGCGGGCCGGGGAGCTGATCATGGTCACCTCAGGGGGAAGGTGCGGGGTTGGCTGTGCCGCGTACGGACTTGGAGGGCGCACGGGCATGGAGGGCGGGCGACTCCGTCCGGATCCACTCCCGAGAGCTGGGCGTTGGCGAGCTCGATACGGTCGACTTCCCTGTTGAGACCCGGCTCGACGAGCACCTGGCGGCGAGGGAGGCGTACCCGACGGCGGCGCCGCGGGTGGACGCGCGTACCGGCACGGCCGGGACACCCGCAGCTCCACCGGGGGCACCGCCACCCGCCGCGGTGCCAAGCACCTGCAGCAGCATGGCGCGGCGCCTACCGGTCGGCGTGGAAGTGGCCGGTGACTTCGGGCGCGGTCTCGGCGACCGTGCACCCGGGGGTTTCCCAGACCGCGACCGCCGCCGTTTCCTCCGATGTCTCGTGCGTGTCCTTCATGGGGTGTACCTGCCTTCCTGAGAGGTGGGGTTCAGGAGTGAACGGTGTGTGTCGCGCACATGAGCAGTCACCTGAGCTGGACAGACAGCGTGTTCACATGAGTGTCCGGCGTTCAGCTATGTGCCATAGCGTCGCGCCTTGCCGAGGCATGGTCAATGGTTCGGACCGAGAAGGTCGGAGCTATATCGGCCAATCATCCTGAGCCCCACATCACGCGTTACTGAACGGTGAGTCAGGAGCCGCGCCGACCGGGAGCCACGAGTGGTGCTGAACCGCAGGTCAGCCGCGATCGGACGGTCCCGTTGGGAATGCGTCGCTCCGCTCGTTCGTTGACCATGGGAGTACCAACCGACGACGTAAGGATCGACCGCTCGTGAGCAAGGTCCCCTCCATCACCCTCAACAACGGCGTCGAGATGCCGCAGCTCGGTTTCGGTGTCTGGCAGGTGCCGGACGACGAGGCCGCGAAGGCGGTCGCTACGGCCATCGAGTCCGGGTACCGGAGCATCGACACCGCCGCGATCTACGAGAACGAGCGGGGCACCGGCAAGGCCGTCGCCGCTTCGGGGGTCGCCCGCGAAGACCTCTTCGTCACGACGAAGCTCTGGAACTCGGAGCAGGGGTACGACTCGACCCTGCGGGCGTTCGACGCCTCGCTCGACAAGCTCGGCCTGGACTACGTCGACCTGTACCTGATCCACTGGCCGGTGCCGGCCAAGGACGCGTACGTCGACACGTACAAGGCGTTCGAGAAGATCCTCGCGGACGGCCGGGCCAGGGCGATCGGTGTCTCCAACTTCCAGCCGGTGCACCTGGAGCGGCTGCTCGGCGAGACCTCGGTGGTCCCGGCCGTCAACCAGATCGAGCTGCACCCGCAGCTCGCCCAGGCGGAGTCGCGCGCCCTGCACGCCAAGCACTCCATCGCGACCGAGGCCTGGTCGCCGCTCGGCCAGGGCCGGGGGCTCCTGGAGGTCCCGACCGTGGTCGCGATCGCACAGAAGCACGGTCGCACCGCCGCCCAGGTGGTGCTGCGCTGGCACCTCCAGATCGGCAACGTCGTGATCCCGAAGTCCGTGACGCCGTCGCGGATCAAGGAGAACATCGATGTCTTCGACTTCGAGCTCGACGCGGACGACCTGGCCGCGCTCGCCGCGCTTGACGAGGGCAAGCGCCTGGGGCCGAACCCGGCCGAGTTCAACCTCGGTGCCTAGTCACCTGCACTGACCAGCACGTGACCAGCGCGTAAAGACGTGACCAGCACATAGAAGGGGCGCCGTCCGACCCAGTCGGGCGGCGCCCCTTTTGTCGTTTTTTGACTTTGGTTGGTCAGGGACCAACCAAGAATGTTCATTCAAGTGCACTGCCCAGGCAAAGCGTTCGACATCAAGCACTAAATCCTCTTGTCCTGCGCATGACCTTCCCGATGGGATCGCGAAGACCGCCCCGCGCGGCTTCACCCCACACAGGGAGCATTCATGCGCATAGCTCGCCCCCGGACTCGTACCGCAGCAGCGACAGTCGGGGCCACCGCCCTTGCCGCCGCCGCGGTGATAGCGACCCCGCTGTCCGGGTCCGCCACCGCCGCACCTGCCGTCCCGCAGGTAAAGCCCGTCCCGGCCATCTCCGGACAGCACCTCGCCCACTCGACCAGCGGCCCGCTCAGCACCGAGCAGTGCCAGGCCAAGTGGAAGATCGCCTGCTACGGCCCGCTGCAGTACCGCCAGGCGTACAACCTCAACCCGCTCTACAAGGCGGGCATCACCGGCAAGGGCCGCACGATCGTGATCGTGGACTCCTTCGGCTCGCCGACGATCCAGCACGACCTGGACGTGTACAGCAAGCAGTACGGCATTCCCAGCAGCAAGGTCGACGTGGTCAAGTGGGGCAACGTTCCCAAGTGGGACCCCAAGAACAAGGACATGACCGGCTGGGCCGGTGAGTCCACGCTCGACGTCGAGATGGCTCACGCGGTCGCCCCGGACGCGAAGATCATTCTGGTGGAGACCGCGGTCGCCGAGACCGAGGGTGTCACCGGCCTTCCCGAGATGATGGACGCCGAGAAGCACCTCATCGACCAGGGCATCGGCGATGTCATCACCCAGAGCTTCGGCGCCACGGAGAACACGTTCCCGGGCTTCGACAAGGGCGACTTCTCCAGCATCAAGAACCTGCGGTACGCGTTCAAGGACGCGGCGGCCCACGGTGTGACCGTGCTCGCCTCCTCCGGTGACGGCGGCGCCACCGACAACACGGCGGACGGCAGCGGCTACTACAAGGAGCGCGTCAACTCCTGGCCCTCCTCCGACCCGCTGGTCACGTCGATCGGCGGCACCCAGCTGCACCTCGACGACAAGGGCAACCGCCTCAAGCCCGAGAGCGTGTACAACGACAACGGCGCGGGCGGTGGCGGTCAGTCGCACGTCTTCGAGCGGCCCTCCTTCCAGAACGGCGTGCGCGGCATCGTCGGCAACCGCCGCGGCACCCCGGACATCTCGATGGCGGCCGCGGTCAACGGCGGCGCCTGGGTGTACTCCAGCTACGACCCGACCGCCGTCGGCTGGGACGTGTCCGGCGGAACGAGCGAGGCTAGCCCGCTGTTCTCCGGCATCGTCGCCCTCGCCGACCAGGCCGCCGGCCACCGCCTCGGCAACATCAACGACGCGCTGTACTCGCTGTACAAGCACGAGGGGTACAAGCCCGGCTCGGGTCTCGTCGACGTCAACGACGGCACGAACAACAGCTACCAGGGCGTCACCGGCTACACCGCGGTGAACGGCTACGACATGGCGACCGGCGTCGGCACCATCGACGCGGCCCACTTCGTGACCGCGCTGGCCCGCGAGAGCCGCCACCACTGACGGCACCGCACTGTCAGGTGACCGCACTGTCACGTGACTACGCCGCCGCCCGATTCCTCCGTGCGGCGGCGTTGTCATGACCGTATCCTTCGAGATCATGAATGACACGCGGAACCCCGCCCTGCCCGAAGGCCGCTACCTGGTACGCAACGTCGCCAGCGGGCTACTGCTTGAGGTGTACGGCGGCGCCAAGGGCAGCGGGGCCAATGTGCAGCAGGGCAAGGAGAGCGGTTCCACCGCGCAGCAGTGGCACATCTCCCCCGTGCACAGCGGTGGCGGGCTCTACCACCTGGTGAACGTCAACAGTGGCAAGCGGCTCGACGTCGCCAACGCCTCCACCGAGAACGGCGCCAATGTCCAGCAGTGGAAGGCGAACAACTTCGGCGCCCAGGAGTGGCTCGTGGAGCGGCACTTGGACGCGCCCGGCCGAGTCACGCTGGTCAGTTACATCAGCGGGCTGCTCCTGGAAGTCGCCCAGGGTTCGGCCGAGGACGGCGCGAACGTACAGCAGTGGGAGGACACCGACTCTCCCGGGCAGTGGTGGGAGTTGGAGCCTGTTGTCGAGTGAGCGGGGCCTTTGTCGAGTGAGTCCGTCTTTCGGCGGGCGAGCGGATCCCTTGGCAGGTGGGGCGGGCGGCCCGGCGAGAGCGCTCTCAGCCGGCGGCGGAACCCCCATGGAGCCTCGGAACCTCCGGCCCATGGAACGCCGGAGCCATGGAACCCCGGAGCCGAATCGACCATCAACTCCTTTGACATGGGCCCCATTTGATACGCGAGGGAACGGCACAAGGAGAGGTGCGAAGGTGACTCAGGAAAGCGGACCGAATCGGCGGGCAGTGCTGCTCGGACTGGCGCTGGCCGCGCCGGTCGTGGCGGCGGGCTGCGGCGGCGGCCACGACGAACCGTCCGCATCGAAGAGTTCGGCTCCGCCCGATTCCGGGCGCGACACCACGATCCTGATCATCAGGCATGGCGAGAAGCCCCGTTCCGGTGATCCGGGCTTCGACGAGTCCGGGAAGCAGGACAAGAAGTCGCTGACCAAGCGGGGCTGGGAGCGCTCTCACGCGCTGCCCCGGCTCTTCGTCCCCAACGGCAGTGGCTCCCCTGCCAGTTCTGGGGCGGCGCCGCTCCCCCGCCCGGCCACCATCTACGCCGCGGCGGACCAGGGACCGCACGCCGGTGCGCACCGGATGCGGCAGACCGCGACGCCGCTCGCCGAGGCCCTCCATCTCCGGGTCGACACCGAGTTCGCCGAGGGCAAGGAGAAGGCGCTGGCCGCCGCCGCTCTCGCGGCGACGGCCCCTGTGCTGATCTGCTGGGAGCACTCCAAGATCCCGCCGATCGTCGAGGCGCTGGGTGCTTCGCAGGCCGACGGGGTCCCGGAGGAGTGGCCCGACCGCTTCGACCTGGTGTGGGTCTTCACGCGCCGGGCCGGCGCCTGGACGTTCCGGTCGGTGCCCCAGCATCTGCTGGCGGGCGACGCCTAGGGTCTGTCCGGCGGATCGGATCGCCGTCGAGGTGGCTCGGCCTTCTGAGGGCCCCGTCCGACCGGAACGCACTCTCTGTTCTCAGGACTCTCAGGTCTCTCAGGGACTCTCAGGCCGGCTCGACCTCAGCCGATCTGTGCTCCGTACGCCTGGAGTGCTTCCGGTACGGGCTGGAAGAAGGTCTCGCCGCCCGAGGTGCAGTCGCCGCTGCCGCCGGAGGTCAGGCCCAGGGCCGTACTGCCGTCGAAGAGCGAGCCTCCGCTGTCGCCGGGCTCGGCGCAGACGGTGGTGTCGATCAGGCCGTCGACCTGCCCCTCCTCGTACGTCACGGTGGCGTTCAGGCCGGTGACCTGGCCGCCCTGGACGCCGGTGGTGGAGCCGCTGCGCTGGACCTGCTCGCCGACGGTGGCCTCGCGGGCGCCGCTGATCGGCTGGGAGGAACCGTTGTACAGGTCGACCGCGCTCGGATGGTCGATGTCGCTGGTGTAGCGGACCAGGGCGTAGTCGTGGCCGGGGAACGTGGAGGCTTCGGTGACCCCGATCTCCGAACCGCCCTGCTGGTCCGACCAACTGGAGACCGCGTTGCCGCAGTGTCCGGCGGTCAGGAAGTAGGGCTGGCCGCCGACGGTGACGTTGAAGCCGAGCGAGCAGCGGGCGCTGCTGCCCCAGATCGCGTCGCCGCCCGCGATGAGCGGCTGGAAGCGTCCGGCCGATCTCTTGAGGGTGACCGTGTCGCCGAGGCCTTGGATCACCTTGTTGAGCTGGGCGAGGCGGTCGCCGGTGACGGTGCGGTCGGCCTTGACGACCATGGTGTTGCTGACGGGGTCCATCGACCAGGAGGTCCCGGGTATGGACGCCTTGGCCTTCAACTCCTGCCGCGACGCGTTGAGTTGGCTCAGTGAGTGCTTGACGGTACGGGCTTCGGCGCCCGCCTTGCGGACGCTGTCGGCGGTCGCGTTGTCGACCACGTTCACGACGAGCTTCTTGCTCACCGCGTCGTAGTACGAGCCTGCCGTGCGGCCCGCGAGAGCGGTGTCGATCCGGTGTGCCAGCTGTCCGGCGAATGCGGCGGACTGCGGGGCGGTGGCCGGTGCGGGGGCTGCGTCGGCGCTCTGCATCGTCAGGGTCGCGCCGAGCGCAAGGGCTCCCGCGGCGGCGGTGGCCGCACGTCGGCCTGACATCCATCGCTGCTTCAACTCAAAACCTCCTGTGGGGGGTTGAGCCCGGCCACGGGTGTTCGCCGGGCCCGTCGGGCGCGATGGCCAGGACGCGACGACCGGGGTCCCCGGTGTGCACCGGCGTCCATGCCAACTCGCCGCGTCGAGTATCCGTACCCTCACAGGCTCACAGCAAGCAACGAACTCGCCTAGTAAGTAAGGGAGTTGGGGACACCTGAGCGTGAGCGGGGGTGGTACGCGGAGGAATGCGGGCCCGTCGTGGAGGAACCAGAGTCGTTCGTGAGGGAGTTGAGTCGGCGAGGCCGCAGGGGTGGCCGGGAAGGGATTATTCCTGCCCCAGGTCCCGGTAGCCGGCCAGGATGAAGTCAACGGTGCGGTCGAAGCGTTCGGCGAAGTCCAGGCCGGCGCGGGTGGCCGTCACCTCGGCGAGCAGGGGAAAGCGCTCCGGGTCCGGGGCCACGTCGTCGAGGTCGGGGGCGTCCGCGCGCTCACCCGGGGTACGGCCGGCCTCGGCGAGGGTATGGCCGACGGTGAACGTGGCCAGGGCGTTGATGACGTCCATCGCCCGGCCGAGCGCGAGCCCCGCCCCTGTCAGAGCGGCGAGCCACTCCTCCATCAACTCCAGATCGTCGGCGGAGCTCAGCGGGCGGGTGGCGATGAGCGGCAACACGCCCGGGTGACGCAGCAGTTCGGCCCGCAGTCGCGATGCGAGGGCCCGGGCCCACCCGGTCCAGTCGTCGGCGGTCCCGACGGACGGGGAATCCGCGCCGTCGTACGGCAGCCCGACGGCGGCTCGGCGCACCACCCGGCCGACGAGGGCATCGAGCAACTTCCCCTTGTTTCCCACGTGGTGATAGAGCGTCATGGCTTCCACGCCGAGTTCGGCGCCGAGTGCCCGCATGGTGAGCGCGGCGACGCCTTCGCGGTCGACGAAGTCCAGCGCCGCGTCCAGCACCTTGTCACGGCTGAGCCCCGCCTTGGGTCGCCCCCGTCGATCCGCCATCAGGTCCTCCCCATCCGCCTCTTGACGATTCTTACGACGTAAGGGCACTCTATCCCCAACGTGAAACTTACAACGTAAGAATCAAGCCTCACCCCACCGCACTGCCCCACCGCACCGCCCCTACCGGAGGTTCACCATGCTGATCGGGACTTCGCTGCGCCGCCTCAACGAGGGAGTCGACTACGCCGCCTTCCGCAATGCCTGGCTGCCCGACGAGACCTTCCCCGGCGACCCGCGCCGCGTGCTGAGCGCGCTCAGCCTTGAGGACCCGCGGGAGATCCTGACCTGCGCCTTGATCGATGCTGATCCGGAGGACATCCCCGTATGGATGGAGCGCATCGCGGCGAGCGAACAGCGCCGCATGGACCGTCTCGCCGGCCTGGTCGGCCCGTCGCTCGGCGGCGGGGTGTTCCGGGTGGTCGGCGACGACGATCTCTCGCAGCCCATCCGGGCGTGAGAGCGCTCTCCGGCCTGCGCTCGGGGCACCTCGCGCGCCCCTTGGCCAGTCGGCGTTCAGTCGCTGCGGCGAAGAGCCCGGTGTTCCTGAGGGCTGATGCCGCGAACGCGTTTGAACGCGGCGCTCAGTGCGAATGCCCCGCTGTAGCCGACCTGCCGGGCGATGGCGTCGACGGTGGCGTCCGTCTCGCGGAGGCGGTCGGCGGCCAGGGCCAGGCGCCATCCGGTCAGATAGGCCATCGGCGGCTCCCCCACCAGCTCGGTGAAGCGGCGCGCGAAGCCCGCTCGTGACACCCCGCACTTGGCGGCGAGGGACGCCACCGTCCAGGGGTGCGCCGGGCTGTTCTGCATCAGCCGCAGCGCGGGTCCGACCACCGGATCGCCCATCGCGTGGTACCAGGCGGGCGCGTCCGCGCCGGGCCGTGAGAACCACGAGCGCAGCACCGCGATGAGCAGCAGATCGAGCAGCCGGTCCAGGACGACACTCTGGCCGGGTTCGTCGCGCGAGATCTCGTCGTCCAGGAGCGGCATGAGCGAGCAGTTCCACTCCTGCGCGGTCAGCAGCACCACCGGCGGCAGCGCGTCGAGGAGCCGCCCGCTGATCTCCCCCTCCATCAGATACGTGCCGACGAGCATGGTGGCCGAGCCGTCCGGGGCGTTGCCCCAGGTGCGTATACCCAGGTCCATGGAGGCTGAGAGCGCTTCCCCGCGCAGGGTGGTGCAGGTCTCGCCGGGGCCGATCCGGGTGAACGGTGCGAGCTCCGGTGAGTGCGTGACGGTGTACGGGTCGGGGCCGCGCACGATGACGACATCGCCGGGGGCGATGTGCACGGCCTCGCCGTGGTCGGGCACGATCCAGGCCTCGCCCGCCGTCATGGACATCAGGCAGATCGGCGCGCGGTCCTCGATCCGTACGGACCACGGGGGTTCCATCACCATGCGCAGCAGGAAGGCGCCTCTGGCCCGCGGTCCGTCGAGCAGTCCGGCGAGTGCGTCCATGGAGCCAGCGTAGAACGCGTCGGACCGCACGAGGCGTAGACGAACGCGTATCGGGATTGGCCTCTGGCGCATGGAGAGTCCAGGGCCGTCCGACGAGGCTGGACGCATGACGAACACGACGCAAGGCGCGCGGCGGACAAGCGAGTTGAAGGGAGCGGACCACATGAACGAGGGGGCGGACCACATGAACGAGCGGACGGTGCTGGTGACCAGCGGCACGGGGAAGACGGGCCACCGGGTGGTCGAGCGTCTCACCGCGCGCGGGATTCCGGTCCGGTCGGGGTCGCGGTCCGGCGAGGTCCGCTTCGACTGGGCGGACGACTCCACATGGGGCGCCGCACTATGTGGCGCGTACGCCGCGTATGTGGCCTACTACCCCGACCTCGCGGCGCCGGGCGCGGCAGACGCGATGCGCCGGTTCGGCCGGCTCGCCGCGGCCAACGGCGTGGGCCGGGTCGTTCTGCTTTCGGGCCGGGGCGAGCCGGAGGCAGCCCTCGCCGAGAGCGCTCTCCGCGAGGCGTGCCCGGATCTCACGGTGGTCCGCGCCGCCTTCTTCGCGCAGAACTTCAGTGAGGGCGCGATGGTCGAGGGCGTATTGGCGGGAACGGTGGCCTTCCCGGGCGGCGACACCGCCGAACCCTGGGTCGACGCCGGCGACTTGGCCGATGTCGTGGTCGCCGCGCTCACAGAGGACGGCCACGCCGGGCAGACGTACGAGCTGACAGGTCCGCGCCTGCTCACCTTCGCGGAGGTCACGGCCGAACTTTCGCGGGCGACCGGGCGCGCGATCCGCTATGTGCCGGTGTCGGCCGCCGAGTACGCGGAGCAGCTCACCCAGTACGGTCTGCCCGGGCCGGACGCCGAGTGGCTGGCCGGGCTGTTCAGCATGCTGCTCGACGGCCACAACGCGTCGACGACGGACGGCGTGAAGCGGGTCCTGGGCCGCGAGCCCCTCGACTTCGCGGACTTCGCGAGGGACGCGGCGACTGCGGGCGACTGGCACGTATGACCCGGCGCGGGCGGGGCGGACGGGGGTCGGTCCACCTGCGCCGGCCCCGCGCCGGCCAGCGCTGCGGGCAAACGGCGGCCCCCGGCAAGAGACGCTCTTGTCGGGGGCCGTCGGAGACGATCAGCGGAGCCCCTACGATCAGAGGAGCTTCTGCGGAGCCTGGTACTGGTCGACGGGCGCGAGGTTGCAGGCGGCCTTGGGGCCACCGAGGCCGTGTCCGCCGATGCCCTCGCCCTCCGGCAGCGGCACCAGGCAGCGGGCGTCGACGTTGATCAGCGAGGCGCCGTAGGTGTTGAGGATGCCGCCCGACTCACCCGCGATGGCGGTGTCACCGTTGCGGGTCCCGAAGCCCGTGGCGCCAGTGGCGCTCACGGTCGTGCCCGACACGGCACGGGCAGCACGGATGCTGTCGTGCGCATTGGGAGCCTTGTTCGCGGTGGTGTGCGCCGACGCGGGTGCGGCGACGGCCATCGCGGCAGCGGTGGCGAAGACCGCGCCGGTCAGAACCTTCTTGATCACTATGGTGCTCCTGGTGTGGAGGTGGTCTCAGCGTGAGGGGCCCGTTCCTATGTGGCGCCGCCCCACATAGCCACAGAACAGGGACCACGGCGCGGAAGTTACTCTCCGCTACTCGTTCAGCCCAACGGCGAGGTCGACGGTGAGGGCATCGGTTGGGGCGATGCCTGGGGCAACGGTTCGGCGCGATCGAGCAGGGGGGACCACTCGTACGGCATGCGGTCCCATCGGCATGGCTCGATATCGCTCACTCGGTATACAGGTCAGTCAACTTCCGTACGGTAGCGGCAAGTTGAGACCTCAGCTCCGCCGGTGCCAGCACTTCGATCTCCGCCCCGAGCGCCAGGAATTCGCGGTGGGCCTGGTCGAGGGATTCGATGGGGAGGACGGCACGGGTCCAGCCGTCGGAGTCCTCGGCTCCGGTCTCGGCGAAGGCGCGGGCCACGGCACCGGTGAGCCGTTCGGCGCCGCGCGGCGAGAGGCGCACCACCGCCTCGCCCCGGTGCAGCCGGGCATGGAAGTCGTCCTGCGCCCGCCGCCAGTACCCGGCCAGGTCGAACCCCTCCGGGGTCTCGAACTCCTCTTCGGCGATGGACAGTTGGAGGATCTGGTCGACCCGGTAGGTGCGCGGCCCGGGCCCGGCCACGACGTACCAGCGGCCCGCCTTCAGGACCAGTCCGTACGGCTCCAGGCGGCGGTCGACCTCGGTCGGCTCCTTCCAGCGGCGGTAGCGGACGTCGAGGACACGGCCGCGCCACACGGCGTCGGCGACCTGCTCCAGGAACGGCACCGGATCCGCGTCCGCGTACCAGCCGGGGGTGTCCAGATGGAAGCGCGATCGGATGCGGTCGGCGTGGGTGCGCAGTGCGGCCGGGAGCGCGGCGCGCACCTTCATCTGGGCCGCGGCCAGGACCGGGCCGAGCCCCAGGTCCGCGGCCGGCCCCGGGAGCCCGGACAGGAAAAGGACCTCGGCCTCGTCGCTGGTCAGGCCGGTGAGCCGGGTGCGGTAGCCGTCGACGAGCTGGTATCCGCCCGCATGCCCGGCGTCGCCGTAGAGCGGCACGCCGGCGGCGGCCAGGGCCTCGGTGTCGCGATAGACCGTGCGTACGGACACCTCCAGCTCGGCGGCGAGCTGGGCGGCGGTCATCCGTCCCCGGGTCTGGAGGAGGAGCAACAGGGATACGAGTCTGCTCGCGCGCATGCCGACCAGCTTGCCCGACTCTCCCGACTCCACTGACAGTGGATGTCAGTGGAGCGCTCTTACTGTCCTCCCCATGAACGACTTCGACTTTCTCGTAGGCAGCTGGAACGTCCACAACCGCCGGCTGCTCGACTTCCTCGACCCCGACAGCGGCTGGGAGGAGTTCCCCGGGCGCACCGAGGGCTCCGTGCACTTCGCGGGCGGCGCCCACTTCGACGAGATCTCCTTTCCCTCCAAGGGTGTCTCGGGTCTGACCCTGCGGCTCTACGACCGCGACACCGGTGACTGGTCCCTGAACTGGGCCAGCAGCCGCACCGGTCGGCTCGACCCGCCGGTGCGCGGGCGCTTCGGGCCCGACGGCACCGGGGACTTCTTCGGCGACGACACGTACGACGGCAAGGACGTGAAGGTCCGCTTCCACTGGTCCGGTATCAGCCCCACGACCGCCCGTTGGGAGCAGGCGTTCTCCACGGACGGCGGCGACACGTGGGTGCTCAACTGGATCATGGAGATGACGCGGGTGGCGGGCTAGCCAGGCTGGGCGGGCTGGGGCGAGAGCGCTCTCAGCGCTTTCTGTGGTGCCACCCGCAGCGGTGTCATCCCGCGCCGTGGCCCGCAGCGATCTCCTCCACCCGGTGGGCGAGTTGGAAGTCCAGGTCGGTGAGTGCGCCGCCAGCGTCGTGGGTGTTCACGGACAGGGCGATCGTGTTGTAGCCGAGGGTGAGGTCGCTGTGGTGGCCGAGCTCCTCCTGGATCTGGGCCACGTGGACGACCATGGCCGTCGCGGCGAAGTGGTTGGCGAGACGGAAACTCCGGGAGATCCGGTCGTGGTCGTCCGACAGCGACCAGCCGGGCAGCTCGCGCAGCCGGTCCTCGATGTCCTTCTGTGACAGCGGCTCAACAGGCATGTCCGGATACTCCTTACGGGGTGGTGACATGGCGGGGTGGAGCGGTGACGCGGAGGCTCCACATCCGTAGCGTCTCCTCTATGCGTGTACTTGTCACGGGAGGCGCGGGCTTCATCGGCTCGCACATTGTCACAGCGCTGGCCGCACACGGCCACGAGCCGCTCGTCCTGGACCGGGCGGTCCGTCCGGGGGACGACGTCCGCGATCCGGACGTCGTCGCCGGGGCGCTGGTCGGGGTCGACGCGGTGTGCCACCAGGCGGCGATGGTCGGACTCGGCACCGGTTTCGCCGACGCGCCCGCCTATGTGAGCTGCAACGACCTCGGCACCGCGGTCCTCTTGACGGCGATGGCCGACGCGGGGGTACGGGAACTGGTCCTCGCGGGGTCGATGGTGGTCTACGGGGAGGGGCGCTACGAGTGCCCCGAACACGGGGTCGTTCGCCCCGGGCCGCGGCCGGTCGAGTGGCTCGACGCGGGGCGGTTCGAGCCCCAATGCCCTTGCTGCGACGCCGAGTTGAGCCCCGGGCTGGTATCGGAGGACGCGCCGGTCGATCCGCGCAACGTGTACGCCACGACCAAGCTGGCGCAGGAGCACCTGGCCGCCGCCTGGGCCCGGGCGACCGGCGGACGTGCGCTGTCGCTGCGCTACCACAACGTGTACGGGCCCGGGATGCCGCGCGACACTCCCTACGCCGGGGTGGCCTCGTTCTTCCGCTCGTCGCTGGCACGCGGCGAGGCGCCGCGGGTCTTCGAGGACGGCCGCCAGCGCCGGGACTTCGTGCACGTACGGGATGTGGCGGCGGCGAACGTGGTGGCGCTGGAAGCGCTCTCAAGCCGGCCGCCCGGCGCACTCACCGCCTACAACACGGGGAGCGGGACGCCGCACACCGTGGGCGAGATGGCCCGGGCGCTGGCCTCGGCGCACGGGGGCCCCGATCCGGTGGTGACGGGCGAGTACCGGCTCGGCGACGTAAGGCACATCACGGCGGACTCGGCGCGGCTGCGGAGCGAGCTGGGCTGGAAGCCGGCCGTCGGGTTCGCGGAGGGGATGACGGAGTTCGCCGCGGCGGGGTAGGACCGCCGTCGGTGTGTAGCGGGGCCGGGGTGCGGGGCCCGGGGTGCGGGGCCCGGGGTGCGGGGTGCGGGGCCCGGGGTGCGGGGCCCCCGGGGTGCGGGGCCCCCGGGGTGCGGGGCCCCCGGGGTGCGGGGCCCCCGGGGTGCGGAAGGGGGGCGGGCTGCTCGCCTGGCCCCCCTTCCCTCCGGCTTTCGACTGGCAGGCCGTCGGTGGCTTGTCGCGCAGTTCCCCGCGCCCCTATGGGGCGCCTACGCCGGGGCCACCGGGAGGGTCAGTTCGAAGCGGCAGCCGCCTGCCACGTTGCGCACTTCGGCGCGGCCCGAGTGGGCTTCCACGATGCCTCGGACGATCGCGAGGCCCAGGCCCGCCCCGCCGGGCGGGGTGCGTGCTTCGGTGCCGCGCCAGCCGGTGTCGAAGACGCGGGGCAGGTCGTCGTCGGGGATGCCGCCGCAGCCGTCGGTGACGGAGAGGGTGACCGCGCCGTCCCGGTCCTCGGCGGTGACCGCGACGGTACCGTCGGCCGGGGTGTGCCGGATGGCGTTGACCAGGAGGTTCGCGAGGACCCGGGTCATCTCCTTGCCGTCCACCTCGACCGGCACGGCATCGACGCGCTCTCCGACGAGACGCACCCCGTGTTCGCGCGCCAGCGGGTCCGCGCCCGCCAGCGCGTCGCCGATCAGGTCGTGGACGGACATGCGGGCGGGGTTGAGTGAGAGCGCTCCCGCATGGATGCGGGACAGCTCGAAGAGGTCGCCGACCATGGAGTTGAGGCGTTCGACCTCGGTTCTGATCTGGCGGAAGTAGCGGTCCGGGTCCTTGGCCATGCCGTCTTCGAGGGCCTCGGCCATCGCGCGGAGCCCGGCGAGCGGGGTGCGCAGGTCGTGCGAGATCCAGGCGACGAGTTCGCGTCGCGAGGTTTCCAGGGCCCGCTCGCGCTCTCGCGACTCGGTCAGTTTCGCGCTGGTCGCCGCCAACTCCCGGCTCAGTGCGGCCAGTTCGGCGGTGGCGGGCCCCGTGGGGGCGTCGAAGCTTCCGCCCTCGCCGAACGAACGGGCGGCCAGCGCGAGACGTCGGCTGCTGGCCACGACCCGGCGCCCCAGCAGCAGCGCGGTGCCCAGTGAGGCGACCGCGGCCATGGCGACGACCACGGTCACCACCGTCAGGTCGTGGGAGTTCAGGAGCATCGCCCAGGCGACGGCGAGCGTGCCGGCCAGCATGGCGATGACCGCGACGGCCGCGACGACGGCCACGGACGCGGTGAGCGAACGGTGCCGAAGGAGCCGCAGGGCCAGCGCCCCGCCCAGCCCGGCGGCCGCGGCACCGAGGAAGGCGTACAGCGCGATGAGGAGGACGTCACTCATGGTCGCCTCCGTGGCGCACGGCCGCGTCCGTCCCGGCACCGCCGGGCTCGGCCCCGCGTACGTCGGCCGAGGCCGCGCCGGGCTCGTGCCGCGCGGCCGCGTGCGACTCGGCCGTGTGCTGCGCGGACATGTGCGGCTCACCTATGTGCGGCTGGCCCATGGGAGCCTGCCCCATGGGCGGCTGACCTGCGGACGGCCGACTTATGTGCGGCTCACCCATGTGCGCCTCACCTACGTGCGGCCCACCCACGTGCGGCCCACCCACGTGCGCCTCACCCACGTGCGGCCCACCCACGTGCGCCTCACCCACGTGCGGCTCGCCCTCCCTCAGCCCGCTGCCATATGGCTCTGCCCCATGTGGGTCAACCCCACCCCCACCCCCATCGGGCTCCGCCTCGAAGCGGTACCCCACCCCCCACACCGTACGAATCAGCACAGGCTTCGCCGGATCCGTTTCGATCTTGCCTCGGAGGCGGCGGACGTGGACGGTCACCGTGGACAGGTCGCCGAACTCCCAGCCCCACACCTCGTGCATCAGGCGTTCGCGGGAGATGGCCTCGCCTGGGCGGGCGAGGAGGTAGGCCAGGAGGTCGAACTCCCTTAGTGTCAGGGCGAGTTCGTTGCCGTCTTTCGAGGCGGTGCGGGCTGCGGGGTCGAGGGCGATGCCGGACCGGGACATGCTCGGGCCGGGACGGGCGGTGACGGTGCGGGCGCGGCGCAGTACGGATTCGACACGGAGCACCAGTTCGCGCGGGCTGAAGGGCTTCGTCACGTAGTCGTCGGCGCCTACCTCCAGGCCGAGGATGCGGTCGTCCTCGTCGCCCCGCGCGGTCAGCATGATCACCGGTACCGGGGCCGTGGCGCGCAGTCGGCGGCACACCTCCAGGCCGTCCATGCCGGGCAGCATCAGGTCGAGTACCACCAGGTCAGGGCGGCGCTGCGTGGCCGCGCGCAGGGCGGAGGGGCCGTCGGCGGCGAGGTCGACGGTGTGGCCCGCGCGTTCCAGGTAGCCGGTGACGACCTCGGCGACGGTCGGATCGTCATCGACGACGAGGATGCGGCTCTCGGTGCTGTGCATGGAATCCAGCGTCGCACCGCCTGGGGGCGGCCGTCTGCGCCGGGTCGGCCTCGGGCGGGCGATGTCCGCGTTTCGTAAGAACCCGATATCCGGTTTGTCCGGTTTGGATTCGTACGGTGAGGGCGTGACTGAATCCCCCGGCGCATCACCTTCCGCCTCACCTTCCACGCCCCCATCGGCGGCCTCATCAGCGGTCCCGTCAGCGTTGCCGTCAGCGGCTCCTTCGGCGTCCCCGTCCGTATCCCCCTCCGCATCCCTTCCCGCCCCGGGTGCCGAGAGCGTGGACGTCGTGCTGCCCTGCCTCGACGAGGCCGAGGCGCTGCCCTGGGTGCTGGCCCGGATCCCGGACGGCTGGCGGGCCGTCGTGGTCGACAACGGCTCGTCGGACGGTTCGCCCGAGGTGGCGCGCTCGCTCGGCGCGACGGTCGTGCACGAGCCCCGCCGGGGTTTCGGCGCGGCCTGCCATGCCGGGCTGCTCGCGTCCGAGGCCGAGTACGTCTGCTTCTGCGACTGCGACGCCTCCCTCGATCCGGCGGAGCTCGTGCCCTATGTACGGGAGGTGGCGTCCGGCGTCGCCGATCTGGTGCTCGGCCGGCGGCGGCCGCAAGGGTCCGGCGCCTGGCCGCTGCACGCGCGGGCCGGGAACCTGGCGCTCGCGCGGATGCTGCGGCGCCGCACCGGACTGCGCCTGCACGACCTGGGGCCGCTGCGGGCCGCGCGCCGCGAGGCGCTGCTCGGGCTCGGGCTCACCGACCGGCGCAGCGGCTACCCGCTCCAGATGGTGGTGCGCGCGGCGGACGCGGGATGGCGGGTGGCCGAGCGCGAGGTGCCCTACCGGCCGCGAACCGGGAAGTCGAAGGTCACCGGGACGTGGCGGGGCACCTGGCAGGCGGTGCACGACATGCGCAAGGTGCTGGCCGAGCCGCCCGTGGCGGCGCGTACGTCGGCGGTCGCCCGATGACCGGGGCCGCGGGCGGGCCGGTGTCGGGCGCGACGCTGATCGTCCTGGCGAAGGCTCCCGTGCCCGGCCGGGTCAAGACGCGGCTCACCCCGCCGTACACCCCCGAGGAGGCGGCCCGGATCGCCGAGGCGTCGCTCGCCGACACCCTCGACGCGGTGCTCGCCACCCCCGTACGCAGAAGGCTTCTGGTGCTCGACGGTGAGCCGGGGCCGTGGCTTCCGCCCGGCATCGAGGTGCTGCCGCAGTGTGCGGGCGGCCTGGACGAGCGGATCGCGGCGGCGTTCGCGGCGTGCACCGGGCCCGCGCTGCTGATCGGCATGGACACCCCGCAGGTGACCCCGGCGCTGCTCGCACCCGCGCTGGCGGACCCCGGTCCGGGTGACGCGTGGTTCGGCCCGGCCGAGGACGGCGGGTTCTGGGCCCTCGGCCTGACCGAGCCCGACCCGTCGCTGTTGCGCGGGGTCCCGATGTCGGTGGCCGAGACCGGGCGCGTCCAGCGGCAGCGGCTGTACGACGCCGGGCTCACGGTGCGCGAACTGGCGCGGCTGCGCGACGTGGACACCGCGCGGGACGCCCAACTGGTCGCGGCCGAGGCCCCGCATGGCCGCTTCGCCCGCTCCCTGACCGCCGGACCCCCCGCGGCCGAGCCTCCGACAGCCGGTTCTCCGACCGCCGAGCCCCCGACGGCCGGCTCCCTCACCGCCGGGCCCCGCGCATGGTGAGAGCGCTCTCGACCACCGCCCCGGCCGCCTGGCACGCCGATCCGTACACCGATGCGCTGCGGTCGGGGCGCGGCCCGCTGTTCCTGCGCAGGCACGACGGCTGGCTGTTGCCGCTGGAGGTCGAACGCTGGTGTGCGGAGCCGGACTTGGCGGACCGTACGGTGCTGCGCCGCTGCCGGGGCGCGGTCCTGGACATCGGCTGCGGACCCGGCCGTCTGGTGGCCGCGCTCGCCGCCGAGGGCGTCGCCGCGCTGGGGGTCGACGTGAGCCCGGAAGCGGTTCGCCGCACCCGGGACTGGGGCGGCAGCGCGCTGTGCCGCTCGGTCTTCGACCGGCTGCCGGGCGAGGGGCGCTGGGACACCGCGCTGCTCGTCGACGGGAATGTGGGCATCGGTGGCGATCCGGCGGCGCTGCTCGCCCGGGTGGCCCAACTCGTCGTCCCTGGTGGTCTGTTGCTGGCGGAGACCGCCCCGTACGAGATCGACGAGCGGATCCGGGTCCGGGTCGCCGATGCGAGCGGCGCGGCGGGGGGCGACTTCCCCTGGGCGCGGCTCGGCACGAACGCGCTGCTGTCCTGCGCCCGCCCCCTGGGCTGGCGCCCGGCCGGCCGCTGGACCGCGGCGGGCCGCCCCTTCGTGGCCCTGCGGCGCGGGTAGGTGGTGCGTCCGTCTGAGCACGTACGGACGGGGCCGCACAGACATGGACGTACGAGGCACGAAAGGGCGGGGTGGGGGATGAACCCCGCCCCGCCCTACGCCTGTTCAGGTGTTCAGGTCAGCTCACGTTGACCGCCGTGTCGTCGACGACGAACGACGTGGCCAGGCTGCTGTCCTCCACGCCGGTGAACTTGAGGGTCACCGTCTGCCCCGCGAACGAGGAGAGGTCGAAGGACTTCTGGGCGAAGCCGGTGTTCTTGTTGAGGTTGGAGTAGCTCGCCAGGGTGGTCGAACCGGCGGTCACCGTCAGCTTGTCGTAGGCGGTGGAGCCGGTCGTCTCCCTGGTGTCGATGTGCAGGTAGTAGGTGAGGGTGGCGTGGCAGCCGACCGGGATGCTCACCGTCTGGGAGAGCGAGTCGGTGTGGCTGTAGCCGTAGCCGTCGAGCCAGGCCTTCCACGAGCCGGAGTGCGCGGCCTCGCCGCTGGAGTTGTCGATGACGCCGGCGGTCGCGGTCCAGGGTGCGGCGCTGCCGGTCTCGAAGCCGGGGTTGCCGAGCAGCTGGGCCGGGGTGCAGCCGCCGCCCGCGGTGGTGACGGTCCAGTTGAAGGACGTCGAGCCGCTGGCGTTGGTGGTGTCCTTGGCGGTGACGGTCACGTTGGAGGATCCGGCGGTGGTCGGGGTGCCGGAGATCAGGCCGGTCGAGGAGTTGATGGACAGGCCCGCCGGGAGGCCGGTGGCGCTGTAGGTCAGCGACTGGCCGCTGTCGGAGTCGGTGGCGTGGATCTGGAGCGAGGCCGCCGTGTTGACCTGCGTCGACTGGTTGCCGGGGTTGGTCACCGAGACGGTGTTGCCGGTGCTGGTTCCGCCGGTGAAGGCGGCGGTGCCGTTCGGGGTGCCGAGGCCGGTCGGGCCGTCGTAGCCGGCGCCCGCCTTGCACAGGTAGGTGCCGCAGGAGCCGTTGGCGCCGGTGGTGACGTCGTTCAGCGAACCGGTGTGGGCGTACGGGAAGGAGGCGGGGTAGCTGCCCGCCGCCGGGGTGCCCGCGAGTGCGTACACGCCGGCGATGATCGGCGCGGAGGCGCTGGTGCCGCCGTACACGTTCCAGCCGCTGGCCTGGTAACTGTCGTACACCGCAAGGCCGGTGGCGGGGTCGGCGACCGCTGAGACGTCGGCGACGGTGCGCTTGGCGCAGCCGGTGTCCTTCTGCCAGGACGGCTTCGGGTCGTACGCGGAGCAGCCCGAGCCCGCGCCCTGGCCTCCGGAGCTGGAGCCCCAGACCGACTCGGACCAGCCGCGGGCGTTGCTCGCGCGGCTGAGCGAGGTGCCTCCGACGGAGGTCACGTACTGGGAGGCGGCCGGGTACTCGACGCCGTAGCCGCTGTCACCGGAGGAGACGGTGATCGCGACGCCCGGGTGGTTGAAGTAGGAGGCGTCCGAGCTCGGGTCGGTGGAGTCCTCGCTGCCGCCGTAGCTGTTGGAGACGTACTTGGCGCCCATGGTGACCGCGCGGTTCACGGCCGCGCCCAGGTCCTCCATCGACGGCTGGTTGGCCTCGACGAGGAGGATGTGGCACTGCGGGCAGACGGCGCTGACCATGTCGACGTCGAGGGAGATCTCGCCGGCCCAACCGGAGTCTGCGGTCGGGTAGTTGGTGCCGCCGTTCTGGTCGACCTTCTTGAAGCAGCCGTTGGCGGTGGTGCAGGCGGGGAGTCCGTACTGCGAGCGGTAGGTGGCCAGGTCCGACTCGGCGTTGGGGTCGTCGTACGCGTCGATGATGGCGACGGTCGCACCGGCGCCCGCGCTCGACGACAGGGCGTAGGCGCTCTGCAGGTCGGTGGGGCCGTACCCGGAGGGGGCGGCGGCCGGGGATATGCCGAGGTGGTGCTGCACATCGGTGCGGGCCAGGGCCAGGCAGGACATCACGCCGGCCTTGGTGGGCTGGGCGCACAGCCGCTGGGTGTTGGCGGGCTGGGCGCCGGAGGGCTGCGTGGCAGCGGCGACGGACGGGGCCACGGCGATGAGTCCACCGGTGACCAGGGCCGCCGCGGACAGCGCGGCCGTGGCGGCCCGCCGGGTGAATCCGGGGAGGCCGAAGGGTCTCTTCGAGTACAAGGAACTGCCCTCCATGGGGGTCGGTTCGCCGGATCGAGGCGAGCGGAGGTGCCGTGGCGGGTCTGGGTGTTCGGCGGGGCGGATCCGGCGCGTTCGGCAGTACGTGTGCGGACGATCGGCGGTATCCGTGCGGGTGATCGGCGGTGCGTGTGCCGACGATCGGCGGTGCGCGCGTGGCACGTTCAGCGGTACGTGTGCGGCACGTTCGGCGGTACGTGGGTGCACGTGATCAGCGGGTGCGGCCAAATCTGATCAGTGCATGACAGTGGCACCTCGCGAAAACTGCCACCCGCTCAGGTGGTGGCAGGGATGAAGGTAGCGACGGCGGCCGGGGTCGACAACAGCCTTTGGCAAGCCCCAGGCAAAGCCTTGCCCTCGAAAAGGGATGGATCACCACGAGGACCCCCGGAGAATTCCCAAACGATCACAGGGCTGCTCAGAGCCGGGTGTACGTGTATACGGTGGCGGGCAGCTGAGCCGAGGAGAACGCACATGGAGTCGGACGGGGATACGCATGGAGCCGGATGAGGGGTCGGTCAGCGACCTCGTCGAGCTGGGCCTGTCCCGCTACGAGGCACGGGTCTACCTGGCCCTCGTCAGGCGCGACTCCTACACCGCGGCGCAGGTGGCGCGGGAGGCCGAGGTGCCCCGGCAGCGCATCTACGACGTCCTCGACGGCCTGGTCCGCGCCCAGCTCGCAGTGGCTCACCGAGGGCGCGTCGCCACCTTCACCGCGGTCGCTCCGGAGCTTGCCGTCACGCGGCTGATGAACCGTCAGAGGGAGTCCCTGGAACGGCTGGAGAAGCTGTCGACGGGGCTGACCTCGCTCCTTCTCCCGCTATGGGCGGACGGCCGGGCGCACACCGATCCGCTGGACTACATCGAGGTGCTGCGCGACCAGCGGCAGATCGCCGAGCGTTTCGCGGACATCCAGGAGCAGGCCGACTCCGAGCTCCTCACGTTCTGCATGCCCCCGTTCGTGGCCCCGGCCGCCAACACCTCCGGGATCAAGGCGACGCGGCGCCTTCGGCGGGCCAAGGGCACGGTACGGGCGGTGTACACGCACGACGCGCTGGCCGACGAGGAGGTCCTGGAGAACGTGCGGCGTTTCGCCGAGGCCGGCGAGGAGGCCCGATTCACCCAGCGCCTGCCACTCAAACTGGTCATCGCGGACGCCTCGTTGGTGCTGTGCGACATGCCGGATCCGGTGGCGGGGACGGGCTCCACGACCGCCCTGTACATCGAGCACCCGGCGCTCGCGGCCTGTCTGCGGCTGGCGTTCCAGAGCGTGTGGGAGGCGGCGGAGCCGATGCGGGCGGCGGGGGGCGCGGGCTGACGGAGGGCTCCGCCCCCACCGAAGCCCGTGTCCGACCACCCGCGTCGGAGCCCTTGTCCGACCGCCCATGTCGGAGCCCGTGTCCGACCGTTCCCGCGTCGGAACCGGTGTCCGAACCGCGTCCTGATCGGGCTCTCAGCCCTCCGGATCGTCCGGCCTGCCCGCCCTCCCCCGGGCCCGGCGCCCCGCGCCGAGCAGCACCGCGAGCACCGCCACCGTGGCGAGGGAGATCAGCAGGCCCCGTACGTAATCCAGCGGCAGCACCGAGGAGTTGGCCGTCGGGAGGGGGCGGAGCAGCACCGGGAGCGCGACCAGGGTCAGGCAGCCCGCGGTCATCAGGGTGGCGCGCACCAGGCCGCGGTTCTTCAGGCCGCCGAGCAGCAGGCCCGCCCCGAGGACAAGCGGCGCGATCACCGCGTCGTGCAGGACGACGGCCCCGGCCAGCCAGATCAGCACGTCCCAGTGCGTGGTCTGGTCCCAGAGCAGCAGTCCGCCGAACGCCATCAGCGCGAGCCCCGCCGCGCCCGTCACCGTCCGCATCACAGCACCTCCAGCCGGGTGACCCACTTGGTCTGCAGCACGCCGGGGCGGTTCGGCGCGATGATGCGCGCGGGGTAGCCGTGGTCCGGCGTGAGGGTCTGACCGTTGAGTTCGAGGGCGAGCAGGGTGAGCGGGTCGTGGGCGTATTCGCGGCCCATCTCCATCACGCGGTACGAGCCGTACTTCTCAAGCGAGGTCACCCGCACCCGTGCGTCCGGCGGCGCACCGGCCCGGCGCAGCAGCTCGGTCATGCGCACGCCCCTCCAGTGCGCGGACTTGCTCCAGCCTTCGACGCAGGCGATGGGCAGCACGGATTCGTGCTGGGTGAGCGCGGACAGTTCGGCGAGGGTGAGGGTGTAGGGGCGGGGGCCGACCACCGTCAACAGGTAGGCGGCACCGTTGACTTGGCCCACTCCCGCCGTCGCCGCGGTCCGGTTGACCGGGAGGCCCTGGGGGCCGTGGTCGGGGTGGCGCGGCGCGAGGACGTCGAAGGTTTTCAGCGGGGTGAAGGACTGGCCGACGGTGGTGAGGGTGACCGCGCCGACGGCCGCCGTCACGCCGGTGAGGAAGGAGCGCCGGTCGGGGCCGTCGGCCGCGGGCAGCGACAGCGTGCCGGACGACCTCCGACTCCAATGCCCTTTGATTTCCGGGTACTTGACGGCAACGTGCAGCAGCAGGGCCCCTGCGAGCAGCCACGCCACGGCGAAATGCACCGGAACGAAGTTGAACGGCCACGGATACCACTGCACCGTGTTCAGGAGCCCGGTGAGCAGTTCGAAGACAGCGCCCGCGACAAGGACCGCGACCGAGAGGCGCTCCAGCGCGTGGCGTACGGAACGCACCGGCGGCCACGCGAACAGCTTCGGGTACACCGTCCACAACTTGGCGAGCAGCAGCGGAATCGCGGCGATACCGGCCGCCACGTGCAGGCCCTGAGTGAGCCGGTACCCCCAGAGGGGCTTGCTCGGCAAGTGGTCCGCGAGCCATCCGGGCGGGTGCTGGAGGTAGTGGCTGATGAGTCCCGTGCCGAAGCAGATCGCGATCGCGACGCCCAGCAGGCGGCCGATCGAGGTCGCGGTGCGGGCGTCGTGCAGTCGGCCCTTGAAGTCGGGCGGCCGCACTGCGGGAAGTCGTGGCTTCATGGCTCCATCCCACCCCGACCGACCCCCGTTCGGGGCGGCTCGACACCTTACGGTTCGCGAACGCCGCCGGCCGGCGGGGGAATGTGATGACGCAATCAATACCGTGACAGGGACAGGACCATGTGGTTAGGATCTTTGGGCAGCATCGCGTGTCGGTCACCGGCCGGGTGAGACATGGAGGTGTCTGTGAGATGCCTGTTGGAGGCATTCCACCGTGTCAGTACAGTTGAATCACACCATCATCGCTTCCCGCGACAACCGGGTGTCCGCCGAATTCCTGGGCGAGATGCTCGGCCTTGAGGTCGGCAAGGAATGGGGGCCGTTCATCCCCGTCACGACCAGCAACGGAGTCACTCTCGACTTCGCGACGGTTCCCGAGGGCACCGACATTCCGGCGCAGCATTACGCGTTCCTCGTGTCCGAGGAAGAATTCGACGCGGCATTCCAGAAGATCACGGATCTGAAGCTTCCGTTCTTCGCGGATCCGCACCGGAAGCACCCGAACGAGATCAATCACAACGACGGCGGTCGCGGGGTCTATTTCCCCGATCCGTCGGGCCACTGGCTGGAACTTCTGACCGTTCCGTACGGCGGGTGGAAGTAACCCGGTAGCCGAGTAATCCGCCCCCGCGTGTCCCGCCGGATCTTACGGTTCGCGGACGGCGGGGGCGGCCTGCCGTCCGTGGCGGCTTCGAGCTGCGAGGCTCGCTGGGTGACCCATGGACGTACCGCATGCACCGCCGCCCTGCTCGCCGCGCTCACCGTCGTGCTCGCCCTCACCGTCCGCCGCGACGGCTATGCCACCGACCCGGGCGGGCTCTCCTGGTGGTACGCGGCGGCCTGGCTGCTGTTCGCGGCGGCCGCGTGGTCGGTGCGCAGGGTGCCGGTCCGTCACCGGGCCGCGCTGGTCGTCGCGGGCGGGATCGCCGTCGCCGCGACCGGCCTCCTCGCTCCCCCGCGCACCAGCACCGACGCCTACCGCTACGTCTGGGACGGCCGGGTGCAGGCGGCCGGGATCTCCCCGTACGACCATGCGCCGGCCGACCGCGAGCTGGCCGGGCTGCGCGACCGCTGGCTTTTCCCGACCGACCCGGCGCAGTGCGCGCTGCCGGACCACGCCCCGGTGGACGGCGGCTGCACCCTCCTCAACAGGCCGTCCGTACACACCATTTATCCGCCGGTCGCCGAGGCGTACTACCTGGTGGTGGACGAGATCACGCCCCGCTCCGCCCGCATCAAGCCGCTGCAGATCGGCGGCGCGCTGTTCGCGGTGGGCACCACGTTGGGGCTGTTGCGGATCGTCCGGCGGCGCGGCCCGGACGGGGCGGCGGGATCCGTGCCGGCCGTGGCGTACTGGGCATGGTGTCCGGCCGTGCCCGTGGAGGCGGTCAACAACGCCCATGTCGACGCCCTGGCCGTGCTGTTGACGGTCGCCGGGCTCGGCGCGCTGACGGGCCGTCCCGCGATCGGGCGGCTGCGTGCCGCGGCGGGCGGGGTATTGATCGGCGCGGGGGTCGCGGTGAAGCTGCTGCCCGCGGTGGTGCTGCCCGCGGTCCTGCGACGGCGACCGGTCACCGTCATCCTGTCGACGGCCGGTGTGATCGCGCTCTCCTACCTCCCGTACGCGCTCGCCTCCCACTCCTCGGTGTTCGGCTATCTCGGCGGCTACACCGAGGAGGAGGGGTACGACGATCCCTCCGCGCGGGGCCGGTTCGCGCTGCTGCGCCTGGTGCTGCCCGACAGCTGGTCCCTGCCGGTCACACTCGCCGTCCTGCTCTCGGTGACCGCGTACGTGCTGCGGCGCGGGAACCCCGAACGCCCTTGGTCCGGTGGGCTGTTGCTGATCGGCTGGGCCTTCCTGCTGCTCACACCGGGCTACTCCTGGTACGCCCTGCTCCTGGTCGCCCTCGTGGCACTGGACGGGCGCTGGGAGTGGCTCACCGTCGCCGCGGCGGGCGCGGCCGCGTATGTGACGACTCCGGCGGCGCCGGACTTCCCCGTACCGACGACGGCGTACGGCCTCGCGGCGGGCGCGGTCCTCGCGGGCTGGGCGCTCCGGCGGCGGCGCAAAGGGCCGGATGCGGGAGGCGCGGAGGCATTGTCGGAGGAGCGGGTTAATGTCTGAGCTATGACAACTGCCGCACTCGAAACGGGAGTAGGGCCGATGCTGCGCGGCTGGCGCGAGGAGCGCCGGATCAGCCAGCTGGAGCTCGCGCTGCGCGCCGACTCGTCGGCCCGGCACATCAGCTTCATCGAGACCGGCAGGTCCCGCCCGAGCGAGGAGATGATCCTGCGCCTCGCCGAGCACCTGGACGTGCCGGTCCGCGAACGCAACGCGCTTCTCCTGGCGGCCGGTTACGCCCCGCACTACGCACAGACCCCGCTCGACGACCCGTCGATGAGCTCCCTGCGCGAGGGAATGGAGCGGCTCATCCAGGCCTACGACCCGTACCCGGCGCTGATCGTGGACGCGACGTACACGGTGCTCGCCGCGAACCGGGGCATAGAGATGCTGCTCGAAGGCGTGGCCGGGCATCTGCTGGCGCCGCCGGTGAACGCGATGCGGCTCACCCTCCACCCCGAGGGCCTCGCCCCGCGCATCCGCAACCTGCCGCAGTGGCGCGGCCACCTCCTCGAACAGATGGAACGGCAGATCGCGCTGCTGCGCAGTGACACCCTGCGCGCGCTGTACGAGGAGGTCGCCGCCCACCCCGTGCCGGCCGGCCGGGAGGAGCCGGGCGATGCGGAGCCCCGCCAGGCGTACCCGTTCGCGCTGCCGCTGCTCATCGAGCACGCGGGGACGCCGCTCTCCTTCATATCGACCATCGCCACGTTCAACACGCCGATGGACGTCACCGTCTCCGAGCTGGCCATCGAGACGTTCCTGCCGGCCGACCCGGAGACGGCGAAGTACCTTCAGTCGCTCATGCCGTAGCCGGTACGCGGTCCAGGAACCCGGCGACGGATCGGATGCGGCCGTCCTCGGCGAGGGTGATCACGTCGAACCCGGCGACCGGGGCCGAGCCGTCGGCGACCGACACCAGCTCCCACCCGAAGCGGGCGACGTCGTGATGGCCGTCGACCGCACCGAGCAGCCGGAACCCGAACCCCGGGAACTGGGCGTGCGCCCCGGCGATCACCGCGGCGACCCCTTTGTGGCCGGCGACCTCGGCGAGCGGGTCGGTGTAGGTCCCGCCCTCGGTCCACGCCGCGGCGACGGCCTTGGCGATATCCTCGGCCGAGTCGGCGTTCCATGCCTCGAAGTAGCGGGCGACGGCGGTCTCGTAGCGGTTCTCGGACATGGAAATCAGCCTCCGTGACGTATGTGATGCCTGGTCAGAAACCCGGGACCCGACCGGAGTGCGCCGCCCGGGTCCCGATGTGCCCAACTCTGCCGGGGGACGGCGAGGGGGTCGATTACCCCATGGGTAATGGAGAGGTGATGGGGTGGACGGCAGCTCGGCCGTAGGCGGTCCGGGCGGCGCGGGCGTGATGGTCTGGTACGCCTCGTACGGCTCCAACATGCATCTCGACCGGCTCGCCCACTACATCGAGGGCGGGCGGCCGTCCGGCGCGGCCCGGGCGTATCCGGGATGCCGGGACCGTCGCCCGCCCGTCGAATCCGTCCCGGTGGAACTGCGCGGGGCGCTCTATTTCGCGACCCGGTCGCCGGTCTGGCGCGGTGGCCGGGCCTTCTACGATCCCGATGCGGAGGGCCGCGTGCTCGCCCGCGCCCACTTGGTCTCGGCGGGCCAGTTCGCCGACATCGCGGCGCAGGAGATGTACCGGGAACCCGGCGCCGACCTCGACCTCGGCGAGGTGCTGAGCACCGGACGGTCCGTACTGGGGGCCGGCCGGTACGAGACCCTCGTCTGTACGGGCCGGCTCGACGGGCGGCCCGTGCTCACCTTCACCGCACCCTGGCGCATGGACGAGGTCACCTGGACGGTTCCTTCGGCCGCCTATCTCAGACACCTCGCCAGAGGCCTGTTGGAGGCGGGCGCCTGGGACGCGGACGTGGTGACCGCCTATCTGGCGGCGTGCCCAGGCACGGCGGGCCTGTGGACCGCGCGGGCCGTCGCGGCACTCCTCGCGGACTGACGACGTCCGCGTCAAGGGCCTGACACCCTCCCTGCGGTAGCGGGTGAGAGCATGCGCAACAATCATCCCCCACCGGCCAGTTGGGGGAGACGACCCCCTGGGGAACCGGCCGCCTCACCTCCGTACTCTTTCGCATGCGGCAAGGGAACCGGGACCGCGTTTCGAGGAGGACTTTGATGACGGTGACTCTGCGGGTCGAGGCGACGGCGGCGTCGGGCGGGCTGGTGCTGCGACCCTGGCTGCCGGACGACGCCGACGGGGTGATCGAGGCGTACAGCGACCCGGACATCGGCCGCTGGAGCAGCCCGGTGGCGACCTCCGAGGACGCGGTGCGGTGGCTGGAGCGGCAGTGGGAGGGCTGGGAGACGGGGAAGCGGCTCAGCTTCGCGGTCTGCGCGGCCCAACTGGGCGGCGACTACGGCAAGTTGCTGTGCAACATCTCCCTGAAGTGGAACGAGGACGGCCGCGAGGTCGGCGAGGTCGGCTACTGGACCATGGCCCACGCCCGCGGCCAGGGCGTGGCCCCGCGCGCCCTGGAAGCGCTCTCAGCGTGGGCCTTCGACGCCTTCGCCGGGGACGGGCTGCGCCGCCTCGAACTGCTCCACCAGGTCGACAACCTCGCCTCGTGCCGCGTCGCGGAGAAGACCGGCTACCGCCTCGATCGGATCCTGCCCGCCTACCCGCCCTACCCCAGGGACGGCCACGTTCACGTACGCGAGGCGGGCTGATCCGGACCGGAGTCCGGGACGCACATCATCTCGTACCCGCGGCCGGTTCCCCCGTACGGCCCCCTGATCCGGGCGCACGGCGGGCCCCGATGCCAAGATCTCCAGGTCTCCGCAATTGTGGGTTCGGTATCCCTGGAGTCCCATGTCCGCTCGGTCACGCTCCCGCATCCGCTGCTGTCTCGCGGCGCTCACCGTCACGCTCTCGGTGGGGTTCGCCGCCCCACAGGCCGGCCCCGACGACCCCCGTCCCGGCCCGTACTGGGTGAACCCGGTGACCTCGGCCGCCGTACAGGCCGCGACGTGGCGCTTCGCGGGGCGGACCGCGGACTCCGCGCTCATGGAGCGGATCTCGCTGCGGCCGCAGGCGGAATGGCCGCCGCCCGACGGGGTCGAGCAGACGGTGCGGGGACTCACGACCGCCGCCGCGTACACCGGGCAGGTCCCGGTCCTCGTCGCGTACAACATCCCCCACCGCGACTGCGACGGCGACTCGCAGGGCGGCGCCGACGACGCGGCGCACTACCGGTCGTGGATCGACGGGTTCGCGCGCGGCATCGGCGAGCACCCGGCCGTCGTGATCGTCGAGCCGGACGCGATCGCGCACCTGGTGGACGGCTGCGAGGCCGCCCCGTCGGGCGAGCGCCTGGCTCTTCTCGCTTATGCCGTGGGGCAGTTGAAGCGCGGGCCCGCGACGAAGGTGTACCTGGACGCGGGCCACTCCGACTGGATCACCGATCTGTCGGCCCTGTCGAGAGCGCTCCTCCGGGCGGGCATGGCACAAGCGGACGGGTTCTCGCTCAACGTCTCCGCGTTCCAGACGACCGCGTCCACCGCCGAGTACGGCCACCGGCTCTCGGCCGCGCTCGGCGGCAAGCACTTCGTCGTCGACACCAGCCGCAACGGCAACGGCCCGTACCGCGGCAGCGACTCCTGGTGCAACCCGCCCGGCCGTGCGCTCGGCACCCCGCCCACAGCGGCCACCGGGGACCCGCTGATCGACGCCTACCTGTGGATCAAACGCCCCGGCGAATCGGACGGCACCTGCCGGGGTGGGCCGGCGGCGGGGCGCTGGTGGCCGGAGTACGCGCTGGAACTGGCGCGCGGAGCGAGGGGTTGAGCTCGCGCGGAGGTGGGGCTTGAGCGGGTTTGCGGAGGTGGGCGCCTGAGAGCGCTCCCGGAAGTGGGCGCCTGAGAGCCGCTGCTCCGAGGCTGGGCACCTGAGAGCGCTCCCGGGAATGGGCGCCTGGGAGCCGCTGCTCCGAGGCTGGGCGTCTGAGAGCGCTCCCGGAAGTGGGCGCCTGGGAGCCGCTGCTCCGGGGGTGGGTGCCCGAGAGCGCTCTCGGGCACCCACCCGGTCGGCTCCTAGCTGCCCTGCCTACGGTCCTGCCGCTCCTCCCCCGGGCGTTCGTCCCGTCCCTCGGCCGTCTTCGTTGTTTCCTCGGGAGTTCCGGTCCCGGCGGGCCGGATGCGGGCTGCCTCAGCTCGGATCATGGCGTTGAGCGCCGCGAACGGGTCGATGGGCATGAGTGAACCACCTTGCTGCATAGGTGAGTTGGCTGACTGATCCGGTTCCGTACGGAACGGTCAGCAGCGGAGCACCACACAGCGAGCGCCCGTCGCCGCAGCGGGCCGACGGGCGTTGTCGTACGAGGCGGCGGGCGGCGGCGACACCGGCTCCGCTCGCGGCACGTCGGTAGCCGACGGGCGGATCAGCCGCGCGGGGCGGCCCGGTTGTACGGGAAGTACCGCTTCGGACGCGTCCTGGGCGCCCTCGTCCAATGGTTCGGGCGCGACCGACACCACGGCCGAATCCACCGTCCGCCCCTCGCACGCCGGCACTCCGGGCGCCGCCCCGAACAGCGCGCCGAGCACCGACAGCACCACGAGGGCGCGGCGCAGGGCGGCGAGGGAGGCGGACGGCACGAGGACAGCTCTGCCCAGCCACGCCCGTGACGTGCCTCAATCCCGGCAGATCCGCTCTACCGGGTGACTCCCGTTGACGTACCGACCAGCCCTGGCGTTGACGTACCGACCAGCCCTGGCGTTGACGTACCGACCAGCCCTGGGGCATGGAGCAGGTCACGCGCCGGGCATCACGCACCCGCCCTCGCTCGCGATCCCTGGGGATCGGCGAGGGCGGAGTCGTGGTCGCGGCGCCAGGGCCCGGCCAGGCCCCCGCGTCCCGGACAAGGTCCGCCGGGCAGGTCCTAGCTCTGCGGAGGGGTGTCCTGTGGCTTGTCGGAGCCCAGTTGCTCGTTGATCTTCTGCTGGGCCATGTCGACCTGGCTCTGGTACTTGTTGCCGGTCTTGGCGTCGAAGGCGTCGCCGGCCTTTTCGACTCCCTGCCGCGCGGTGTCCTCATGGCCCTTGAGCAGGCCCTTGAGCTTGTCGAGCATCGACATATCTGCCTCCTTGCGGATGCTGGCACACCCAGCATCCGCGCATTCGCCCGGGTTCGCACCCCAGAGGCAGGCCGGACCGGGGGCGGGTGGAGGCGTTGGCGGCTCAGAGCCGTGTCCACCGGACGCCTCCACGCGGACGGCCGCCCGCCGTGCCAACCGGCACCTACTCCGTCAGCGACTTCGCGAACAGGCCGTAGAGCTTGTGGTTCGCCTCGTCCTGGTTCGGGATGAGGACGAGTACGCGAATGGTCAGGTTTCCCTTGGCCGGGACGATGTGCACGCCCTCGGGAGGAGAGCCGAGGACGACGTTTCCGTCGGAGCCGTCGTTGATGATCAGCCCCCAGAAGCTGGTTTCGAATTCCGGGGCGAGAACGGATCCGTCCGGGAGCTGGCCGAAGCCGACATTCCAGTGCTTCACATCGGTCTCCCCGGCGTACATGGTGACGTCGTAGGAGTGGATGTACTTGTGGGTCTGCCAGTCCTGCCACGAGGAGTTGAATTTGTATTCGACCTTGAGGTTCTTGTTGGCCGCGGTGAAATTCACGGTGTCGGGCTCCGACTCCTGGCCGCCGCGGACGGCCGTCGCCGTCACACTGTGCTTTCCGAGCGACCAGCCGCCCTCGCGGGCGTAACTCCATACGTTGCTGGTCACCTTGGCGGTGCCGAGCTGGGTGCCGCCCGCGGTGAGCGTCACCGTGTCGGCGTTGAACGCGACGCCGTCGACGGTGGCCCCGCTGTCCACTTCGTCGCCCTCCTTGGGCGACCTGATGTCCACGACGGGCGTGGGCAGGGTGACGTAGAAGCGCAGCGGCGCCCGGCCGGACTGCACGTTGTCGCGCACGGCGATGGCGTACAGGTCGTGCTGGCCGAGCGGCCAGTCCGTGTCCGGGGCGTACTCCCACGTGTTGTCCTTGACCGGGCAGCTGCCGACGAGCTTGGCCCCTTCGTGGAGCAGTACCTGCTGGACGTCGGGGGCCGCGTTTCCCTGGATGGCCTGGCGGCGGTCCTGGGTCTGCGCGCTGGGCTTCGGGGCGGTGAACACCGGCAGCGGCACGGGCTTGTTGAAGGCGAGTGCGGACTGGGCCTGGTCGTTCCAGGTGCCGGTGGGGCTCCCGGAGAGCGGGGTTTTCGTGAGGTCGGTGATCGAGGAGTTGGCGGGGACGGGCAACTGCGCGCCGCCCTGGTTGGTCCGCGTGAAGAGGATGTTGTCCCGATCGGTGTTGTTGACGACGCTGCTCACCCCGTCGTCGCTCTGGTCGAAGCCGTAGTCGCTGAAGTTGTTCGCCGTGCCGTTGGCCGGAATGACGAGGATTTTGGTGCGGGCTCCCCCGACGTTGTAATTGACGTCGGCGAACAGGGAGAAGGCGTTCTTGGGCGCGGCTTCCTTTCCTCGCCCGGTGATGACGTACGGCTCGTCGGCGGACTTTCCGTTCCCCTTGACGGTCATGCGCGTCCCCAATCCCTCTGCCGATTCGGTGGGCGCAAGGCTGCCCGCGGTATGTGGGGCCGTCAATTGCGCGGGGCGCGTTCGCGTGGCGTTCAGGCCACCGGGGGTGGTGGCTGAATTCCGGGCGGCGGGACGGGGGAAATCGGCATGGGTTCCGAGCCCCCGCCCCGGCCGCGTGCGGCGGCGCCACCCGCGCCCAGGGGGCCACTCACGAGCGGCGGCGCACTGGACTGGCCGAGTCGATGACGATCCGGTGAGCGGCCGGGGCGTGCTGCGTCCGGTTCAAGTCCATGGGTTGTCAGGGGAGTTGGGGCGACGGGCGGCCAGGGTCGCAAACAGATGGGGTGGAGCCGAGCGCCCACAACCGGCCCTAGCCCCCGCTGCGCATCATCGCCATCAGCAGGCCGTGGGTCTCGGCGTCGGCCGCCGCCACGAGGCCGCGGGTCGCCGGGCCGAGCGGGGCGCCGTCGATGCCGGTGACCACGCAGCCGGCCGCCCGGCACACGGCGATACCGGCGGCGAAGTGCACGCTGCCCGAGAGGTCACCGCCGTCGGTGACGTACGCGGCCCGTTTGCCGGCCGCGACCCAGGTCAGCGCCAGCGTCGTCGACAGCACCCGCGGCCGGAACCGGGCGACGAAGTCGGGGTGGGCCAGCAGGTCGGCGGCGCGGACCCCGGGCGCGCTCGGGAACGGCGGATCCAGGTTGACGTCCACCAGCCGCGTGGCGGGCGTGGGTTCCAGCGGGGCATCGCTCCCGTGGTGCCGCAGCCAGGCGGTCTCGCCGTCGGTCCAGAAGATCTCTCCGCTGAACGGGTCGGCCACCGCCGCCGGGCCGTTGCGCAGCGCCACGTTGACGGCCACCAGCATGCTGCCGACGGCGTAGTTCAGCGTGCCGCACAAGGGATCCACCAGCCACTGGCGCACCTCGTCGGCGCCGCCCTGACGCCCGCCTTCCTCGCCGAGCAGGGCGTCATCGGGTCGAGCGGCACGGATGACGTCGAGGATCGCCTTCTCCGCCGCCACATCGGCTGCGGTGGCGAAGTCTCCGGCGCCCTTGTCGATGCGGGTGAGCCGCTGGCCGTACAGGGTGCGCACCACGTCCGCGCCGGCAACCGCCCCGGCTATCGCGATGCCGTCGTCGTCGGAACGCGTAGGTGAGTTGATCATGCCGCGCAGAATACGACGCACCCCCCTGTTGCGGCGTACCCCACCGTTACGGCGTCACCGGCGTTACCTACCCTTCCCCACCGCCAGTCCCATCCCCGAGACCGTCGCCACGATCCCGTTCTTCTCGACTCGCACCCCGCGCAGTTGCAGGTTCCGTGCCTCCTTGGGGAGCGTGAACGAGAACGACAGGCGGTCGGAGAGCTCCGGAGGGCGCATCGCGATCAGGCCGGTGATCAGTTTCGGGTCGATGCCCACCTTGGAGAGGAGCCAGGGGTGGTCTGCCACGACGTCTACGAGGTTGACCTGCATCAGCTGGTCGATGAACCGGGGCGTGCCCACCAGTTCGTGGAGCTTCGCGTCGTTGCGCAGGGCCAGCTCGACGTCCTTGTCCGGCACTCCGAGCCGCTTCACCACGGCCGGTATGGAAAAGAGCGCCTTGACACGCGCCGTGTCCCGGCTGATGAGTTCGGCGGTCTCGCGGTGCAGGGTCAGGCCCCTGTCCCGGCCCGGGCGGTACACAGCGATGCCGGGCATGTCGAGGCTCATGCCGTCGATGTCGGTGGACAGACCCTGGTTGCCGACGAGGCGCAGCTGGGCCTCCGCGCTGACGCGGAGTTCCTGTCCCGCGATGCTCAACTTGCCGTCCGCGCCCACCGAGTTGTCGCTGCGGCGGCTGAACTTGACCTGGGAGGCGGCGAGTTCGCGGTTCATGTCGTCGAAGGACAGGGTGATGTCACCGTCCAGGTTGCCGACGACCGCACCGCTTATGTCGCTGGGCAGGTTGCCCGTCAGCTCGATGTTGCGCGCGCTGGCCTGCACCTTCGCAAGGGACACGCGGTCGGCGGGCACGTGCGGCACGGCCACGTCCACGCGCTCCAGGTGCTTGTCCAGGACCTGGGTGAGGAAGGGGAAGCCGTGGATGTCCACCTGCGGCGCGGCCGCCAGATGGAGATCGCTCTGGAGCGCCTGCTGCGCCTTCTTCTCCGCGTACATCGCCGCGCACCGGTCCGCGAGGACCAGGAACCCGGCGCACACCACCAGAGCGGACAGCAGCTTGGCCGCGCGGGGCACGGCCGCGAGCAGGCTCCCGCGGCTGCGGCGGGCGCGCCTGGCCCGGCGGCGGTCCGGCCGGGACCAGAAACCGTGGTCGGGATCGGCGTCCACGAGGCCGGAGGGCGCCTGCGGGGGTATCGCCTCCGGTATCTCCTGGGTGGCGTGACCGGGGTCGGTCCAGGGTTCGTACGGTGCGCCGGTCCAGGACTCCTCGGCCGGGCGGGGGTCGGGCTCCGGGTCGGCCAGGGCCGCGAGTTCGTCATAGGGATTGCGGTAGCGAGGGCGCATGCGTGTGGGAGGTCGCATCACCTCATCCCACCACACATGATCCACTCGCACGCAATCCACTACCGGCGGTACGTCCGGAATGGGCCGAACCCTGACGCCCCCATGACGCCGTGCGGCACGCGAGCGTGGCGAACAACACGTCAGGCGGCGGACCGCTCCTGGGCGTGCTGCTTGCGGGCCGCCATCCACGCGTACACGAGGACGCCCGCGAAGAGGAACAGCACGCCCTGGTAGACCGCCTCGTAGCCGGAGCCCGCCACCAGCCACATCGAGAAGCCGAAAGCGAGGACCGCCAGGACCGCGTCGCGGATCAGGCGGGTGCGGTGCACGCGCTCCCCCTGGCCGGAGGCGAGGAAGTAGATCTGCGCGGCGGTCGACAGGAGGTAGGGCACGGTCGCCGTGAACGTGGTCACCAGGACCAGGATCTCGAAGACGCCCTTGGATCCCGCGGTGTAGTTGTAGACCGTCAGGAGCGAGGCGAGGACGGCGGTGACCAGGACGCCGACCGTCGGGACGCCGCGCTTCTTCTTCCCGAACACCTGCGGGAACAGGCCGTCCTTGGCGGCGGCGTACGGGGTCTGGGCGCTCAGCAGGGTCCAGCCGTTGAGGGCGCCGACCATGGAGACGAGGGCGGCGAGGGCGACCGCGGTGCCGCCCCAGGAGCCGCCGAACATGGAGTTCACGGCGTCCGTGAAGGGCGCGGTGGAGCCGACGAGCTTGTCGTGCGGGACCGTACCGAAGACGGAGAGCGTGCCCAGGAGGTAGATCACGGCGGCGCCCAGGGTGCCCAGGATGGTGGCGCGGCCCACGTTGCGGCGCGGGTCGCGGACCTCGCCCGCGCTGACGGCGGCGGACTCGACGCCGAGGTAGCTGAACAGCAGGATCGCGGCGGAGGCGGATATCGCGCCGAGCCCGGACTGCCCGCCGGCCTGGAAGGGGCCGAGGTTCGCCGGGTCGAAGAAGAAGAGGCCGCCGACGGCGACGAGCAGCAGCGGGGCGAACTTCAGGACGGTGGAGACGAGCTGGACCGCGCCCACATACCGGGTGCCCGCGAGGTTGGCGAGGGCCGGGAGCCACTGGAGCAGCAGAGCCGCGGTGATCGTCGCCGCTTTGGACGCGTGGACGGGTATGAGGACGTCGAGGTAGCCGACGGCGGCGACCGCGAGGGCCGCGTTCGAGACCCAGGTGGTGATCCAGTAGGACCAGGCGGCGAGGAACCCGGCGAAGTCGCCGAAGGCCTCGCGTGCGTAGACGTAGGGGCCGCCGGTCTGCGGGTGCCGCTCGGCGAGCCGGCCGAAGACGAGGGCGAGCGCGATGGCACCGGCGGTGAGAACGGCGAACGCGACCAGGCTGATCGTGCCGAACGGGGCGACGGAGGCGGGCAGCAGGAAGATTCCGCCGCCGATGATGTTGCCCATGACCAGGGCGGTCGCGACCGGCAGGCCGAATTGCCGGGCGTGCTTGTTCTGGGTTTCTTGCGTGGTCATGGTGGGTGGGTGCGCCTCTCGTACGGGACAAACCTGACCATGGTCGGGTACGTGAGGCACCGCACAAAATCAGCTGCTTTTGTCCTGTCGAGCGAGGCCACCAACCGGAAATGGTCCTTCCGGTTGGGTCGTTGACGGCGAATTCTCCAGTCCGGCCAGGGCCTCGGCACCCACCGGGATCCGCGGGTCCCGGCCTTCGCGCAGCCAGCGGCGCAGGACGTGGTGGACCTGTTCCGCGCCGACGAGTTCCCCGCCGTCCGGTACCGGTTCGGTGAGGTCGAGCGGGGAGAGCAGGAAGGGGTGGGACTGCTCGCCGCCGAGGCCGCCGTGCGAGCCGATCTGCTCCTCGAAGGCGTGCACCTGGCCGGTGGCCGGGTCGTACATCGAGTTGACCATGATGTCGGCGGTGTGCGGGAAGGTGTCCGTGCGGCGCACCGCGTCGGCCGCGCCGGGCCCGAATCCCTTCAACGGGCCTTCCCCGTCGGCGAGTTGGGCCAGCGGAACCTCGCTGCCGCCGGGGCCGAGCACCACCGCGCCGTGCTCCTGGCTGCGTACGAGGAGGAAGCCGATGCCGGGGTGGTTCGCCAGGGTCGGCAGGAGCGCGGGGTGGCGGCGGTCGATGTGCTCGCGGGTCATGCGGCCCTCGGTGTCGGGGAAGGAGACCAGGCCGAGGTTGCCGGAGGCGAGCACGACGGGGTCGGATCCGGGGCCCGGCCGGTATGCCCGCTTTTCGGGCCTCTCCTCGACCGGGCGGTGCAGCGCGACCCGCACCGCGTCCCTGGCCTCCGCGTCGCTGCGGGTGCGGCGGGCCCGGCGCGGCACGGGCAGCCCGCAGCCGGCCCGTACAAGATCCTTCAGGGTCAGTCCGTAGGCGCCCTCGAAGGTCTCGCCGGGGCTCTGACCGTGGTCGGACAGGAGCACGATCCGGTAGCGGCGCGGGGCGTGTTCGGCGGCGTCGGCGATCAGCGCGAGGGAGCGGTCCAGGCGCCCGAGGACCTGATCGGTGTCCCTGCCGCGCGGTCCCGAGTGGTGAGCGACCTCGTCGTAGGCGACGAGGTCGGCGTAGACGGCGGTGCGGCCGGCGAGCATGTCGCCCATGACGGCGGCGACGACCACGTCCCGCTCCACGACCGTCGCGAAGGCACGGATGAAGGGGTAGAGGCCGCCGCGTTTGATGCGCGGGGCCTGCTTGCGGATCCTGGCCCGGGTCGACTGGGCGATCTCACGGCCGACCTCGGCGACGAACGATCCGGCGGTGCGGACCGCGTTGGCGGGGTCGGAGAAGTAGGCGAAGTATCCGGCGCGGGAACGGTTGCGGCGGCCGCGCCGGGCGGCCGCGGTCAGGACCAGGGCGACCTGGTCGGCGCCGCCGGAGAACAGGTTGCCGCGGCTGGCTCCGTCGAGGGTGAGCAGTCCGCCGTCGCCGGTGCGCTCGACGGCCCGGCGCTGGAGTTCGACGGCACAGGCGGGCCGGTTGGAGACCATCACCTCGCCGCTCTCCTTCTCGTACCAGCGGAAGGCCGGCACGTCGAAGGTGGAGCCGTGCAGGATGCCGAGCTGGCTCGCGCCGGTCTGGCTCGACCAGTCGGTACGCCACGGGGTGAGCCGGTGCGTGGCCTTCAGCCAGGTGGCGACGGTCGGCATCAGGCCGGCGTCGACGGCGTCGCGCAGCACGCGTTCGCCGACGCCGTCGAGCTGGAGGAAGACGATGCCCGGCGGCTGCGGCACCGGCCCTTCGCCGCGTCTGCGCCGACGGCGGTGGGCGAGCCGGGAGAGTCTGCGCCGGTAGGCGTCGTCGTCGCGTACGGCGAGCGCGGTCGAGGTCGCCGAGGCCACCGCCGACATCACGGCGGCGACGATCACCGCGGTCTCGGGCTCGGCCGCACCCCGGCCGGTCGGGATGAGACGCAGCGCGACCAGGAGCAGCGAGCCGTTCAGGAAGAACACCAGGAGGCCGAGCACGAGCGCGGGCACCAGCAGGAACGCGCGCACCACCAGCGGCCACACCAGCGCGCTGAGCAGGCCGAACGCGCCGGCGCCCCAGGCGGCGGTGAGCGCGACCCGGGTGATGCTGTCGCCGTTGTCGGAGGTGAGCTTGAAGTCGGGCAGGATGCCCGCGAGCGCCATCATGGTGAGCGTCGAGACGACCCACACGACGATCACCCGCAGCAGGGCGTTGCCCGTCGTCCGCCATCGCCCCACGTCGCTCGCCTTTCGCCTTGCCCGTTCCTTCTCCACCCTGCCATAAGGGTGCAAAGGGGCTGCGGCGTCGTGCGGGGGGCGTCAGCAGCCGTCGTATCCGGCGGTGGGCATCGAAAGGCGGCGGTGGATGTGGGCCTTCATCGTCGCGTCGTAGGCGGGCTCGTCGAGTCCGGCCGTCTCCAGGCGCACGCCGCGCCGCTCGCACTCGGCGGAGAACTCCGGCACGGACGTCAACGCCCGTGCCAGAACACGCTCGTTGGGCGCGACGAACACGTCGACGAGGCCCGCGTCCACATCCGCCCAGAGGCCGACGTGGTCCGGACGCAGACCGTAGAAAAGCAACTGCCTGGTGACTACGTATCCTCGGCCCGCGGCCCACTTCGCACACATCTCGTGCTGGCTGCGGGTGTCTACCAGGAAGGGATCGAGGTCGAGTTCTTCGAGCGGGGTCAGGCTGGCGATCGCCGCCACACGTACGTCGTCCATACCGTCCCCCTGTACGAGCTGTCGGGGCCGACCCTACTCCCCGTTCAGGGCGGTGAGGAGTAGCCGCAGGAGTGGCAGATCTTCCAGCCGTCCTGGCTCACCGCCAGGACCCCTCCGCAGCGCGGGCACTGCTCGGAGTGCATGGTCACGGCGCGCCTCCCCTCTGGTGCCGGGATGCCTACCCCGACTCCCGTGCTTTGCGCGCGCGGAGATTTAGGCTCGTCATCAACCATCGTCGAGCCGGGGAGAGGGTCGCGTGCCGGTGGAGGTCACCTGGTGGGGTCATGCCACCTGCACGATCGAGGAGTCCGGGGTACGGCTGCTGACCGATCCGCTCTTCGCGCGCCGACTCGCGCATCTGCGCCGGCGCCGCGGCGTCCTCCCGCCTCCCGAGGCGGCCGTCGCCGACGTGGTGCTCGTCTCACATCTGCACGCCGACCATCTGCACGTGCCCTCGCTCGCGCGGCTCGCGCCCGGCACCCGGCTGATCGCGCCGGCGGGGGCGGCGCGCGCGGTGCCGGGGCTCGGGAGGCTCGGCCTGCGCATCACCGAGGTGCGGGCCGGCGACACCGTCGAGGTCGGGGCCCTGCGGGTACGGGCCGTGCCCGCCCGGCACGACGGGCGCCGACTGCCGGTGGGACGGCACCGCTCCCCCGCGCTCGGGTACGTCGTCGAGGGCGAGGCCCGCACCTACTTCGCCGGGGACACCGGTCTTTTCGAGGACATGGCGGAGGCGGTCGGGCCGGTGGACGTGGCGCTGCTCCCGGTCGGCGGCTGGGGCCCGCACCTGGGGCAGGGCCATCTTGACGCGGGGCGCGCGGCGCAGGCGCTGGCCGCTCTGGGAGCGCTCTCGGCGGTGCCGGTGCACTACGGCACGTACTGGCCGATCGGCATGGACGGCGTGCGGCCGCACGAGTTCCACGCGCCGGGCGAGGAGTTCGTACGCCACGCGGCCCGACTCGCCCCGAAGGCCGCGGTGCACCGGCTCGCGCACGGCGAGCGCGTACGTCTGGAGGCCGGTCAGTGATCGCGGGCCGGGCGCTGATCGCGGGCCGGATGCTGGAGGCGGCTTCGACGGTGACGCCGGAGACGACGCAGCAGGCCGTCGGCTACCCGACGCTGTTCGTGCTCGTGATCCTCGGGGCACTGGTGCCGGTGGTGCCCACGGGGGCGCTGGTGTCGACGGCCGCCGTGGTGGCCTTCCACCAGACCGCCTGGTTCTCGCCGCTGCTCGTGTTCGGGGTGGGCGCGCTGGCCGCGTTCCTGGGTGATGTCGCGCTGTACTGGCTGGGGCAGCGCGGGGTGCGCTCGAAGAACGGCTCGCGTTGGCTGGCGGCGCTGCGAGGCCGGGCCGCGCCGGACCACCTGGAACAGGCCCGGCGCAAGCTCAATGACCACGGGGTGGTCGTCCTGGTCCTGTCCCGCCTTGTGCCGGCCGGGCGGATCCCGGTGATGCTGGCCTGTCTGCTCGGCGGGATGCCGCTGCGGACGTTCGTGCGCGGCGACATCCCCGCGTGCCTCGCCTGGGCGGGCGCGTACGGCCTCATCGGCATCCTCGGCGGCTCCCTCTTCGACGAGCCGTGGAAGGGTGTGGTGGTGGCCGTCGCCCTGACCCTGCTGATCAGCGGCGCGCCCGCGGGGTGGCGCAGGGTGCGGGGGCGGCGGGGGCGGGTGGCTGCGGGGGAGCGTTGAGGGCGGCGAGGCGCTGCCGGCGCCGGCGCCGGTGCCGAGGGTACCGAACGGTTCCGAGAGCGCTCTCAGGCTTGCGCGGTCGCGGGTGGCTCGGCCCGCGCCGGCACCTGGGAGCGCTCTCAGGTGCGAGGGGTCGCGGATGGCGCGGCTCGCCACCGAGGGCGGAGAGCGCTCTCAAGCGTGCCTGCCCCCGGATGCCCCCGCGGCTCTCGTTCGGGACCGGCACGGGTCAGCGCAGTTCGGCGAGTACCGACGCGAAGCGACCCAACGCATCGCGTACGTGCGGGAGTTGGAGTGAGTCCGGTGCGGCGAGGGACTCCAGGCGCTGCTCGTCGTTCGAGCCGAGCAGAGGTCCGGTGGCGAGGCGGACGCGCAGGGCGCCGAGTTCGTCGCCGAAGCGGTGGCCGCCGGGGGCGGGGGCGGCGAGGCGGGCCGTCAGGTAGTCCTCCAGTTCCATGGAGTCGGTGACGCCGAGGGCGGCGAGGCGGGTGCGGAACGGGCCGAGGTCGGCGTAGAGGTGGCGGCCGGCCTGCGGGGGCCGCGCCATGGCGCCGGCGTCGAGCACGGCATGGTGGGCGGCGGCCGCGACACGGGCGTGCAGGGCCGCGGCCCGGCGGGTGCGCTCGACGACGGGGGCCGGTTCGGTGAGCGCGAGGGCGGCGGCCGCGGCCAGTGGCGCTGCGACGACCGCGCCGAGGGCGGCCAGGATGTCCAGGGTGCGGGCGCGGCGCGAGGCGTCGGCCGCGGTGTCGGGGAAGCGGGCGACGGCGGCGGGCCAGCCGGGCGGGGTGAACGCGCCGCCGAGGTCGGCGAGCACGGTCACGTCGTCGGGGCACATCTCGGCGGGGCTGATCGGCACCGTCTCGTGCGGGCGGTGCACGGTGTCCCGCCAGGTCTCGTCGCTGATGACGTGCAGCCCCTCGCCGACGGCTGCCTCGCAGGCCTCCCGTACGGTCTCGGGCGGCGCCACGGTCGCCGTCGGATCGTCGGCGACGCAGAGCAGAAGCAGCCGGGGGCTGCCGCCCTCGGCGCGTACCCGGCGAACGGTTTCGAGCAGGGCGTACGGATCGGGCACGCCGCCGCACTCGGCCGGGGTGGGCACGTGGTAGGCGGGTGTGCCGAGCAGCCGGGCCTGCGGGGTCCACCACGCCGGGCAGGGCCGCGGCATCAGCACGTCGCCGCCGTACGCGCCGAGCAGCGCGATCAGGAGCGCCTGGGCGCCCGGGGCCGCGGCGATCCGGTCCGGGGAGGTGGGCAGCCCGCGCCGCAGCCAGTAGCCGCAGGCCGCCTCGCGCAGTTCGGGCCCGCCGCCGGGCGGCTCGGGTTCGGTGCGCCCCGTGCCGCCCGCGAGCACCGCGGCGAGTTCCGGGAGCACGGGCAGCCCGGGTCCGGGGGCGGGCGGCCCGTAACGCACTGGCCCGCGGCCTTCACCGGCCGTTCCCAGCATCCCGTTCCCTCCTTGAGCCCTGTCCGGCACGCCTTGTCAAGCGTTTGCATGCCTTCAAGCCTTTATACGGAGGTTTGGGCCGGGGCGCCGCTTGTGGGGGCGGCGGGATGCGGCGCGGGTCAGTTGTCCGGACCCGCCAGTGCCGAGAGTTCGGATTCCAGGCCGCGGCCCTTGGCGCGTACGACCGCCTCGGCGACGTCGGCGAGTTTGCGGTTGGTGCGTTGGGAGATGGTGCGCAGGATGCCGAACGCCTCGTCCGCCTCGCAGGCCAGGACGTGCATCACGATGCCGCTCGCCTGGTCGATGACCGGGCGGGAGCGCAGGGCCGTCTCCAGGTGTTCCACCTCGGCGAGCGCCGCGCGGTAGCGGCGGTCGCGGACCAGGCCGGTGGTGGCCTGCTCGGCCAGGATGCCCACGGGGCCGCGCACGAGGTGCTCCAGGGAGCCGGGGCGGTAGCCGTACAGGCTGACCGTGACCTCGATCCCGGACCGGCGGAAGGGGAGGGTGACGCAGGAGCGTACGCCCGATTCGAGGGCCAGGGCGCGATAGCCGGGCCAGCGGTCCTCCGTCAGGAGGTCCTCGGTGTCCACGGGTTCGCCCGCGTCCAGCGCGCTCGGGATCGGCCCGTCTCCGCACGCGAGCTGGACGGAGGCGAGCGGCGCGAGGTCGGGGTGGGTGGCGGTGACGCGGCGTTCGGGCCCGCCGTCGGTGATGGTGGCGACCGCCCCGCAGCAGGCCGGTGCACAGCGCACGGACTGTTCGGCGAGCAGGGAGAGCCGCCGGGCGATGCTCGTCGTCTCGGGTTCCTGGCGTTCCGGCTCGGGCAGCATCGGAAAAACCTCCTCATACTGCGGCTTCCCGGTCCGAGACCCCCGAAACGGCGGGGCTCCCGGCACCGGCCCGACGGGTTAGCTTTCTCCCATGACGCAGACGGAGGACGAATTCGGCGAGGAGCTGGCGGATTTCGTCAGACGGGTGGGTGAGCTGCGCACCGCACGCGCCCGCCCGGTGGGTGAGCAGTTGACGGTTCTGGACGCGGCACTCTTCGAACTCCAGCATGTGGCCGAGCAGTTGTGGCCCCGGTACGAGCGGATCCTGGCCGGGGCGGGGGCGCCCTCGCCCGTCGAACGGCAGGAACGGCAGCTCCTCAAGGCCCTGTTCCAGCGGCTTCCGCTGCCGGTCGCGCTGGTCGACCGGGAAACCGTCGTACGCCGGTTGAACTTCGCGGCGACCGGCCTCACCGGGGTCCGTGCCGGGTACGCCACCGGGCGGCCGCTCGCGGCGCTGCTCACGCCCGGCGACCGGGCGGCGTTCCGTTCACAGGCCGCCGCGGTGGCCAGGGGCGAGGGCGACCGGGGGCTCACCGTCCATCTCCAACAGCGCCCGGAGGAGCCCCTGTTGGCGACCCTGACCGCACTGCGTCCGCCGGACGAGCCGCAGCCCGCGGTGCTCGTGGTGTTCCAGGCGGGCAGCGCCCGGGGCTCGGCCGCCGCTCCCCCGCCGCCGGAGGTTCCCGACCTCGCCGAGTCGACCCGGCACGCCGAACTCCTCGACCTGGTCGACCGCATGGCGTCCACACTGCTCCAACTGCCGCCCGGGGAACGGCAGTCGGCGCTCGCCGGGGCCGCCCGGGTGCTCTGCGGGCGGTTCGCCGACTGGATCGTGGCCGACCTCGTCGACGGGGGGCTGCGGCGCGTAGTGGTCCTCGGCCCGTCGGACCCGGCCGCGGCTCCGCTCCTGCACGCGATGGCCGGCCAGGATCCGGCGAGCTGCCCGTTGGTCCTGGAGGCGGCGCGGGCCGGGAACGGGGCGCTCCAGGTGCAGCCCGAGGACATCGAGGGCTTCGGCCACGACCCGTCGGGCACCCCGGTGCTCGCCCGCGCCGAGGTGTCGTCCCTGATGTGCGTGCCGCTGGGCGCGCCGGGACCCGTGGCGGGAGTGCTCACCCTGTTCCGCACCGGATCGGCGCGCCCCTTCTCGATGGCTGAGGGACAGGCCATGGATGTGATGTCCCGTCACATCGCGCTGGCTATGCGGCGTCCGGCTCCTGACGGGCCCGACCGTTCTGACCTTCCTGAGGGTCCTGATGCGCCCTTCGGACCTGACGGTCCGCCAGATCCCGCTCCGTGCACGACAGTTGGTCCGCCCGATGAGTCCTGCGCGTCCGCGTCGCCCTCGGCGGAGCCGTCGCCCTCAGCTTCGTCTTCGCCGGCTCGTCCGGCTTCGGATCCGCGTCCGCCGCGGCCTCGTCCCGCACAGCCACGGCGGCCGGCCTCGACGGCGGCCGGTGATCGTCACGCAGATCCCGCAGGACCTGGTCCCGCGGGGTCTGGTCCCGCAGGGCCTGGTCCCGCAGACGGCCGCAGCAGCGCGTGATCAGCCGGGACACGTGCATCTGCGAGATGCCGAGGTCCTCGGCGATCCGGCTCTGGGTCATGTCCCGGAAGAACCGCATGTAGAGGATCTTCCGTTCGCGCTCGGGGAGGCAGCTGAGGCCGGGCTTGACGGCCTCGCGGTCGACGACGATGTCGAGGGCCGGGTCGGAGCTGCCGAGTGAGTCGCTCAGGGTGTATCCGTCCTCTCCGCCCGGGAGTTCGGCGTCGAGGGAGAGCGCGCTGAAGCTGTCGATGGCCTCAAGGCCGGCCCTGACTTCCTCCTCGCTCATCCCGGTGTGCGCGGCGAGTTCCGCCACGGTCGGCCGGTGGGATCCGGCGTTCGAGGCGAGTTCCTGGGTCGCGGCCCGCACCCGGCTCCTCAGGTCCTGGACGCGGCGCGGCACATGGAGCGTCCACATGTGGTCGCGGAAGTGCCGCTTGATCTCGCCGGTGATGGTGGGCACGGCGTAGCTCTCGAACGCGGCGCCCCGGGACGGGTCGTACCGGTCGACGGCCTTGACAAGGCCGAGCGCCGCGACCTGGCGGAGGTCCTCCAGGGCCTCGCCCCGGTTGCGGAAGCGTCCGGCGAGCCGCTCGGACATGGGCAGCCAGGCGCGGACGAGTTCCTGGCGCAGGGCGTCCCGTTCGGGTCCATCGGGCAGTGCCGCGAGGCGCTCGAAGGCGGCGGCGGTCCTGGGTGCGTCGTCGTGCGGGTGCCTGTGCTTCGCCGTGGTGTTGGTACGCATATGCGGTCCAGCTCCCTGAAACGGTGCGGCGGATGGTTGTCACCGAGGGAGCCTTCGGCCGGGCAGCGTGACACGCCCGGAGCGGACAGCCGCTCCCACGGACGTGCCTCCGGTCCGAAGCACGAGGTTCGCCTGCCCCGGCCCCGCGGGACCAAACGTGCCCGTTCGCGAAATGGCGCGGAAAGCGTGTTTCCGCCCGGTCGGACCCTGGTACCCGTTCCGGGGCACGGTGGCCGACGCCGACGCAGGGGCCCAGGCCGGGCGAGGCCGACCGACCATGGAGATCAAGAGAAACGGGGCGCGCAGCCATGGCACGTTTCGTGCGGGAAGTGATGACGGCGGGCGTCACCGCCGTGCCGCCCGATGCCTCACTGGTGGAGGCGGCGCAGCTGATGCGGGCCCAGGACATCGGAAACGTACTGGTCACCAGGGCCGGCCGGGTCATCGGGGTGCTCACCGACCGGGACATCACGCTGCGGGCGGTCGCCGAAGGGGCCGATCCGCTGACCGTCAGCGCCCAGGCGGTGTGCACGCGGCCTCCGGTGTGCGTGGGCCCGGACGACGAGGTGGCCACCGCGGTGTCGCTGATGCGCCGGCACGCGGTGCGGCGACTGCCGGTGGTGGCGGAGGGGCGGCCGCTCGGCATGGTGAGCCTCGGCGATGTGGCGAACCATTACGACGCGGGCCCGACCGTGGAGTTCTGACGCGGTCCCCACCCTGGAGTGCTGGGGAACTTCCCAACAGTTCCAGGGACTTCTCAACTCCGGTGCCGCATCGTGCCCCTGTCGGGGCGGGGCGTCGGGCCCCAGGCGGGGCCGGTTGGCCAGGGGGCGGCCGGGTACTCGCGGGCCATGACGTACTCCCCTTGGCACAAGCGACTCGGCGCCCACGACCGGGCGCTGTTCCACTTCGCCGCCACCCGGCACTGGCCGGCCGCCGAGACCGTACTGCCGCGGCTGAGCCGGGCCGCCAACCACGGCGTGCTCTGGTTCGCGGCGGCCACCGCGATGGGCGCGACCCGTTCGCCCCGCGCCCGCCGCGCGGCGCTGCGCGGCGTCGCCTCGCTGACGCTGGCCTCGCTGACGGTGAACACCGTGGCCAAGCGCTCGGTGCGGCGGGCCCGCCCGCTGCTCGATGCGGTGCCGCTGGTGCGCCAGTTGAAACGCCACCCGATCACCACGTCGTTTCCCTCCGGGCACGCCGCGTCCGCCGCCGCCTTCGTGGCCGGCGCCGCCCTGGAGTCCCGTGCGTGGGGCGCGGCCCTTGCTCCGGTGGGCTTCTCGGTGGCGGCGTCCCGCGTGTACACCGGGGTGCACTATCCGGGCGACGTGGTGGCAGGCGCGGCCCTCGGGGTGGGCGCCGCACTCGCCGTACGCGGGCTCGTACCGACCCGCACCCAGCTTCCGCCGCCCGGCCGCCCGTACGCCGACGCGCCCGCGCTGCCCGCCGGCCAGGACTTGGTGGTCGTCGCCAACCGCGCGTCCGGCACCGCGCTCGCGAAGGCCGCGCTGGTGCGTGCGGCACTCCCGCTCGCCGAGGTCGTCGAGTGCGACCCCGATGATCTGCCCGCCTCCTTGGAGAAGGCGGCGGGCCGCGGCCGGGTGCTCGGGGTGTGCGGCGGCGACGGCACGGTCAACCTGGCGGCGTCCGTCGCGGCCCGTCTCGGCGTGCCGCTCGCCGTGTTCCCCGGCGGCACCCTGAACCACTTCGCCCTCGACCTCGGCATCGAGGAGGTCCAGGACACCTGCCGGGCGCTGGTCTCGGGCGACGCGGTACGGGTGGACCTCGGCCGGTTCCGTCCGGGCCCGGGCGGCGCGGACGCCGGGTACTTCCTCAACACGTTCAGCCTGGGCGTCTATCCGGAGCTGGTACGGGTGCGGGAGCGCTGGTCGCCGCGGATCGGCAGCTGGGCCGCGGAAGTCCTCGGCGCATACGAAGTGCTGCGCGGGGAACGGCCGTTGAGGGCCGATCCCGGGGGCAGCCGCCCCGCGCTGTGGCTGTTGTTCGCGGGCAACTGCGTCTATCAGCGCCTGGGCCCGGCCCCCGTGCGCCGCTTCGACCTCGCGGACGGCCTGCTCGACGTGCGCGCGGTACGCGGCGGCCGACTGCCGGGCCTGCGCCTCCTGGCCGCCGCCCTGGCGGGCCCGCTGCACCGCTCCCCCGTCCACACCTCACGCACGATGACCCGCCTCAGGATCACCGGCCTGGCGCCGGGCACTTCATTGGCGTACGACGGTGAAGTGGCGGCGGCGCCGGGCGAGTTGACCGTGGACAAGCTCCCGGAGGCCCTGACGGTCTACCGGCCCCGGGTCCGCCCCTGAGACCGCCTCGGGCCCGAGAGGCGAAAAGAACCCAGGAGGCGAAAAGCACTCAGACGGAAAGGCTCGACTCGCTCGACTCGGCTCACAACTTCTGGCTCGGGACTTCCGACTTGAGGCTTTCGGCTTAGGCGAGGAATTCCGGGGAACTCGGATGCAAGGAGGTACACATCATGGTCCCGATTCTGCTTGTCCTGCTCCTCGCACTTCTTCTGTTCGGTCTCGGCTTCGCGGTCAAGATGCTCTGGTGGATCGCGATCATCGTGCTCGTCGTGTGGCTGCTCGGATTCCTGGTGCGTTCGACGACAGCGTCCGGCCGGTCGCGCTGGTACAGGTGGTAGCGGAAGGTTCAGGAACTCTCCCTCGGAAGCAGGGGGCCGAGCGGGCCGAGGTCGATATTGAGATCTTCCGGGCGCAGCCCGAATTTCGACCTCAGCTCGCTCATCCTGCTTTCCAGGAGCATCAGTGTGAGCCCGATCCGCTCTTCCTGATCCTCGGTGAGTTCGCCGGTCTCGACCCTGCGCAGGGCCTGACGCTCCATCAACTGCCGCAGTAGTTCGACGACGGTCAGGACCAGCCGTGCGAGATCGCGCTCCACGGTGTCGGGGTCGAGTTCCACCAGCCGTTCCGCCCGACGCCGGGGCCCTCCGCTCCCGTGCGCGTGGGGGCCCTTCCCCCTCACCCCGTCCACTGCGTCCGCCCCGTCCACCGCATCGCCGTTCACATCGACTCCTCACATGCCAACTCTTCAAAAGGGGACGGGACTTCGGCTCGGACCGAGCTGACGAGCGCGTTCAGGTCGATGCGTACGAGATCCACGTCCGCGATCCGCAGCGTGAGGTCGCCCGTGATGACCACGCCGCCGGCGAGCAGCCGGTCGAGCAGGTCCACCAGGGCGACCTCGCGCTGCGCGAGGGCTTCGCCGTCGCCGCTCACCGCTCCTCCTGCCCGTCGCCCGGTGCGCCGGCGAAGGAGTACGGCGCCCAGGGCCCGGTCAGCTCCACGCGTACGCCTTCGATGTGCGGGATGCGGTCCCGTACCGCCGCGACGAACTCCTCGCTCCGTTCGCGCGGGACCAGGTAGGCCGCGTTGAGCACGTTCTCGCCGGGCTCGCCGGACAGGCGTGCGTTCTGGGGGCGGTGCAGCCGCCCGGCCTCGGCGCGCTCGCACAGTTCCGCGTGCAGGGTGCGCGCGAGCGTTCCGGCGCGCCGCCAGGTCTCGTCTCGGGACTGCCGCTGGCCGAGCCGTCGGCGCAGGTAGTCCCGCCCGGTGGCTGCCTTCAACTCCCTTGCCGGTTCAGTCGGTTGCGCCTGGGCGTACACCTTGACGCCCCATTCGATGCGCCCGTCGAGGCGTTCGATGGCCGGTACGAAGCGGGCGCGTCCGGAGTCCAGCAGCCGCCGCACCCCGCTCCCGTCGCGGCACACGGTGGCGAGCCGGAGCGGCACGGGGCAGGTGACCGTGGCGAGCGCCGCGATCACCGCCTGGTGGACGCGGGCGGTCCGGCCGAGCCAGTCCAGGTCCTCCAGGTGGGCTTGGAGCGGGATGGCGTTGAAGTCCTCGGCGGAGACACGGCTCACCGCGGCACACAGGCCGCGGTGCTCGATCAGGCCGGGCGGCTCCCCGTCGAGCCCGCGCACCCCGTCGGGCAGCGCGGCGTCGAAGGGACGCGCCACGGCATACACATACAGCAACTCGCCTTCATGAACGCCATGGTCGCTATGCATGTTATGGACATCATTCATCGGCCACTGCCCCTTGTTCCTTCTTCGCGCTCGCCGACTCCCGCTCTTTCTTCACGCCCGTCGGCTCCTGTTCCTTCTTCGCGCTCGCAGCCCTTTTCTGCTGCGCCGCGCTCTCCGCGGTTTCGACGCTCCGCGCCGATTCCAAGGCGGCTATCCTTTCCTTCAACTCGTCGTTCTCTCTGGCGAGTTCGCGGCGGCGGGCGCCGGTGGAGAGGGCGGGGTCGTCCTCCCACCAGTCGATGCCCATTTCCTTCGCCTTGTCTATGGAGGCGACGATGAGCCGCAGTTTGATGGTGAGGAGTTCGATGTCGAGGAGATTGATGCGAATGTCCCCGGCTATGACGATTCCCTTGTCGAGGACGCGTTCGAGAATGTCGGCGAGGTTCGCGCCGCTGCCGTCGGGCGGGTAGGCGTCGGGAAATCGGGCGGGGGTCGCCATCAGTTCCTCCGGGGATCGGCGGCAGCGCGGGTGGAGTGTTCGAGGCGGTCGAGGAGCTCGTCCTCACGGCGGTCGAACTCCGCCTCGTCGATCTCCCCGCCGGTCAACTTCTGTTCCAGAGCGGCGAGTTCGCGTCGCACGGTCGCGGGGTCGTAGTACTGCCGCTCCGCCTCCGCGGCCACCCGGCCGAGCACCCAGAAGGTGCCGCGGACGGGTGCCGCGGGAAGCAGCAGCAGTTCCTTCAGGAGACCCACGCGCTCACCCCGTGAAGCTGTAGGGCGGCAGCGGGCCGTGGACCTGGAGGACCAGGTGCGGGGCGCGCTCGCGCAGGGCGTCCACGGCGGCGATGAACTCGGCCGTGCGCTCGCGCGGCACGAGGAAGGAGATGTTGGCCAGCCAGCCGGTGGACTGCGGCCCGGGGCTCCGCTCCTCGGAGGCGTCCTCAAGGGCGCGCTCCACCAGGACGGCGTCGGTCGCCTCGCGCTGCTGCACCGCGGCGGCGATGCGTTCGCCGAGCCGCAGTTTCTGTTCGTACGTGCCGCCGCCGGCCTTCCGGTTGGCGTCGCTCATGGCCCTCAACTCGGCGTTCTCCGCGAGGACTTGATGCAGCACGGCCTCTTCGTCGTGCGTGGCCTTCACGTTGTACTCGACCTTGCCGTCGAGTGCTTCGAGTCGCTCCAGGTAGCGCTTCTCGTGTTCGGCGAGCACGGCCCGTACGGCGTCGTCGTCGGGCGAGACCCCGCCGAACCGCATCGGCAGCACGGGCCCGCCCGCGCCCGCCTCGGCGAGGACGTTCTGGTGGGCGAGCAGATCGCGGCGCTTGGGCCTGAGCTCTTGAGGAGCGTCGCTGACCAGCGCCACCAGATCGCCCTGTTCGATGGTGCGGACCGGGCACGGCGGATCGCCGATGCCGCCCATCCGCTCCGGCAGCCGGCCGTGGCCGCGGCGGGCGATGCCATAGACGTACGTGGTCATTCCTGCTCCTCCTTCCGGCGCGACGCGGTGCGCCGGGCTCGCGGCCTGGGCTCCTGCTCGCCCTCCTCGCGGGCCTCCTTGAAGGCGTCGGAGATGGTCTGCGCGGCGCCCGAGAGCGCTCCCTTGGACTTGCCGCGGGCGCCGGACTCGGTGATCTCGCCGACCAGGTCGGGCAGTCCGGGGCTGCGGTGCGGGCCCGCCTCCAGGTCGAGGCGGTTGCACGCCTCGGCGAACCGCAGATAGGTGTCGACGCTGGCGACCACGACCCGTATGTCGATCTTCAGGATCTCGATGCCGACGAGGGAGACCCGCACGAACGCGTCGATCACGAGCCCCCGGTCGAGCACGAGCTCCAGTACGTCGTACAGGCCACTGGTGCCGCCGCTGCCGCCTTGCTGTGCCGGGACAACCGTCATGGTGTCCGGCCCTCCTTGTCTGTTGGCTTGTTGGCTTGTTGCCTTGTCGCGTTGTCGTCTGCCTTGTTGCCGTGTCGTCTTGTGGCTTCTGCTTCTTCCGCGCCCGGTGGCCCCTGTATGACTCCTGTAGGACCCCTGTAGGCCCCCTATGAGTGGGCGGGGTCAGTTGTTCCGGTCGGCCCGGCCGCGTTCGTACCTGCGCAGCCGCCGGTAACCGGTGAGTTCGCCGCGCGGGTCGAGGTCGACCTCGTACGAGGCGAGCAGGCTCATCGTGTCGGGGACCCGGGCGAGTTCGAGGACCTCGATCCTCAACTGCCAGCCGTTGTCGGAGCGTTCGAAGGACGAGACGGATTCGGCGGGCATGCCGATGAGTTCGGACAGCTGGGCGCGGGCGCCCCGCAGGACGTCCACCGCGCTCGGGTTCTCGGGTTTGTTGGCCATGTCACCTCGCGTGGTAGGCCTTCCGGGTAGCCACGGCGGGGCGGATCAAACCAGCGCGGGCGGGCCCGGCGCGAGGGGGTGGCACGAGGGGAGACACGGCAACGCCCGGCCGGGCGGCACGGTCGATCCGGGCCGCCCGCCGGGCGCGGGGGTGTGAGAGGTGTTGGGGGTGTTACTGCAACGGCTCCGGGGTCAGAGCGTGAAGCGTTCGGCCGGCTTGAGGAGGTGCAGCCGCTCGCCGAGCCCGGCCGCGCCGAACGCCTCGACGAGGGTGTCAGAGCCCTGGCTGAAGTGGGCCCAGTGCTCGAAGTGGAGCGGTACGACGTGCCGGGCGCCCAGGATCGCGGCGGCCTCGGCGGCGTCGGCGCTGGACAGTGTGAGGTAGGCGTCGATCAGCGGGGTGCGGGCGCCGCCCGCGAACAGCACGGCCACATCGACCGGCCCGAAGCGGTCGGCGATGCTCCGCACATGGTCGAGGGAGGCGTTGTCGCCGCTCACGTACACCGTGGGCAGGCCGTCCCCGTGCAGCACGAAGCCGGTCACCTCCCCGACCACGGGCTCGCAGCCCTCGGGGCCGTGCAGCGCGGGCACGCCGGTGATGCTCAACCGCCCACTGCGGTACGTCTCCCAGTTCGGCAGCACCGTGACGCGGTCGCCGAGCCTGCTGTGCGCGGCGGCCGTGGAGAGGACGACGGGAACGCGGTCGAGGTAGTCGCGGCCGGCGCCGTCGAGGTTGTCGGGGTGCTGGTCGTGCGAGAGCAGCACCAGGTCGGCGGCGCCGACCTCCTCGGCGTCGACGCCGGGACCCGCGCTCTTGACCAGCTTGCGGTCGCCCATCGGGTAGTCGCCGGGGGCGTCGAAGGTGGGGTCGGTCACCAGCCGCACCCCGCCGATCTCGATGACGGCGGTGGGACCGCCCACGTACTGGATGGCGAGGTCGCTCATGATTCCCTCCCGAGTGATCACTGCTCAGCAGGGAGACAACGAGCGCGGACGGCCGCTTGTTCCCTTCCCCCGGGCGGCCGCCCCGCCGCGTCTCCCCAGGTGGCTAGCGGCTCCTGTCGTGGGGTGCGCCGAGCGGGCCCCGGGGCGGTACGGGGGCGCCCGGCGGGACCATCGGCGGGATGACCGGGGCGCCGGGCGGCACACCGGGTTCCAGGGGCTGGGACACCGCGTCGGCGGGTGCGCCCCGACTCCTGCGGGCACCCCGGCTCAGCAGCACGGCGGCCCCGATCAAGAGCACCGCGATGATCAGCGCGGCCGCCCAGTAGGGCAGCGTCATCGCGAGGACGAGCAGCAGGAACGCGGTGAGCGCGGCGCCTCCGTAGAGCCCGGCCGCACCGGCTCCCGCGTACATCCGCGCGGCTCGGCGCTGTTTCCTGGTCTGTTCGCGCAGCTCGTCCCTGATGGCGTCCCGGACGACCTGGGAGAGCTGCTCCGGCAGGTTCGGCAGGTTCGTTTCCATGCCGGTCGAGTACCCGGATCGCGCCGCTGGATGTGCGGACGTTCGGCCATGGACCGTGGTCGGCCGGCCGCACTCCTGTGGTCCATATAGCAAGACGGCGATCTCAAAATCTGGCCGCTCGCTCTAAAGTGGCTCACCACCAGGGCAGTTCACGCTTCACCTCTCGGAGAGGAAGTCGCTCATGTCGCAGGAGACGCCCCCGGCCACGCCGGGCGAGACCGCCGTCTACACCCACGGCCACCACGAGTCCGTGCTGCGCTCGCACACCTGGCGGACCGCCGCCAACTCGGCGGCGTACCTCATCGGTGAACTGAAGCCGCACATGCGGGTCCTGGACATCGGCTGCGGGCCCGGCACCATCTCCGCCGACCTGGCCGCGCTGGTGCCGGACGGCCATGTGACGGCGGTCGACCACGCGCCGGGCATCGTCGAGCAGGCCCGCACGTACGCGGCCGGACGCGGCCTGGGCAACATGTCGTTCGCGGTCGCGGACGTCCACGCGCTGGACTTCCCGGACGACACGTTCTGCGTCGTGCACGCCCATCAGGTGCTGCAGCACGTCGGCGACCCAGTGCGGGCGCTGCGCGAGATGCGCCGAGTGACCAAGCCGGGCGGGATCGTCGCGGTGCGCGACAGCGACTACGGCGCGTTCACGTGGTTCCCCGAGACGCCCGCGCTGGACGGATGGCTGGAGCTGTACCACCGGGTGGCTCGCGCCAACGGGGGCGAGCCGGATGCCGGGCGGCGCCTCAAGTCCTGGGCGCTGGAGGCCGGTTACACCGACATCAGGGCTTCCGCGAGCACGTGGTGCTTCGCCACCGAGGAGGAGCGCGCGTGGTGGAGCGGACTGTGGGCGGACCGTACGGTCGCCTCCTCGTACGCGGGGCTCGCGGTCGACGGCGGGCACGCCACGGCGGACGAACTGACCGCGATCTCCGAGGCGTGGCGGTCGTGGGGCGCCCGGGACGACGCCTGGTTCATGGTGCCGCACGGCGAGATCCTCTGCCCCGTGTGAGCCGACGAGCCGGGCGGGCCGCCGCGAACGCCCCGCGCACGCGGCCCGCCGTCCGGGCCGGGCGGATCCCCTGCCGCGGGCGATCTCTCCCAACTAGGCTTCGGGACATGGAGATTCTGGGCACCACGCTGCGCATCTGCGTCGACGACCTGGAGAGCGCGATCGTTTTCTACGAGCGCGTCACCGGCAGTCAGGCGCTCCGCTTCGACCGCGGGGGCGTGTCCGTCGCCGCCGTCGGCGCCTTCCTGCTGATGAGCGGCCCCGAGGCCGAGCTCGAAGTGCTGAGGAAAGTGGCGGCGACGGTGGCCGTCAAGGACGTCGACGAGGCCCACACCACCCTCACCGCGGCCGGCGCGCACATCGTCGCGGGCCCTGTCCCGACCCCGGTGGGCCGCAACCTGATCGCCCTCCACCCCGACGGCTCGGTCTTCGAGTACGTCGACCGCAAACAGGCATAGCCGGCCGACCGCTGAAACCCTGCTCAGCCGCCAGGTCGCGGATGACCGCGTGGACCACCGTCCTGCGGGCCGGGCTCTTACCCCCCGGGCCGCATCCGGTAGTCGTAGCGGTCCGGGAGCGGGGCGTCGGTGAGGCGGGACCACACCTCGTTCAGGGTCTCCGCGCCCTCGCGCAGGTCGGCGACCTCGAAGCCCGCGTCGAAGAGGGCGCGGGCGGCGTCCGGCTCACCCTCCGCGAGGAGGAGCTGGGCCTCGACGAGCCGGAAGCGGCCGCGCTCGCGGACGGCGGGGCGCAGCCGGTCCCATATCGCCCGGGCGTCCGCCGGGCGGTCCGCGGTGAGCAGAGCCTCGATGGCCTCACGGCCGAGTGCGGCGTCAGCCGCGGTCCACGGCTCGCCGTCCCTGCGCTCGTCGCAGAAGTCGTCGTAGGCCTCGGCATAGCGGTCGGCGGCGCGGCTCGCGTGGCCGGACATCTGGTCGGCGACCGCGAGACAGCGCAGCAGCGGCCAGCGGGAGGGGGCGAGCGGCAGGCCGCGCTCCCAGCTGCGCACTGCCTGGGCGTGGTCGCCCGCATGCCACTGGGCGACGCCGAGGTGGTACTCGGTGAGCGGGTCGGCCGGTGCCGTCTCCAGCATGTCCCGCCAGTGCGGGGCGACCAGCGTGGGGCCGGGCGGGGTCACCTTGCGCGGCTCGGGGAGCACGCCGTTGTGCAGCAACTCAAGCCAGGGGCGCTGTTCCTGAGTGAGCGTCATCTCGTGGAACGGGGTGCCGGGCAGCTTCCCCCCCGTACGCAGGACTTCGAGGGCGCCCCAGCCCGATCCGGTGGCCAGGTACTCGCCCGGCTCGGCGTCGGCGAACGGGCGCCAGGCGGCGTACGCCTCCTCCACCGTGACGCGCGGAAGGGCGCGCTCCAGGCTGTCCTCGGTCTCGGCGCGGGCGGCCGCCCAGTCGGCGCCGTGCACCGGCGCCGGGTCGGCGGACAGCGGACCGTACGCCTCCAGCCAGGCGAACTCGCCGCCCGGGTCGAGCGGCACGTGCTCCAGCTGGGTGCGGGCGAGGCCCGCCTGTATCTCGGCGTACCCGGCGGTCCCCGGCTCGGTCAGCCACTCCTGCCAGCGGCGGCCGCCGCGCCCCGAGCCCCACAGGAACAGCTTGCGGCCGCGCAGGGTGTCCGTGGAGGTCTGAACGAGGCCGCGGCCGCTCTCGTCGAGGGAGGCGATCCAGCGGCGTGCGCCGTCGGGGACGTCGTAGAAATAGTCGGCGGGGTACTCGCTGCGCAGCGGGTACGTGCGGTCGATGCCGTCCGTGACGGGCACGGGCACGCGGCGCAGGGTGTGCTCGTACCCGAAGTGCCAGGCCTCGTCGGCCGGGGCGAGGACGCGGGTGCGCTCGCCCTCCTCGACGGCGATGTTGGACCACCAGTAGACGGGCGCCGTCTTCTCGTGCGGATTGCGGATGCGGACGCCCACGTACAGGAAGTCGGAGCCGTCGGGGAGCCAGAGGTCGACCTGGAAGGGGAGGTCGCGCAGCCGCTCCCACTCCCACAGGCGCACCATCTCGCCGCCGTCCGGGGCCGGGACGAGGGCCGCGTGGACGGGGGCGCAGGACAGGGTGGTGTGGCCGGTGGCGCCCATGTTCCACTCGATGCCGCCGGAGAACCAGGCGCCGTTCAGCGCGAAGTCGGCGGGCTGGAACACCGGGTTGACGTAGAGGAGTTCGCGGCCGGTCGGCTTGTGGAACAGGGAGTGGACGCGGCCGCCGAGGCCTGGCAGCACGGTGGCGCGCAGCCGGTCGTTCTCGATCACGATCGTGTCCAGCTCGACCGGGCCCCGCTCTCTCCCGTAGCCGTCGAGGACCCGTACGGGCAGCAGCGTCTTCAACGGTTCGTACCCGATCTGGCGGGCCATGTCCCGGGGCAGGCCTTCGCGGGCCCGCTCGTCGAGCCGGTGCGTCTCGTCGCGCGGCCGCAGCGCGGGCAGGGGGTTCGGCTCGCCCAACGGGGCGCCGGGCAGGGTCAGTACGGCACGTCGCACGGTCGTGGCCAAGGCAACCTCACTCCCTCGTACGGGGCTCCGGCAGCCCTTTCGGCCGATCCCCCGATGACCATGGAACACCGCGCCACTGACAACGGCCAGGGGACCCCCGCTCAGGATTGCGCAAAGGCGCCCACGACGAGCTCGGCGAGCAGCGCGCCGGCCGTGCCGTCCGGGTCCGGATCGGGGTCATGGATGGTGAGGTTGAACCCGACGCAGCGCTCTGACCGCACCAACTCGCGCAGAAGCGGGGCGAGTTCACCGGGTGGCAGGCGCCCGGGTCCGGACTGTCCACGGCGGGCACGACGGAGGGGTCGAGGACATCGGCGTCCAAGGGACGGGGGCGGTTGCTTCAAGGGCGCTTGTGGGACGGCTCGGGGCTTCGCCGTATAGCGGCCGTATATCGATCGACACGTTCCGATCGGTGGGCGACGATCTTCCCGCGACAGCGGTTCGGGCACAGAGGCTTCGGACGCGGAGACGCGGAGACGCGGACATGCGGTACGGAAGGACAGCAGGACATGAGCGAGCAGCACACCTACCGGGTCATCGTGCGCGGCGTGTGGGACGGGCTGAGCGAGGATTCACGCACGCGGCTGCTCGCGGAGGTCGACGACCATGGTCTGACCGCGATGACCTTCACCGAGGAGGGCTCGCTCACCTATGACCGGGCACTGAAGCACTTCTCGTGGCGCTACACCGTCGTCTCGGACGCCGCCGACGGCGAGGAGATGGCCGCGGCGATCGCCGAGGACAGGGCGGAGTCCGCGCTGGCGGCGCTGGGTCATGGGTTCCGCGAGCTGCGGTCGACCGTGACAGACCTCGACACGATGAAGATCAATTACAAGGGTGGGCGTCGGTAGGCCGTGTCCAATGGCTACGGCGTGCGGCTCATGCGGCTCAACGGCGGGCCGGCGACGACCGCCGCACCCTCGGCCAGGGCGGTGCCCGTCGAGGCCGCCGTCGCCAGGATCGGACCCGCCGTCACCGTCGCGGCGCGTGCCCGCGTGCGCATTACCTGCTCCGCCTCTTCATGAAGTAGCCGCCGCAGCACAGCCCCACCACGAACACCCCGAGCAGCGCGAGGTAGAGGGGCATCGAGACTTCGGGGATCAACAGCCGGATCTTGACCTGTCGCGTGTTCTCGAAGATGAAGACGAGCGCCAGGACGGCGAGGGCGAGGATCGCGATCCTGGCCGGTGTGAAGGCGCCGCCCGCTCTGCCCTGCGTGCTGCTCGACTCGTCCCTGGGGCTCATGACCCGGCCCTTTCCGCTGGTGCTGCCGTCGCTCCCTTCCGCCCAGGTTGACGGACACGCCGCTACGGGGTGCGGTGGAGCGGGCCGTACGGGTGAGCCCCTACGACCCCGGGCCGCCTTGTCAGACAAGTCGGGGCCGGGTCATGCTGGGCGTCCGGCATACCGAGGGGCAGGTTCATGGCCATGAGCGGGCAGCAGCGCAGGCCGGTCGTCGCGCTGTACGAGCGGATCGCGGACGCGATCCACGACGGCACCTATCCCCCGGGCTCCACCCTGCCTTCGGAGCCCAAGCTCGCGGGCGAGCTCGGGGTGAGCCGTCCCGCGCTGCGCGAGGCGCTGCTCCTGCTCCAGGAGGACGGGCTGCTCTCGGTACGGCGCGGGGTGGGCCGGACGGTGAACGACCGGCCGCCCCGGCGCGGCTTCGAACAGCTCCAGCCGCTCGACGACCTGCTCGGCCCGGTCCGGGTGCGGGCCCTGCTGCGCAGCCGCGAGGAGCCCACCGACTTCACCGCCCAGCACCTGCTCGCGCCTGCCGGGTCCGAGCTGCGGTTCTGGGAGTCGGTGCTGGTCGGGGAGGCTTTGGCGGTCGCACTCAGCCATGAGTGGGCGGCGCCGGAGGGCGTCCTGGAGAGGCTGCACCCCGCGTTCGGCGCGGCCCTGTCCGCCGAGCCCGCCGTCTCGATGCTCACCGTCCTCGCCGAGGCCTCGCGGGGCGTCCCGCTCACCGCGCACAGCGGGGTCAGCGCGACGCTGCTCGGCCGGCGCAGGGGCGAGCAGTTGGACCGCCCGGCGGACACCCCGGCCGTGCTGATCACCCAGGTCGTACGGGTCGACGGCACGCCGGTCATGGCCGCCAAGCACATGCTGCCGACGGGGGCGCCCGCGCTGCCGGTCCTCCAGTCCTCCTAGCACCCCGCAGGGCTCCGGCGCGACACGCTGTACACTCCCGCCTCATGCACTTGTCAGACAACCCTGCCGCCGCCGCTTCGGTCGCCCCCGCCGAGTGGATCCGCCGCGCTCCGAAGGCCGTCCTCCACGACCACCTCGACGGTGGCCTGCGCCCCGCCACCATCGTCGAGCTGGCCCGCGCCTGCGGGTACGCCGGTCTGCCGACCGAGGACCCGGCCGAGCTCGCGGTGTGGTTCCGCGACGCCGCGGACTCCGGCTCCCTGGAGCGCTACCTGGAGACCTTCGCCCACACCTGCGCGGTGATGCAGACCCGCGAGGCGCTGCACCGCATCGCGGCCGAGTGCGCCGAGGACCTGGCGGCCGACGGGGTCGTCTACGCGGAGGTGCGGTACGCGCCCGAGCAGCACCTGGAGGGCGGCCTGACCCTCGACGAGGTCGTGGACGCCGTCAACGAGGGCCTGCGCGAGGGCGAGCGCCGCACCGGCGGAAGGATCACCGTCCGTGCGCTGCTCACCGGCATGCGCCACACCCGGCGCTCCCTGGAGATAGCCAAGCTCACCGTCGCCCACCGCGACCGCGGGGTGGCGGGCTTCGACATCGCGGGCGGCGAGATCGGCAACCCGCCGGCCGAGCACCTGCCCGCCTTCCAGCACCTCAAGCGCCACAACTGCCACATCACCATCCACGCCGGCGAGGCCGTGGGCGCCGAGTCGGTGCACGAGGCGGTCCAGGTGTGCGGCGCCGAGCGCATCGGGCACGGCGTCCGCATCACCGACGACATCGCCGCGGACGGCACCCTGGGCCACCTCGCCGCGTACGTCCGGGACAACCGGATCGCCCTGGAGGTCTGCCCGACGTCCAACCTCCAGACGGGCGCCGCGCTCTCGTACGAGAAGCACCCGATCGACGAGCTGCGCCGGCTCGGCTTCACGGTCACCCTCAACACCGACAACCGCCTGGTGTCCGGCACGACCATGAGCGAGGAGTTCCAGCACATGGCGGACGCCTTCGGCTACGGCCCGGAGGTCTTCGAGGAGTTCACCGTCGCCGCGGTCGAGGCGGCGTTCCTGCCGCTGCCGGAACGCCGTCGCATCATCGACGCGATCGTGCGTCCCGGCTACGCGGCGATCAGTTCAACTTCCCACTGACCACGGGCAGTTGGAGCGTCCCCGGGTCACCGGGGGCACTCACGACGGTCACCGGCTTGATGCCCTTGTTGCCGAGGTAGGAGTCGTCGCTCGCGGCGACCACGAACTCGATGCGGTGCCCGGCCTCGTAGCGGTGCGCGATGCCGGGCAGCGCGACGGTGAACGGCTCGGTGACGTCGGGCACGCGCACCGGGGCGACCAGGCGGCGCACCAGCGTCTTGGTGCCGTCGGGCGCCACGTCGTACAACTTGGCGAAGAGGACCAGCTTGTCGGCGGCGTCACCGGAGTTCTGCACCTTCTCCGCCGCCGGTGAGGAGACCTTGAGGGTGGCCTTCGCCGAGCCGACCACGTCGACGGGCGCCGTCAGCGGGTCGGTGTCCCAGCCGAGGTAGGTGCCCGCGGTGTCGTACGGCACGGGGTCCGGCAGGCCGAGCATGCCCGCCAGCGGGCTCTCCGAATGGCTCGTCGGGACGAGCCAGTTGGTGTACGCGCGGCTGCCGCGCGCCACCTTCGCGCGGTTGTCGACGAGCTTGCCGTCGCCGGAGAGGTAGACCTTCTGTGTGAGCGGGGGCACCTTGGCAGCCTCCCCGTAGCCGCTCCGCCAGTCGCGGTAGTAGGCGAAGGCGGGCCCGGTGTCGGTCCTCTGCTTGCGGAGGTAGCGGTCGAACCAGGCCAGGATGCGCCGACCGGTGTAGCTGGTCTCCAAGTTGCCCAGGTCCACGTCGAGTTCACCGGGCGCCCGGCCGCCACTGTGGCCCCAGGACTGCCAGATCATCTTGGTCGTGGTGCCGTTCTCCTTCAGCGCCTCGTACGTCGCCGTCGCCTCGTTGAGGTTGAACAGGGCGTCGGTCTGGCCCTGGATGAGCAGGGTGGGCGCCTCGATCTGGTCGAGGTAGCCGACCGGGGACACGCTGCGGGCGTAGCGCTGCATCGCGGCGGTGGGAGCGGCCGGGTAGCTGCCCGAGTTGAGCAGCCCGATGGTCTTGCAGACGCCGGTCACGAAGTGCACACAGCCGAGCGAGCCCCAGCGGGACGGGTCGAGGTTCGGCAGCGTGATGGGCTGGCTCTCACCGATGAGGTAGAACCCGTTGGTCCACTGCCATTTGAAGGCTCCGGGCACATCGCGGTCGGCCACGTTGTTGGGGTCGAGCGCGTACGTCAGGTCGTTCCAGGTGATCATCGGGATGAGGGCGTCGACGCGGTGGTCGACGGCGGCCGTGGCCATCTGGATGGCGCCGCCGTACGAGCCGCCGATCATGCCGACGCGCGGGTCGCCCGGGTGGTCCTGGGTGACGTAGTCGATCCGGGTACCGTCGTCGGCGGCGCGGGTCCCGGCAAGGAAGTCGACGAGGCGGGACGCGGCGCGGCCGTCGAGACCCGGGTCGTCGAGGGAGATGAGGCAGCCCGACTTACCGAAGCCGAGCCCCGAATAGGCGAGCGCGACATAGCCGCGGGCGGCGAACGCCTTCGCGGTGGCGTCGGTCGAGCCGTCCGACTTGCTGCCCCCGAAGCCGTTGGTGGTGAGCACGGCGGGCGCGGGGTGGGCCTTGTCGACCCCGGCCGGGCGGTACACGTCGGCGTCGACGGCACAGGTCCGGTCCCCGACCCTGACGGTGAACCTCACCGCGGTGACGGTGACTTGGCCCTCGGCGGCGCCCCGCGACGCGGCGGCCGGTGCGGCGGCTGACGGCGCGGCCGCGAGCAGCGGTAGGGCGAGTGCGGCGCCGAGGGCGGTCGCCAGCGGTTTGCGGACTCTGGGCACGGTACGGCGACGGGTCACGGCGTCCTCCACGGCGAGCGAGCCTACCGATTGGTAGGTCGGGCTCATGCTGTGACACGTGCAAGTTCTGCGTCAACGACTGTGACACGGGCGGTTTGACGCGTTGTCGGACCGCTGAGGGTCGGCCGCGGCTCGTCGCTCTCCCGAAATCTCGGCTCCGCTCGAACAAGGGGACCCCCATCGCGGCGGAGCCGCGCCGTGTCACCGCCCCGCGCTCCTGACGGTGCGTCACCTTCAGGCCAGTGCGGGCCTCTCCAGCGTGATCGTCCCCCCGTCCGCGTCCAGCACCGCGGGCACCCCCAGCGGCATCGTCAGCGCCGTGTCGCAGTGGCCGAACCCCAGGTTCTCCACCACCGGCACGCCCAGAGGGGCCAGGCGGTCGTACAGAACCGGGCGCACCCTCTCCTCGTACGGTCCGCACTCCAGCCAGGAGCCGAGGGCGACGCCGGTGACGCCGTCCAGCCGGCCCGCGCGCAGGAGCTGGGTCAGCATGCGGTCCAGGCGGTAGTCCTCCTCGCCGATGTCTTCGAGCAGGAGCAGTCCGCCCGCGGCGGACGGGCGGGCGTGCGGGGTCGCGAGGTCCGCGGCGAGCAGGCACAGGCAGCCGCCGACGGTGACGCCGCGCGCCCGGCCGGGGATCAGCGCGCGGGCGCCCGGCAGGCCGAGGGTCATCGCGGCCTCCGGCTCGAACAGGGTGGTGCGCAGGGACTCCTGGGTGGCGGCGTTCTTGATGAAGGCGAGCGCCGAGGCCATCGGGCCGTACAGGGTGGCGAGGCCCAGGCGGACGGCGAACGCCTCGTGCAGGGCGGTCGCGTCGCTGTAGCCGATGAGCACCTTGGGGCCGGCCGCCCGCAGCGCGTTCCAGTCGAGGAGGTCGACCATGCGCTGGGCGCCGTAGCCGCCGCGTGCGCACATCACCGCGTCGACGGCGGGGTCGCACCAGGCCCGCTGGAAGTCGCGCGCCCGCTGCTCGTCCTCGCCCGCCAGATACCTCAACTCCCGGTTCAAATCGGCGACTTGGGGCGTGGCGACCGGGTCGAGGTCCCAGCCGCGCAGGACGTCGAGCCCGGCCTGGAGCCGCTCCTCGACGACGGGTCCACTGGGGGCGACCACGGCGATCCTGGCGCCGGGCCGCAGCCGGGGCGGGCGGGTGAGTTCGGCGGCGGTCACTTGGTGAGTTCCAGGAGGGGGATGTCGGTGCGGTCGATCGCGAACACCTGGGCGTACAGGGAGAATTCGGCCTCCAGGGCGCGGACCATGGTGTCCGCGCGGCGGAAGCCGTGGCCCTCGCCCTCGAAGGTGAGGTAGGCGTGCGGGATGCCGCGCCCCGTCATCTTCTCCAGGAAGTGCTCGCACTGCGCGGGCGGGCAGATCGCGTCGTCCAGGCCCTGGAGCAGCAGGAAGGGCGCGGTGATGCGGTCCGCGTGCTGGGCGGGCGAGCGTTCGCGGTAGCGGCCGGGCAGTTCGGCGTACGGGCCGACGAGGCTCTCCAGATACCGCGATTCGAAGTCGTGGGTGGCATCGAGCCAGCCCGCGAGATCGAGGACGGGGTAGCTGATCGTGCCGCAGGCGTACACATCGGTGGCGGCGAGGGAGGCGGCCGTGGTCCAGCCGCCCGCGCTGCCGCCGCGGATCGCGAGGCGCCGCGGGTCGGCGGTGCCCTCGTCGGCCAGGGCGCGGGCGACGGCGGCGCAGTCCTCGACGTCGACGACGCCCCACTGTTCGCGCAGCCGGTTGCGGTAGGCGCGGCCGTATCCCGTGGACCCCCCGTAGTCGACCTTGACGACGCCGATGCCGCGCGAGGTGAAGTAGGCGGTCTCCAGGTCGAGTACGAGCGAAACGTTGCTGGTGGGGCCGCCGTGCGCCCAGATGACATAGGGCGGCAGTTCGTCAGCGGGGGCGATGCGGTCGGGGCTGTGCGGCGGGTAGACGTGGGCGTGGATGTCGCGGCCGCCGGGCCCGGTGTAGGTGCGGATCAGCGGCTCGGGGTAGTAGGCGGGGTCGACCGCGTCGTCGTGGCCACAGCCGATCACGCGGGCACGGCCGGTGGCGGTGTCCAGTTCGACGAGTTCGTACGCGCTGCGCGGGCTCGCGGCGACGCCCACGACGCGGCTGCCGTGCGCGGCGAGCGTCGGGTTCCACTGGGTCCAGGGTCCGGCGGCGTCGACGAGTTCGCCGCTCTCCGGGTCGAGTATGCCGAGCGTGGTGGCGCCCCGGCCGTGGACGGCGGCGACCAGGCCGCTCTCCAGTGGCTGGAACCAGCGCCGCCCGACCTGCCACAGCGGTCCCGCGAACTCCTCCTCGCGGGGGCACAACGCGACCGCTTCCCCTCCGTCGGGGTCGGCGCGGTACAGGTTCCACCAGCCGCTGCGGTCGGAGGCGAACAGGAGCTGCCCGTCGGCGGCCCAGTCGGCCTGCGCGATGGATTCCTCGGGGCCGCCCGCGAACGTCCGGGCCCGGCGCAAGGTGCCGTCCTCGCCGACGTCCGCGAGGATCAGCTCGGTGCCGTCCCACGGCATCCGGGGGTGGTCCCAGCCGATCCAGGCGGCCCGCCGGCCGTCGGGCGAGAGCCGCGGTCCGGTGACGAACCGGTGCCGCCCGTCGCTCAACTCCCGTACGGCGCCCCGGTGTTCGGCGGCCGATCCGTCCAAAGGCACGGCCGCGATCACGCGGCGTACGTCGGTGGGGCCCTCCCCGGTGAACTCCTCCAGGACGCACCACACCTCACCCCGGTCGAGGTCGATCCGGGGATCGACCCAGCGCAGGCCCCCGCCGATCGGGGACAGCGGGGTGAGCGGCCTCGGCGCGGCGGTCGCGTTCGGCTCGTACGCGTAGAGCCGCTGGTCGGTGAAGTGCACGAACACGACGAGCGGGCCCTCGGCCGCCCGGGCGGCGCCGTCCCAGGGCCGGCCGCCGTACTCCATGACCCGGCTGCGCACGTTCCACGGCTCGGGCAGGACCGGCCGCGCCTCGCCTTCGGGGCGGCGACGCACCAGGACCCGCCTGCCGCCCTCGGTGGGGCGCGCCTCCGTCCACCACAGGTCGTCGCCGACCACCCCGACATGGTCGGGGTATCCGTCGTGAGCGGCGGCCAGGGCCGCGTCGATCGGCGACGGCCAGCTTCCGTAAGGCGCGATGGGCACCATCGTTGCAACTCTCCCTCGGGGCTATGCGGACCGCAGATAGTGGTCGAGGACCTGGACGCCGAAGTGCAGGGCGTCCACGGGCACCCGTTCGTCGACGCCGTGGAACAGCGCCTGGTAGTCGAGCCCGGCCGGCATGCGCAGCGGCGCGAAGCCGTAGCCGGTGATGCCGAGCCGCGAGAACTGCTTGGCGTCGGTGCCGCCCGACATGCAGTACGGCACCACCTGGCCCTCGGGCGCGAACCGCTCGATGGCGGCCTTCAGTTTGAGGTACGTCGGCGAGTCGACCGGCGCCTGGAGCGCGACCTCGCCGTGGTGGAAGTCCCAGTCGACGTCGGGCCCGGTCAGCCGGTCCATCGTCGTACGGAACTCGGCCTCGCCGCCGGGCACGATCCGCCCGTCGACGTAGGCGGTCGCGTGCCCCGGGATGACGTTGACCTTGTAACCGGCCTCCAGCATCGTCGGGTTGGCGGTGTTGCGGATCACCGGCTCGACGAGGGCTGCGGCCGGGCCGAGCTTGCCGAGGAGTTCGTCGGCGTCGAAGTCCTCGGCGTCCGGGTCGGCGTCGATGCCGTGCAGGGCGGCGAGTTCGACGAGGCTCGCGCGGACCGTGGGGGTGATCCTGACCGGCCACTCGTACGCGCCGATGCGGACGATGGCGCTGGCGAGCCGGCTGACCGCGTTGGAGCGGTTCACCTTGGAGCCGTGGCCCGCGCGGCCGTGCGCGGTGAGCCGCAGCCAGGCGGTGCCGCGCTCCCCCGCTCCGATCGGGTAGATCTCCATGCCCCGCCCGGCGTGGAAGGTGACGCCGCCCGACTCGCTGATCCCCTCCGTGCAGCCCTCGAACAGCTCGGGGTGGTGATCGGCGAGGAAGCCGGAGCCGTCGACGGCGCTTGCTTCCTCGTCGGCGGTGTACGCGATGACGATGTCCCGCCGGGGCCGCACCCCGTGCCGGGCCCAGGCCCGTACGACCGCGAGGACCATCGCGTCCATGTTCTTCATGTCGACGGCGCCCCGGCCCCACACCAACCCGTCCCGGACCTCGCCCGAGAAGGGGTGCACGCTCCAGTCGGCGGCCTCGGCGGGCACCACGTCGAGGTGCCCGTGCACGAGGAGGGCGTCGGCCGAGGGGTCGGTGCCCTCGATCCGGGCGACCACGTTGGTACGTCCCTTGGTGCGCTCCAGCATGTGGGGTTCTAGGCCCGCCGCGGCGAGGCGCTCGGCGACGTACTCGGCGGCCGGGCGCTCCTGGCAGTCGCCGCCGCCCCGGTTGCTGGTGTCGATCCGGATCAGCTCGGAGGTGAAGGCCACCACCTCGTCGAGCGCCACCTGATCGGCCGTCTCCACCTCAGCCATATTGCTCCTCCACGGCGGACGAGACGATCGTCGTGACCGCCTTGAAGGTGCGAATGCCCTCATACATCGTCAAACTGGTGTAGGAGACGCGCCGTTCACCCGTACGCGCCACGCCGGGCACCACAGTGGCCGCGTCGGCGAGGTGCTCGGCGTCGAACTCGATCTCCACGGTGAACGGGCCGCCGTCCACGGGCGCGGCCCTGCGCGCGAGGGCCGCGGCCTCCTTCGCCGCCGCCCTGATGTCCCCGGCGGTACGCGCGGGGGTGCGGCAGACCGCCGCGTACCGCGAGACGTGGTCCTTGACGGCCACCTTGCGGGCGTCCGGCGCATACCCCTCGGCGTCGGCACAGGTGAGGTCGTCGCCGGTCACCAGGACCACCGGCACCCCGTACTCGGCGACGACATGCGCGTTGAGCAGCCCCTCGCTGGCGCGGGCGCCGTTGAGCCACACCCCGGTGATGGAGTTGGCGAGGTAGGTGTGGGCGAGCACGCCCGCCGTACCGGCGCCCGTGTGGTAGCCGACGAAGGCGATCCCGTCGACGTCGCCGTGCTGGATGCCCTCCACCATGGACAGCGACTTGTGCTTGCCGGTGAGCATCTGGGCCCGTTCGTCGAGCCGTTCGAGCAGCAGATTACGCATGGACCAGTGCGCCTCATTGATGAGTACGTCGTCGGCGCCCCCGTCGAAGAAACCGAGCACGGCCGCGTTCACGTCGGACGTGAACATCGCCCGGCAGCGCTCCCACTGCGGTGTTCCCGGCAGCACATCGGCCGGCCAGGTGACTCCGGTGGCGCCTTCCATGTCCGCACTGATGAGGATCTTCATGGCGCCCCACGGTACCCGCCGCCGAATACCCAGGCCAGGGACCGGACGGTCACCAGAGGTCCACACCTTTGACGCCCCGGGCGCCGACCGGGAGCACTGCGTCCACGTGGCTCAGGCACACGGCACCCCTACGTCAACTACCTGGGCGGTGAAGTGAGTTGACCAGTGTCGGCGGCGCCAGACGGGCTCCCGGGATGGTGGGAGGACACCGGGCACGGGCGCGCCCGAGGTCCGGTCTCGGGCGCGGTGCCGCGCGCTCGGCATGCGGTGGCCGGGCGGGCGGACCACCCTGGGTACATGGGCAGACCGAGGGCAGTGAGCACCCGCCCACCCGTACGGCGCGGCGCGGTGCGCGCCCGGGCCCGGCGGGCGGGGTGGGCGGCCCGCCTGGCACGCCGCATCTGGGCGGCCGGGCGCGTCGCGGGCCGCTGGGAGGAGCGGCTGCGCCGGTTCCGGCGGCGCGTTGGATAGGTCCCGGCCGGCGGGCTCACCCGCGGGAGGTGGAGCGCGTCTTCCGCGGGCCGGTGGGGGCTGGCCGCTCGCGGTTCCCCACGCCCCTTTCGGGGCGCGTATTGCGCGGCGGACTGCACACCCCCTCAGCGGCCGGCGGCCGGCACCGCGTGCAGTTGCTCCAGACGCCGCTGTACGGCCTCCACCGCGCCGCGCTGGCGGCCTGGCACCTGTCGACGCAGGGCAACCAGATCAGGGGCCAGCGATCGGGCGCGTTCCGGGTCGCGGAGCTGCTCCCACTGGTGGTGCGCGCGGTCGACGGCGCCTTGGACGTCTGCGTCGTCGGTGGTCTGCCCACGCGCGAGCCTGGCCTGCGCGGAGGTCATCCACAACTCGCAGGAACGGGCCGGTTCCCCGGCGAGCCGGGCGAGGTCGGCACGGACCTCCAGCCAGTGGATCGCCTCCAGCGACCCCGGCCCGTACGCACGCAGTGCCTCGCTCTCCCACATCGCCGCCATCGAGGCCGCCTCACCGTGGCGCCCCGCGCCGGCGGCGGCCAGGATCGCGGGATGCGGGTCGGCCGAGGCCTGCGATACGGACTGCTGCGGCACCGGGGCCCGGCCCGTGTCGGTGGGCACTCCGTCCATGGCCAGGTACAGGGCGTCGCCGGGGCCCGCCCGGTCCGCCGCGTACGCGTGGAGCTCGGCGAGCGAGGGCCGGGCGCCGCCGCGCCACACCTCGGCGTACACCTTCAGATAGTCGGGGGTGGCGATCTCGCGGCGCGGCGCGGGCGCGGTGATCCGCCCGTACAGGCGGACGCCGTGGCCGAGGGCGAGGCCCTCCTGCCGCAGCCGCTGCCAGGCCGCCGGGTCGGCGACGAGGTCGACGACCACCGTGGTCATGCCGGGCGGGCGCACCTGGAACTCGTGCGCCAGCCAGGCCCAGGGAAGGCCGGTGTAGCGCACGGTCGCCTGTGTGGTGCGGGCGAGTGCGACATGGATCCGCCGCTGTTTGGCGTCCACGTGCACCTGTCCGGCCAGGTAGACGAACAGCGGGCCGGGCGCGGCGGCCACGGCGCGGATCCGGGTCAGTACGGTCTGCGGGTCGACCGGATCGGCGAGCTCCACGACGGTGGCCGCGCCGGTGCCGGCCAGCACGCCCGGGGCGACCGCGGCCAGGCCCGGCAGGACCGACGCCGCGTCGATGAGACGGCCCTTGTTCGCCGGGGCGGCCGCCAGTAGCAGCGCCGTCCCCGGGTCCTCCCCCTTGATCAGCACAGCAGCACCGTATCCGGTCTCCCGGTAAGGCGCCCCGTCGATCGGCGGGAAGGGGTTCCGGGAGTGCGGGCCGCGACGTACGTCGCTGTCCGGGAGGACGCCACCCTGCGCGCGGCGGCGACGAGTTCGAGCCATTCGCGGCGAGCTCCGCGCAGGCCCGCCGGGCGCCGACCGCCCCGGACCGCGGGGCCCGCGGCTGTCTGGTGGGTCACACTTTCCTGACGGATCATCACCCCTGGCTCCGTGTAGGCATCACATAGTTCGTGAAGACGCCGCACCGCACCCCCCACGCCCCTCAACTCCTCGGAGAAGTCCCCATGTTCTTCCGCCTCGACGAGTTAGCCGTTCCGATCGTGCAGTCGCCCATGGCGGGCGGCGCCTCCACCCCCGAACTGGTCGCAGCCGTCAACAGCGCGGGCGCCCTCGGGTTCCTGGCCGCCGGATACCGCACCGCGCAGGGCATGCGCGAGCAGCTCGCCCGCACCCGTGAGCTGACCTCGCGGCCGTTCGGCGTCAACCTCTTCGTGCCGGGTGTCTCGGATCCGGGCGCCGTCGAGGCCGTCGGCGTGTACCGCGAGCAACTGCGCGCCGAGGCCGACCGGTTCGGCCTCACGCTGCCGATGCCCGACGCCGGGTTCGACGACGACGGGTGGGACGAGAAGATCGAGGTGCTCCTGAGCGAGCCCGCGCCTCTCGTCTCCTTCACCTTCGGGCTGCCCTCGCCCGAGACCGCCGAGGCCCTGCAACGGGCGGGCAGCCACCTCGTGGCCACCGTCACCACGCCCGCCGAGGCCGTGGCGGCGGAGGCCGTGGGCATGGACTCGCTCTGCGTCCAGGGGCCGCTGGCGGGCGGCCACCGCGCCACGCACGATGTCGCGGCGCGGCCCGAGGACGTACCCCTGCTCGATCTGCTGACCTCGGTACGCGACCGCGTACGACTGCCGCTCATCGCCGCCGGTGGGCTCGGCACGGGCGCGGACGTCGCCGCCGTACTGCGCGCGGGGGCGTGCGCGGCCCAGCTCGGCACCCTGTACCTGCGCGCCGACGAGTCGGGCGCCTCGGCGACCCACAAGGACGCCCTCGCCGACGAGCGCTTCGGGACGACGGCTGTCACCCGGGCCTTCTCCGGGCGCCCGGCCCGCGGCCTTCGCAACCACTTCATCGACACCTACGACGCCGCGGCCCCCAGCGCGTACCCGCAGGTGCACCACCTGACGCGCGCGCTGCGCTCGGCCGCCGCCGAGGCCGGGGACGCCGAGCGGCTCCACCTGTGGGCTGGGACCCGCCACCGCCTCGCACGAAGCGCGCCGGCCGCCGAGATCACCCGCACCCTCTGGGCGGAGACCCACGCGGCGCGGCACGCACCGCACTGAGGACGCCGATGAGCGGGTTCCCGGCCCTCCGGGTAATCCGCTCGCCGTGCGAAGAGCGTTACGGTGAAGGTCGTTTCAGCCTCGTTCAGCCCAAGGACCGCCATGCCGAGCAGCACAGTCCCGTACACCGCGGTGGACGGATCCGCGCCCCGACTCCTCGACGTGTACCGCCCGCAGGGCGCCCAGGCGACCACTCCGGCGGTGCTGCTCTGGCACGGCATGGGCCCCGACTCGCGGTTCGAAGTCGGCGCCCTCGCCGAGGAGACGGCCTCGCACGGACTGACCGTGTTCGTGCCGGACTGGCGCTCGGACGCCCCCGACGGCGGCCGCGCACACCTCGTCGCGTCGTTGCGGTACGTACGCGAGAACGCGGCCGGCTTCGGCGCCGACCCGGAGCGGCTCGTCGTGGCGGGCTGGTCGGCGGGGGCGGGCGCGGCGATCGGCACGGCGCTGCGGCCGGACCTCACCGACGGCCGGCTTCCGAAGGCGGTCGTCGGCATCGCCGGCCTCTACTGGCACCCCGCCCGCAGCACGGGTTCCGTCCCCCTGGACGACTTGGCGGAGGCGGCCACGTCCGAGGTGCCCGTCGTGCTGATCCACGGCACGGCGGACACGGTGGTCGAGTGCCACCACTCCCGCGACTTCCTCACCGCGCTGGAGAAACGGCACCGGCCCGCGAGGCTGCACGAGGTGGACACCGACCACGCGGGCATCATCATGACGACGTACGACCCCGGGCTCGGCCACTGCGTGCCCGCCACCGACGCCGACGCCCTGCGGGCCGGGCGCGAGACGGCCCGGGTCCTCGCGGAGGCGGCGCTCGGCTGACACCGGGGGCCCGGGCGGGGTTCAGACACAGGCTCTCACCTGCCTCGCGTGGCTCGTGCCGGTCGGTGCGCCCATGCTGGAAGCGTGATGACCGTCCTGCTGGTAGCCGACGACGAGGAAGCGGCCCTGCTGCGCGAGCGCATCCACCGCAACCGCCACTTCCGCGTCATCGCGCACACCCCGAGCCCCCGGCTCGCCCTGGCCCAGGCCCATGTCCTGCTGCCCGACGTCACCGTCCTCGACCCCAGCATGGACGGGGACAGCGATCCGGCCGCCCTGTTCACGGGGCTGCGCTCGCTGACTCCGCCCAGCGGCGTCATCCTGCGGACGACGCCCGCCACCGCCGGGCTCCCGGAGCTGCACGCCGTCCTTGAGGAAGGCGCCGTCCACGTGGCGGCCCGGGACGATCACGACGCCCTCATGGCCGCGCTGATCACGATCGGACGGCGCAGGGAGAGCTGCGACCCCGACCAGTGACCGGCGCCGGACGGCTCCGGCGTGCGAGCGGGGGCCGGAAGCGGGACAATAAGGGGGCCATGTGCCGGTATGCCGAAATTCCTGAGAGCGAGGGGCTTTCGTGACGCCGTCACCGAGCAACGCCGACACCGCTGCGGATCCGCGCACGCCCGCCGATTCGAGCGCGGCCGTGTGCGGGGCTCCGTGCTGGGTGAGTCTGATGGCCCGCGACCTGGGTGCCGCGCTCGACTTCTACGGCGCGACGATGGGCTGGACGTTCCGGGCCGGGTCCCTCGGTGAGGAGTTCCGGGTCGCCCTCGCGGACGGCGTTCCGGTCGCCGGTATCGGGGCCCTCGCGCCGGCCCTCCAGGTCGCGGTCGCCTGGACGCCGTACTTCGCGGTGGAGGACGCCGATGTCACCGCGGGCCGCATCCGCGAGCGGGGCGCCACCGTGGCAGTCGGCCCGGTCGCCCTGCACACCGGGCGCGGCGCGCTGGCCGCCGACCGCGACGGGGCCGTCTTCGGCATCTGGCAAGGCCCACTCCTGTCGAACTGGGAGGCCTGGCGCGACGCCGCGCCCGCCTGGACGCGGCTGCACACCCGCAACGCCTTCGACGCGGCGATCTTCTACGGCGAGGTCCTGGAATGGGCCTGCGACCGGCCCGGCTGCTGCGACGTCCAGTACGAACACGACGAAGTCGTCCTGCGCCACGCGGGACACATCGTCGCCCGCCTCACCTCCGGCGCCGTGGAGGCCGCCCCCGACCCCAGCCTGCGCCCCCACTGGCACACCCACTTCGCCGTCGAGGACCCCCACGGCCATGCCGAGAAGGCCCTTGCCTACGGCGCCACCGTCCTGGCCGACGGCGTCTCCCGCACCGGCACCTGGGTCCGCGTCAAAGACCCCGACGGAGCGACCTTCACGCTGAGCGCCACCGCGCGCTGAGGCCGGCTATCCGCGCCGCCGGCGCAGGCGATGGCGCAGGACGAGGGCGAGGACCCCGGTCAACGCCAGCGCGACGGCCCCCGCGGTCAGCCAACCGCCGTGCCGCGCAAGGGATTTGCCGCCCACCTTGAGGTGCGCGGTGCTGGTGTTGCGGCCGCCGTGGCTGACGACGGTGAGCGGGTACGTCCCCGCCGGGAGGTCGCCGCGGACGGTGGTGTGTCCGGAGTACACGGTGGCGCCGTCGTCGCACTTGCAGCCGGGGTCGTCATCGTCGTCGTCGGTGGTGATGGTCATGGGCGCTTCGAACGCCCTGGACCTGACGGTGAGGGTGTCCTCGTCGGGGGCGGGGTTGTGGTCGGCGAGCAGCACGACGATCTGGCTGCCGGGCCGCACGGTCACGCGGGGTGTGGAGTCGGCCCTGCCCAGGTTGCCGCTCTTGGGCCCTGCCACGAAGCGGGTGATGAGCGCGGGGGCCTGCGGTGTGACCGTCAGCCGGGCGCTCGCCACGGTGTGCCCGTCGCGGGTGGCGGTCACGGGGTAGGTGCCCGGCGCGATGTCGCCGCGGACGTCCTCGCCGTCCGATTCGGGGAACCGGCGCGAATCCGGACCGCCCGGCTTCTTGGGCGTGAGGCGGACCGGTGCGGTGAGGGCGGGCGAGCTGACGGTCACCGCGTCCCAGCCCGGCGGCATGCCCGTGATCGCGACCCCAGCCCAGCCGCCCACTTCGACCTGGTCCCAGTCGAGGGTCAAACGCGGCCCGGCCTGGCTCGCTCCGGGCACGGGGGCGCCCGTGTCCGCGACGGCCGCGCCGGATCCGGCCCCCAGGAGCGGAAGGGCCAGGCCGGCGACGGCCACGGCGCGGGCTGCGATGCGGAACACGGTGCTCCTTCTGGCGGGAGCCGGCCCGGCTCCCGGGCGCTCTCGGGGGTTGCTCGTCCGAGAAGAGGGAGGCCGGGTGCATTGCGTTGCTCCGCGTCCAGGTGAATTCGCGGGAGGTCGTCCAGGTGATTTTCGCGGGAGATCGTGCGAGTGAATTGGCGGGAGATCAGGGCTCCTTCGGGCCTTCGCTCCCCGCCGGGCCGACCACCAGCCATCTGGACGGCAGCTCGATGCGCCGGCCGTCGGCGGTGTATTCCGTGGTGGTGAGCGGGAGTTCGCCCTGCGCGAGGACCGTCAGGCCCGCGCTGGTGAGCAGTTCCACGAGCGCGGCGTCGGAGACCTCTCCGGGTGCGATGCCGTGGGCGAAGACCGGGCGGAGCTTGGGCGGCGGGCCCGCCGGGCTCTGGGCGAGCCCCATCAGGACGGGCTTGGCGGCCTCGGCGAGCTCCACCACGAAGGCCCGGCCGTGCGTGCCGAGCAGGGTGGCGATGGCGTCGGCGACGGGCCGGCGGTCGGCCGGTTCGCACTGGTGCAGGACGCCGCGCACGTACACGTTGGCGTCGCCGAGGCGGGTGTGCAGCTCGTGGACGGCCTTGGTGTCGGTGGCGTCGAGCTGCTCGAACTCGGCCTCGCCGTCCGGGTCTTGACTCCGGGCGTGCTCGACGGCGGCGGGCGAGAGGTCGACTCCGGTCACCTTCGGGTAGCGGGCCGCGAGGTAGCGGGTCTGGGTGCCGTTGCCGCAGCCGAGGTCCACCAGGGGCAGGTCGGGGCGGTCGATACGGGCGCCGAAGTGGGCCAGGTGGCGGGCCGCGGTGAGGGCTGGTTCCGCGTCCCAGAAGACCGCGCCCTGCTCGTCCGGCGCCTCGCGCCAGAACCCCTCCCAGGCGTCCTTGTACCGACTCGTCACGCTCATGACCGACTCCCCAGGCTGCACGCACAGTGTCAAGATCGGTCTATCGCGCGGGGCGCACGCGGGCAAGCACCCGGCGCATACCTTCACCCGCCGTTCGACCGGCGGGAGTTGGGCCGCCTCTGGGCTGCGGCCGGTCTGGGTGGCCGCCGAGCGTGCGGCCGATATCAGCGCGCCCGGCGTTCCGTGCGCGGCAACGTCACATCGAACCAGACGGTCTTGCCGTTGCCGGTGCGGCTGGTGCCCCACTCCCGGGCGAGCGCGCTGACCACGCGCAGGCCCCGGCCCGCCTCGTCGCGCGGGCCGGCGCTGAGCAGCGTCGGCAGGGTGTGGTCGTCGTCGACCACCTCGCAGAGCAGCGCCTCGGCCCGCACCAGGCGCAGCTCGACCTGACGGCCGTGCGCGTGCCGGATGCCGTTGGTGACGACCTCGCTGACCAGGAGCTCGACCGTTTCCGAGACGGCCGACAGGCCCCAACGGGCGAGCTGTTCGCGGACCAGGCGGCGGGCCCTGCCGACCTCGCGCGGGTCGGCGTCGAGCCGCCACTCGGCGACGTGCTCGCGGCTGATGCCGTTGAGCCGAGCCATGAGGAGAGCCACGTCGTCCTTGCGGCCGCCGCGGGTGTTGAGGGCGCGGATGATCGTGTCGCAGGCGTCGTCCATGGAGGCCGCCGGGTGCGCGGCGAACTCGCAGAGCGTGGCGAGACCGACGCCTATGTCCTCGCCTCGCACCTCGACGAGCCCGTCCGTGCACATGACGAGCCGGTCACCGGGCTCGACCCGGATGCGGGCCGTCTCGAAGGGCACTCCGCCGACGCCGATCGGCGCTCCGGTGGGCAGTTCGAGGAGCTCGCTGCGACCGTCCGCCGACCGTACGATCACCGGCGGCACATGGCCCGCGTTGGCCATCAGGAGCTCGCCTCTGATGGGGTCGTACACGGCGTACAGGCAGGTGGCGAGGTAGTGCTCGCCGAGGCGCTGCGCCAGGTCGTCGAGGTTGCGCAGGAGTTGGTCGGGCGGCAGGTCGAGCGCGGCCATGGTCTGCACGGCCGTACGCAACTGGCCCATCATCGCCGCCGAGTTGAGGCCGTGGCCCATGACGTCGCCGACCACCAGGGCGGTCCGTGAGCCGGGCAGTTTGATCGAGTCGAACCAGTCGCCGCCGACCCGGCCGAGCAGGGTGCCGGGCAGATAGCGGGTGGCCGTGTCGCAGCCCGCCATGCGCGGGGTGACCTGCGGCAGCATCGAGTCCTGGAGGGTGTCGGCGACGCTTTCCTGGTAGGTGTACATGCGGGCGTTGTCGAGTACGAGCCCGGCGCGCGCGGCGAGTTCGGCGCCGGTGACTCGGTCCATGTCGTTGAACTCGGCGCGCTCGGCGTGCCGCAGCAGGATCATGAAGCCGAGCACCACGTTGCGTGCCTTGAGCGGGACGACCAGCATCGAGCGGCCGTTGATGAGCGGCCGGATGTCGCGCTTCTCGAACTGCGAGGCGATGGCGGTGCCCATCTGCTCGCTGATCCGCGGCACGAGGACGGGCTCGCCGGACGTCATGCACTGGAAGAACGGGGTGTGTGCGGGGAACGGCATGGACTCGCCGACCGGCACCACGTCGTCCCAGCGGCCCGGCTCGTCCACGTGCTCCAGGGCGACCCGGTGCCACAGGGTCCGCTCGTCGGGCGGCCCGTCGGGGAAGCCCTCGCCCGCGATGACCTGCTCGCGCAGATAGGTGCCCGCGACGTCGGTGAAGCGCGGCACGACGGCGGCGCTGACTTCCTGGATGGTGCGGGACAGGTCGAGCGAGGATCCGATGCGGCCGCTGACGTCGTTGAGGAATTCGAGCCGCTCGCGCACCGCCGCGTATTCGAGGTCGGCGGCGAACTCGGGCGAGGGCGGCTGGGTCCGCGCCACGGGCTCCATGGGGTGGCGGCGCCGGGCGGGCCGGTGTTCGGCGCGCCGGGGCACTCCCCAGTCGGGGGTGACGGGCACTCGGTCGTGCTGGCTGAACTCCAGGACCGGATAGCCGAGTTCGAGGACCTGGGAGACGATCCGGGAGCTCTCGCCGACGCTCATGCTGGGCAGGATCTCGGGCAGCCTGCGGGCCAGTTCGTCGGAGCCGGGGAAGTCGGTGTGCAGGGCGAAGCCGGGCGCTATCCGCTCGACGGAGCCGCCGTCGTCGTCGGCCTCCCGGTGCAGCTGGGCCGCGTCCGCGGCGAGTACCAGGAGCCGCTCGGGCCCGGGTCCGACGAGCGGGTAGGCCCACCACAGCACGTCGGTACGGTCCCGGCCGGGCTCGGTGAGCGCGGCCCGGCCCGCGGTGGGGTAGGAGGTGCGTCCGGTCAGCGGGCCGTCGAGGCCGGGGCCGAACTCGTCGAACACGTCGTAGTCGTCGAAGCGTTGCTCCAGGGCGCCGGAGACGGGGAGCAGATCGGCGGCGGGCCTGCCGACCGCGTCCTCCTTGCCGGGACCGAACAGCCTGCGCGCACCGGAGGACCAGTGCGACACGAGGCCGTCGCCGTCCACGACGATCACGGCGAGCGGGATCCGGCCGGCCACGGCGAACTGCTGCGGCAGCTTCGGCGGAGTACCACTGTCCATGGGTGGGAGGCTCCTTCCCCGCCGCGAGGATCGGCGGCTGTAGCACCACCGTACGGCCATCGCGGGGCCGCGCGGGAGGCAACCCGTGAATAGGCGTACGCCCGCGCGAAACCGGCTCCGGCATTGAAGAAAGGTCAGTCCTCGTGGCCGAGTTGGAGATCGCGTTCGGTGCGTCCGCCGCCCGCGACCTGCAGGACCGTGGCCACCGGCGGATAGCCCGCCGCGATCACGGTGTACTCGCCGGAGGACAGGTCGACGAACCGGAAGGTGCCGTCGGGACCGGTGGTGAGGGTGTCCACGACATTGCCCGCGGCATCGAGGAGCGTCACCCGGGCGTCCTCCACGGGCCGCCCGCCGCCGGCCCGCACGGTGCCGCGAAGGACGGCCCCGCCGGCCAGCTCGATGTCCTGCCGGGTCTCGCGCGAGGCCTGCACGCTGACGGGCAGGGCGGCCGGGCGGAAGGCGGGTGCGCTGGCGGCCAGGGTGTACTCCCCCGCCACCAACTCGCCCATCACATAGGCCCCTTCGCGCCCGCTGCGGGTGCTGGCGACGACTTCGCCGCGTACGTCGGTGAGCGTGACGGCGGCGTCCCGCACCGGGCTTCCGTCCGCGGTGACGACGCTGCCGGCGAGGCGTCCGGCGCCGCCGAGCACCACGTCGAGGTCGACGGGGCGTTCGCCGACGGTCACGGCGACGGCTTGGGGCTGGTGGCCGCCGGCCGCCGCGATCAGGACGTACGATCCGGCGCCGGGCACGCTCAGCGCGTACCGCCCGTCGGCGCCGCTGGCCCCGCGCCCGACCTGCTGGCCCCGTACGTCGACGAGGGTGAGGGCGGCGCGCGGCACGGTGGTCCCGTCGTGGTGCTGGACGGTGCCGGTGACCGGAACGCCGCTGAGGTAGCCGGAGCCCGCGGTGCGGGCGTGGGGCAGGGGCGCGGTCTCGGCGGCGGGGGCGTTCTGGGACACCAGCGGTTTCTCCTTGAGAAGGAAGGCGAGGACGAAGCCGAGCACGAGCACCGGCACGAGGTACAGGAAGATCCGCGGCATGGCGTCGGCGTATGCCCGGATGTAGCCGTCGCGCAGCGCGGGCGGCATGGCGTGCACCAGTTGCGGGGTGATCGACTCGGGGTCGGGCAGGTGGGCTCCGGCCGGGAGTCGCTCGGTGAGCGCGTCGGCGAGGCGGTTGGTGAAGAGGGTGCCGAAGACGGCGGCGCCGACGCTGCCGCCGATCTGCCGGAAGTAGTTGTTGGCGCTGGTGGCGGTGCCGAGGTCGGCGGGGTCGACGGTGTTCTGCACAGCCAGGATGAGGACCGGCATGACCAGGCCGATGCCGGCTCCGAGCACGGCCATCCAGATGCTGTAGTCGAGCCGCGGGGTGTCGGTGCCGAGCTTGGAGAGCAGCCACATGCCGACGGCGGAGACCGCGCCGCCGAGGATCGGGTAGATCTTGTAGTGCCCGGTGCGGCTGATGAGCTGGCCGGAGATGATGGAGGCGCCGACGATGCCGCCCATCATGGGCAGGACGAGGAGTCCGGACTCGGTGGCGCTGGCCCCGTCGACCATCTGCAGGAACGTCGGCAGATAGCTGGCGGCGCCGAAGAGGGCGACGCCGATGACCGCGCCGACGAGCCCGGAGACGTTGAAGATCGAGTCGCGGAACAGTCGCAGGGGGATGACCGGTTCGGCCGCGAAGTTCTCGACGACGAGGAACAGCAGGGTCGTTCCGGCCGCGCCCGCGGCGAGCCCCAGCATCGGCCGCGACTCCCAGGCGTACTCCGTACCGCCCCAACTGGTCAGCAGGACCAGGCAGGTTGAGGCGGCGGTGAGCAGCAGCATGCCGAGCACGTCGAGCCGGGGCCGCACGCGGGGCCTGGGCAGTTTGAGTACGACGGTGATGACGGCGAGGGTGACCAGGCCGAACGGCACGTTGATGTAGAAGCACCAGCGCCAGGAGGCGTGGTCGGTGAAGAAGCCGCCGAGCAGCGGTCCGGCCACCGAGGCGAGCCCGAAGACGGCGCCGATCAGGCCCATGAACCGGCCGCGCTGCCGGGGCGGCACGATGTCCGCGATGATCGCCTGCACGCCGATCATGAGCCCGCCGCCGCCGATGCCCTGGACCGCGCGGAAGGCGATGAGCTCGTCCATCGTGCGCGACCAGCCGGCAAGGGCCGAGCCGACGACGAACACGACGATCGCGAACTGGAAGACGGGTTTGCGGCCGAACTGGTCGCCGAGCTTGCCGTAGATCGGCAGTCCGACGGTGGAGGCGAGGAGATAGGCGGTGACGGCCCACGAGACCTTGTCGAGGCCGTGCAGATCGCCGACGATCTTCGGCAGCGCGGTCGCGACGATCATCTGGTCGAGCGCCGCGAGCAGCAGGGTGAGCATCAGTCCGAGGAAGACCGTGCGCACCCGGCGGGGGTTCAACGGCGCCTCGGGCACCGGGAGTTGGTCCACCGGCGGAGCCGCCGGGGCCGGAGCGGGCTCGGCGGCCCGCTCGTCCTTCACCAGAGTGATCCCGCCCACGAAACTGCTCCCCTCGTCGCGCTTGCGCCGACCATTTCTCGCATTACGCGACAACCGGGGCAACCGAGACGAGTGGAGCGGGAGGCGTGCGCCGGGGGCTTAAGCGCTGGCGGGAGCCCCTACGGCGCACTACGGGCCGGAACGGAAGTCCACCCGAACCGGTGACCGCAGGGAGGGTTCAGTGGGCTGCTACTTCTCCACTTCCTCGGCCAGCTTGGCGAGCATCGCGTCGTAGATGCGGCCAAGTCCCTTGGGCGCAAAGGTCCTTTCGAAGAATCCGCCGATGCCTCCCGCGCCGTTCCACACGGTGCTGACGACGACCTTGGAGCGGCCCTCACCCGCGGGTGTGACCGTCCAGGTGGTGACCATGGAGGAGTTGCGGTCCTTCTCGACCAGCTGCCCGTCGGTCGGCTCGGTGACCTCCAGGAGGCAGTCGCGGACGCGCTTGCTGGTGGCCTGGAGCTTCCAGTGGACGAGGGTGCCCTCGCCGTCGCCGCCCTCGCGCACCTGGTACTCGCTGAAGTGCTCCGGCAGGAGCCCCGGGCGTCCGTCCTTGTAGTCGGCCAGCTTGTCGAACACGGTCTCCGGATCCGCCGCGACGATCCGCTCCGTCGTGGCCTCGACCTGCGCCATGGCACTTCCTCCAGCACTTGTGTTTCCGGGGTTTCGGGGGTGGGCCAAGCCAACCACCTCGGGGTCGGCCGTCATAATCCGGGTTGCGATCAAGAAGGGAACATGTGTTCTATTCAGGGGTGGGAGTGACCGAACAAGGCCCACGGGAACAGAGGAGGCGTTCATGCGCTGGGAGAATCTCGCCGATGACGACGCCCCGTCCGGCCGGGCCCGTACGGCCGCGCTCTTCGCCGCGGACGCGGTGACGACCCGGACGTTCGACACCCCCGAGTTCCGCGGGATCACCTTCCACGAGATCCGGGCGCGCTCGATCGTCAACCGGGTGCCGGGCGCCTCCCGGATGCCGTTCGAATGGACCGTCAACCCGTACCGGGGCTGCTCGCACGCGTGCGTGTACTGCTTCGCACGCAAGACGCACAGCTATCTGGATCTGGACACCGGGCTGGGTTTCGACTCGCAGATCGTGGTGAAGGTCAACGCGCCGGAGCTGCTCCGTCTCCACCTCGCCTCGCGCCGCTGGCAGGGCGCGCACATAGCGATGGGCACGAACGTGGACTGCTACCAGCGCGCCGAGGGCCGCTACCGCTTGATGCCGGGCATCATCGCGGCCCTGCGCGACCACGCGAACCCCTTCTCCATCCTCACCAAAGGCACGCTCATCCTGCGCGACCTGGAGCTTCTCAAGGAGGCGGCCCAGGTGACCGAGGTGGGCATCTCGGTCTCGGTCGGCTTCCTCGACCAGGAGCTGTGGCGCACGGTCGAGCCGGGCACACCCGCCCCGGACCGCCGCCTCGACGCCGTGCGCACGCTGACCGAGCACGGCATCGGCTGCGGAGTCCTGATGGCCCCGGTGATCCCGTTCCTCGGCGACCACCCCGACCAGCTGCGCGCCACCGTCCGCGCCATCGCCGCCTCAGGCGCCACCTCGGTGACCCCGCTCGTACTCCACCTCAGGCCGGGCGCGCGCGAGTGGTTCATGGCATGGCTGCGGCAACACCATCCCCATCTGGTGCGGCGGTACGAGCGGCTGTACGCGGAGGGGGCGTACGCGCCGAAGTGGTACCAGCGCCGGATCACCGGCCAGGTGCACGAACTGGCCACCGAGTACGGCATAGGCCCGGCCCACCGCGGCGCGGCCCGCCGCATCCCGCCAACCCCGCAGCCGACCCAACCGGAGCCGACGCAGCTGACTCTGCTCTGATCCCCGCGTCCCCGACAGATTCGCCGACCAGGCCTAGCCCCGCCCCCGCCCCGCCTCGATGCGGCGTAGTGCCCACGCCGCCGGGCGGGCGAGGCGGGGGTGGGCCAGGGCCTCGGTCAGTACGTCTACGGCTTGCTTGTCGCCGAGTTCGCCCAGGCCTTCGATGCAGGCCTGGGCCACGCGCCAGTACGGGCTGTGCGGGGAGAGCAGCGGGCGCAGGGTCTTGATCAGGGCCGGGACGGATTCCGGGGCCCGCAGCGCGGTGAGCAGGCGGACCGGGTGCAGGGCGTAGGCGGTGCGCAGTTCGTTGGTGGCCAGGGCCGCCGCCGCGCGCGCGGTGCGCGGGTCGCCGAGTCTGGCCAGCGCGTACGCGGCGCTCACGCAGCGCTCCGGGTCGCGGTGGTTGAGCAGCAGGATCAGCGCCTCGAAGGCCCGGCGGTCTCCCGCGACGCCGAGCCGGAACGCCGCGACCTCCCGCGCCCAGAGCGGGCGTTCGCGCTCGGTGAGCACCGCCGCGAGCTCGTCGCGGTCGGTACAGGCGATCAGCCGCTCGTACGCCGCCGACCCCCCGGTCTCGGCGCGCACCCGGTCCGCGAGCGACCTGAACTCCTCATCCATGCCCAAAAGGGTAGTGGCGTAAGGGAGTTGGCACCCCAAGGATGATCGGATGCCGGGCTCCAGAAAGCGGGTGAAGTGGCCAGTAACCATGCTTCTCCCCGCGGAACGGGCGCGAGCCAGATCACACCGGTTGGGCGCGACAGAGGTCTGGCGCGCTCGTTACTCGCCGGTTAACCTCAAGTGAGCGGGTAACCCCCGCCGACTCCGGTGGCCTGGTGACGCAGCCACCGCGAGTGCTTGTCGGTTCGGCAGTTCTGTACGACGCGCCCCGGGACAGGGCCGTCGACCCTTTGCACCACGACACAACTCCCGCACGCCGTGCGCCCGTTGGCGTATTCGAGCGCCCCCTGATGCCGGTCGCGTGCGCCCTCTCAGTCGTCACTCATCCCTGGAGTCCCGTGATGGACATCCCCCTGAACACTGTCGCCGTGGTCGGCCTCGGCACCATGGGCACCGGCATCGCCGAGGTCCTGGCCCGCGCCGGCCGCGAGGTCATCGGCATCGACATCAGCGAGCGCGCCGCCCGCCAGGCCGTGGCCTCCCTTGAGGCCTCCACGGCCCGCGCGGTGTCCCGCGAGCGGATCACCCCGCAGGAGCGGGGCGACATCCTCGCCCGGTTCCGTACCTTCACCGACCTCCAGGCCGCGGCCGAGGCCGAGCTCGTGATCGAGGTCGTGCCCGAGTCGTACGAGCTCAAGAGCCAGGTCTTCCACGCGCTCGACGCCATCGTCGCGCCCACCGCGATCCTGGCGACCGGCACCAACGCGCTCTCGGTGACCCGCCTCGCCGCCGACTCCGCGCACCCCGAGCGCGTCCTTGGCCTGCACTTCTTCAACCCGGCACCGGCGATGAAGCTCGTCGAGATCGTCTCGTCCGTGCTCACCGCGCCCCCGGCCGTCGACGCGGTCACCGCGCTCGCCCTCGACCTCGGCAAGGAGCCCGTCGCCGTCGGCGACCGCCCCGGCTTCGTCGCCGACGGACTGCTCTTCGGCTACCTCAACCAGGCCGCCGCGATGTACGAGTCGAAGTACGCCTCGCGCGAGGACATCGACGCCGCGATGAAGCTGGGCTGCGGCCTGCCGATGGGCCCGCTCGAACTGCTCGACCTGATCGGCATCGACACCGCCCGCACCGTCCTGGAGGCGATGTACGCCTCCTCCCAGGACCGCCTCCACGCGCCCGCCCCGATCCTCGGCCAGCTCGCCGAGGCCGGTCTGACCGGCCGCAAGAAGGGCCGCGGCTTCTACACGTACGAGGGCGAGGGCAGCTCGGTCGTGGTGGCCGACGCCCAGACCCCGAGCACCATCGCGGGCGCCGGCGGCGGCCGCGAGATCCGCTCGGTCGGGGTGGCCGGCTCGGGCACCATGGCGTCCGGCATCGCGGAGGTCTTCGCCAAGGCCGGGTACCACGTCGTGCTCGCGGCCCGCAGTCTGGAGAAGGCGGAGACCGCCAAGTCCCGTATCGGCAAGTCGCTTTCGCGCTCCGTCGACAAGGGCCGGCTCACCGCCGACGCCCGCGAGGAGACCCTGAACCGGATCACGGCAGCGGGCGCCCTGGAGGCCTTCGCCGAGGTCGACCTCGCGGTCGAGGCGGTCGCCGAGGACCTGGAGGTCAAGCAGCAGCTCTTCGCGACCCTGGACAAGATCTGCAAGCCGGGCGCGGTGCTCGCCACCACCACCTCCTCGCTGCCCGTCGTCGCCTGCGCCCGAGCCACCTCGCGCCCCGAGGACGTCATCGGGATGCACTTCTTCAACCCGGCCCCGGCGATGAAGCTGGTCGAGGTGGTCCGCACCGTGCTCACCTCCGACGAGGTGCACGCCACCGTCCGCGAGGTCACCGCGAAGATCCGCAAGCACCCGGTGGACTGCGGCGACCGCGCCGGGTTCATCGTCAACGCGCTGCTCTTCCCGTACCTCAACAACGCGATCAAGATGGTCCAGGAGCACTACGCGACGCTGGACGACATCGACGCCGCGATGAAGCTCGGCGGCGGCTACCCGATGGGCCCGTTCGAACTGCTCGACGTGGTGGGCCTGGACGTCTCGCTCGCCATCGAGAAGGTGCTGCACGCCGAGTTCCGCGACCCGGGCCTGGCCCCGGCGCCGCTGCTCGAACACCTCGTCGCGGCCGGCTGCCTGGGCCGCAAGACGGGCCGCGGATTCCGCGAGTATGCCCGGCGCTGATCCCGAGGCAGGGTGGGGCGGGCTGCTGCAACCTCCGGGCAGCTCGCCCCCGCGGGCGCGACTTCCTGCAAATATGCAGTACGTTCGGTCCATGCCCCAGCCAGCCAGGTCCTCCCGTACGAACGCCGTGCCCGACGCCCCGGAAAGTGCCGCGGGCAGCCGGGCGGCGGCCCAGCGGCTCAAGATGCGCCGGGAGCTGGCGGCCGCGGCGATGGACCTGTTCTCCGCGAAGGGGTACGAGGCCACCACCGTCGACGAGATCGCGGCCCGGGCCGGGGTGGCCCGGCGCACCTTCTTCCGCCACTTCCGCTCCAAGGAAGAGGCGATCTTCCCCGACCACGACGACACCCTGGTGCGGGCCGAGGCGGTCCTCAACGCCGCACCGTCGCACGAGCACCCGCTCGACACGGTATGCCGGGGCATCAAAGAGGTCATGAAGATGTACGCGGGCTCCCCCACGGTGTCCGTGGCCCGCTACAAGCTGACCCGCGAGGTGCCGACCCTGCGCGAGGCCGAGATCGCCTCGGTCGCCCGCTACGAGCGCCTCTTCACGCGCTATCTGCTCGGCCACTTCGACGAGCACGACCACCAGCCGGGGAACGACGACCCGCTGCTCGCCGAGGTCGCGGCGTCCGCGGTGGTCACCGCGCACAACCACGTGCTGCGCCGCTGGCTGCGGGCCGGCGGGCAGGGCGATGTGGAGACCCAGCTCGACCACGCCTTCGCGATCGTGCGGGAGACCTTCGGCTCCGGCATCGGAGCGGGCCGCACGGCCAGGCCGAAGCCGCCCGCCGCCTCCATCTCGACCGGCGACGAGGTACTCGTCGCGGTCGCCCGCACGGACGCCCCGCTCGACGAGATCATGCAGACCATCAAGCAGGCCCTCAAGACCAAGTAGGACGCACCTGGCACCCCGGTGGCCGCATCCCTCACTGAGGGGTGCGGCCATCCGCGTATCCGGCGACGCCCCTGACCTGCAACGATCGATCATCGCTCATCTGCGCAGGTCAATCGGCAATTGAGAGAAACTCTTGGCACGCAGTGTCTTGTCACTTGGCACCGGGTGCCATACGTTGATGTTGTCCGGGCGGCCGGCGTGCAGAGCAACCTCGTATGCCGGCTGTCCCCACAAGCCGCCACTGGTGAGTGCGCCCGGACGCCTGCGTCACAGGCAACCCTCCCGCGCCCACCAGGCGCTGCCGTACTTGCACCACACCGCCGAACCGACGGCACACCTCCACAGCACCACCCCCGAAGACCCTCAACGCCCCCCGTCGGGCGCTTCGCCGGAGGCAACACCGTGAAGGAAATCCTGGACGCGATCCAGTCGCCGGAGTCCACCTCCGCCGACTTCGCCGCTCTGCCGCTCCCCGAGTCGTACCGCGCGATCACCGTGCACAAGGACGAGACGGAGATGTTCGCCGGGCTCAGCACCCGCGACAAGGACCCCCGCAAGTCCCTGCACCTCGACGAGGTGCCGATCCCCGAACTCGGCCCGGGCGAGGCCCTGGTGGCCGTCATGGCCTCCTCGGTCAACTACAACTCCGTGTGGACCTCGATCTTCGAGCCGGTGTCCACCTTCAGTTTCCTGGAGCGTTACGGGAAGCTCAGCGAGCTCACCAAGCGCCATGACCTGCCGTACCACATCATCGGCTCCGACCTCGCGGGCGTCGTGCTGCGCACCGGGCCCGGCGTGAACGCCTGGCACCCCGGCGACGAGGTCGTGGCGCACTGCCTGTCGGTCGAGCTGGAGAGCTCCGACGGCCACAACGACACGATGCTCGACCCCGAGCAGCGCATCTGGGGCTTCGAGACCAACTTCGGCGGCCTCGCCGAGATCGCCCTCGTCAAGTCCAACCAACTCATGCCCAAGCCCGGGCACTTGAGCTGGGAGGAGGCCGCTTCTCCCGGTCTGGTCAACTCGACCGCGTACCGCCAGCTGGTCTCCCGCAACGGCGCCGGCATGAAGCAGGGCGACAACGTCCTGATCTGGGGCGCCAGCGGCGGACTCGGCTCCTACGCGACGCAGTTCGCGCTCGCGGGCGGCGCCAACCCGATCTGCGTGGTGTCCAGCGAGCAGAAGGCGGACATCTGCCGGGCGATGGGCGCCGACGCGATCATCGACCGCAACGCCGAGGGCTACAAGTTCTGGAAGGACGAGCACACCCAGGACCCGAAGGAGTGGAAGCGCTTCGGCAAGCGCATCCGAGAGCTCACCGGCGGCGAGGACGTGGACATCGTCTTCGAGCACCCGGGCCGCGAGACCTTCGGCGCCAGTGTGTACGTCACCCGCAAGGGCGGCACCATCGTGACCTGCGCCTCGACCTCGGGCTACAACCACGAGTACGACAACCGCTACCTGTGGATGTCGCTGAAGAGGATCGTGGGCTCGCACTTCGCCAACTACCGCGAGGCGTGGGAGGCCAACCGCCTGGTGGCCAAGGGCAAGATCCACCCGACGCTCTCCAAGGTGTACTCCCTGGAGGACACCGGGCAGGCCGCCTACGACGTGCACCGCAACCTCCACCAGGGCAAGGTCGGCGTGCTCGCCCTTGCTCCCCGCGAGGGCCTCGGCGTCAGCGACCCCGAGCTGCGCGCGCAGCACATCGACGCCATCAACCGCTTCCGGAACATCTGAGGTTCTTTAGATGACAGAGCGTCAGAAGGATCGGCCGTGGCTCATGCGGACGTACGCCGGTCACTCGACCGCCGAAGCGTCCAACGAGCTCTACCGCAACAACCTGGCCAAGGGCCAGACGGGTCTGTCGGTCGCGTTCGACCTTCCGACGCAGACCGGATACGACCCCGACCACATCCTCGCCCGCGGCGAGGTAGGCCGGGTCGGGGTCCCGGTGTCCCATCTCGGTGACATGAGGCGGCTGTTCCAGGACATCCCCCTGGAGCAGATGAACACCTCGATGACGATCAACGCCACCGCGATGTGGCTGCTCGCCATGTACCAGGTGGTCGCCGAGGAGCAGGGCGCCGACATCACCAAGCTCCAGGGCACCACACAGAACGACATCGTGAAGGAGTACCTCTCGCGCGGGACGCACGTCTTCCCGCCGGGCCCTTCGCTGCGGCTGACAACAGACATGATCTGTTACACCGTGAACAACATCCCCAAGTGGAACCCCATCAACATCTGCAGTTACCACTTGCAGGAGGCGGGAGCCACCCCGGTCCAGGAGATCGCGTACGCGATGTCCACCGCGATCGCCGTGCTCGACTCGGTGTTCGCGTCGGGCCAGATCCCCGAGGACCGCAAGGGCGATGTCGTGGCCCGCATCTCCTTCTTCGTGAACGCGGGCGTCCGCTTCATCGAGGAGATGTGCAAGATGCGCGCCTTCGGCCGCATCTGGGACAAGATCACGCGGGAGCGGTACGGGATCGAGGACGCCAAGCAGCGCCGCTTCCGCTACGGCGTCCAGGTCAACTCGCTCGGCCTGACCGAGGCGCAGCCGGAGAACAACGTCCAGCGGATCGTGCTCGAAATGCTGGCCGTGACGCTGTCCAAGGACGCCCGCGCCCGGGCCGTCCAACTCCCGGCCTGGAACGAGGCGTTGGGGCTTCCCCGCCCCTGGGACCAGCAGTGGTCGCTGCGCATCCAGCAGGTCCTGGCGCACGAGAGCGACCTCCTGGAGTACGAGGACATCTTCGCCGGGTCGCACGTCATCGAGGCCAAGGTGGACGCCCTCGTCGAGGAGTGCCTGGCCGAGATCGACCGCATCCAGGAGATGGGCGGGGCGCTGGCCGCCGTCGAGTCGGGCTACCTCAAGTCGCAGCTCGTCTCCTCGCACGCCGAGCGCCGGGCCCGGATCGAGGCCGGCGACGAGAAGATCGTCGGCGTCAACTGCTACCAGTCGACGGAGCCGAGCCCGCTCACCGCGGACCTGGACGGGGCGATCATGACGGTGGACCCGGCCGTCGAGGCCCGCGTCGTCGCCTCGCTGAAGAACTGGCGCGACACCCGCTACCAGCCGCCCTTCAACCACCCGCGCCCCTGCAAGGCGCTGGAGAAGCTGAAGGAGGCCGCCAAGGGCACCGGGAACCTCATGGAGGCGACCCTGGAATGCGTGCGCTCCGGGGTCACCACCGGCGAGTGGTCCCAGGCGCTGCGCGAGGTGTTCGGCGAGTTCCGAGCGCCCACGGGCGTCTCCTCCGCCCCGGTGGCGGTCACCGCGGAGGAGGGCACTCCGCTCGCGCTGGTCCGCGAGAAGGTGGCTCGGACCGCCTCGGACCTGGGCTCCGGGCGGCTGCGCCTGCTGGTCGGCAAGCCGGGCCTGGACGGGCACTCCAACGGCGCCGAGCAGATCGCGGTGCGGGCGCGCGACGCCGGGTTCGAGGTGGTCTACCAGGGCATACGGCTGACCCCTGAGCAGATCGTGAGCGCCGCCCTCGCCGAGGACGTGCACTGCGTCGGCCTGTCCATCCTGTCCGGGTCGCACGCCGAACTCGTCCCGGACGTCCTGGTGCGTCTGCGCGAGGCCGGCGCGGCCGACATTCCGGTGATCGCCGGCGGAATCATTCCGCCCGCGGACGCGGAGGAGTTGCGCAAGGCGGGCGTTGCCGCCGTTTTCACCCCTAAGGACTTCGGTATCACGGAGATCATCGGCCGTATCGTCGACGAGATCCGGAAAGCGAACAAGCTCGACCCGTTGGAGGTCCCCGCATGAGCACCCCCGTCAGCCCTGTCAACCGGCTCCGCCCGCGTCGCTCCTGCCTCGCGGTCCCCGGGTCGAACCCCCGCTTCCTGGAGAAGGCCCAGGGCCTGCCCGCCGACCAGGTCTTCCTCGACCTGGAGGACGCCTGCGCCCCGCTGGCCAAGCCCGAGGCCCGGCACACCATCGTCAAGTTCCTCAACGAGGGCGACTGGACGGGCAAGACGCGCGTCGTGCGCGTGAACGACTGGACGACCGAGTGGACGTACCGCGATGTCGTCACCGTCGTCGAGGGCGCGGGTCAGAACCTCGACTGCATCATGCTGCCGAAGGTGCAGAGCGCCGACCAGGTCGTCGCCCTCGACCTCCTCCTGACCCAGATCGAGAAGACGATGGGCTTCGAGGTCGGCAAGATCGGCATCGAGGCGCAGATCGAGAACGCGCGCGGCCTGAACAACGTCAACGCGATCGCGGAGGCCTCGCCGCGTACGGAGACGATCATCTTCGGCCCGGCCGACTTCATGGCCTCCATCAACATGAAGTCGCTGGTCGTGGGCGAGCAGCCGCCCGGGTACGGCGCGGACGCCTACCACTACATCCTGATGAAGATCCTGATGGCCGCGCGCGCCAACGACCTCCAGGCGATCGACGGCCCCTACCTCCAGATCCGCAATGTGGACGGCTACCGCGAGGTCGCGCGGCGCGCCGCAGCCCTCGGCTTCGACGGCAAGTGGGTGCTGCACCCGGGCCAGGTCGAGGCGTCGAACGAGATCTTCTCGCCCTCGCAGGAGGACTTCGACCACGCCGAGATGATCCTCGACGCCTACGAGTGGTGCACCTCCGAGGCGGGCGGCAAGAAGGGCTCGGCGATGCTCGGCGACGAGATGATCGACGAGGCCAGCCGCAAGATGGCCCTGGTCATCTCCGGCAAGGGCCGGGCCGCCGGCATGAAGCGCACGACGAAGTTCGAAGCCCCGGAGGCGTGAGACATCATGCAGTTCGGTCGCACCTACGAAGAGTTCGAAGTCGGCGCCGTCTACAAGCACTGGCCCGGAAAGACGGTCACCGAGTACGACGACCACCTCTTCTGTCTGCTCACCATGAACCACCACCCGCTCCACATGGACTCCAACTATGCGGAGAACACGACCGACTTCGGCAAGAACGTCGTCGTGGGCAACTACATCTACTCGCTGCTGCTCGGCATGAGCGTGCCGGACGTCTCCGGCAAGGCGATCGCCAACCTGGAGATCGAGTCGCTGCGGCACGTGGCGCCGACCTTCCACGGCGACACGATCTACGGCGAGACGACGGTCCTCGACAAGACCCCCTCGAAGTCGAAGAACGACCGCGGGATCGTCTACGTCGAGACCAAGGGCTACAAGCAGGACGGCACTCTGGTCTGCGTCTTCCGCCGCAAGGTGATGGTGCCCACCGAGACGTACATCAAGGAGCGCGGCGGCGAACAGCCCGGCCGCCCCCAGCTCAAGTCGCAGGAGAAGTAGCCATGGCCCGTCTCGCGCAGACCGCCGGTCTGACCGACGTCCAGCAGGAAATCCTGGCCACCGTGCGGGACTTCGTCGACAAGGAGATCATTCCGGTCGCGACCCAGCTGGAGCACAAGGACGAGTACCCGACGCGGATCGTCGAGGGGCTCAAGGAGTTGGGCCTGTTCGGCCTGATGATTCCCGAGGAGTACGGCGGCCTCGGGGAGTCGCTGCTCACCTACGCGCTGTGCGTCGAGGAGATAGCGCGTGGCTGGATGTCGGTCTCCGGCATCATCAACACCCACTTCATCGTGGCGTACATGCTCAAGCAGCACGGCACCCAGGAGCAGAAGGACACCTTCCTGCCGCGGATGGCGCTCGGCGAGGTGCGCGGCGCGTTCTCGATGTCGGAGCCGGCGCTCGGCTCGGATGTGTCGGCGATCACGTCGAAGGGCGTCAAGGACGGCGAGGAGTACGTCCTGAACGGCCAGAAGATGTGGCTGACCAACGGCGGAACGTCGTCGCTGGTGGCCGTTCTGTGCCGGAGTGACGAAGGACACCCCGAGGGCACCGCCCCCCACAAGTCGATGACGACCTTCCTGGTGGAGAAGGAGCCGGGCTTCGGCGAGGTCCGACCCGGCCTGACCATCCCCGGCAAGATCGACAAGATGGGCTACAAGGGCGTCGACACGACCGAACTGGTCATGGACGGACTGCGCATTCCGGCCAATCGGGTGCTCGGCGGGGTCACCGGCCGAGGGTTTTACCAAATGATGGACGGCGTCGAGGTCGGTCGCGTCAATGTCGCGGCCCGTGGCTGCGGAGTCGCGCAGCGTGCATTTGAGCTCGGTGTCTCGTATGCCCAGCAAAGGCACACTTTCGGCAAGCCGATCGCCCAGCACCAGGCGATTCAGTTCAAGCTCGCCGAGATGGCTACCAAGGTCGAAGCCGCCCATGCGATGATGGTGAACGCAGCACGCAAAAAGGACTCCGGGGAACGAAACGACCTCGAAGCAGGGATGGCGAAGTACCTCGCCTCCGAGTACTGCAAGGAGGTGGTGGAAGACGCCTTCCGCATCCACGGCGGCTACGGCTTCTCCAAGGAGTACGAGATCGAGCGCCTGTACCGCGAGGCGCCGATGCTGCTCATCGGTGAAGGTACCGCCGAGATCCAGAAAATGATCATTGGTCGGCGACTTCTTGAGGAGTACCGGTTCCAGGGTTGATTGTCGCTTTTGGGTCGGTTTGGCCGCGAAGAACATCACACCCTGTCATCGTCTTCCGGCCGCCGACTCGGCTTCTGGCTTGCCCAGTTGCGGCTCGCAACCGATACCATCGCCGGTAAACCTGCCGCCGTCCCCCGTTGCCAGCGCGGCATCATCCGCTACGAAGGTCATCCATGCCCCACAGCCAAACCTCTGCACCACGCGACGGCTTCCTCAAGGGACGCCTTGCTCGCGGAGCATCGCCGTGGCTTCTGCCGACCGTCGCCACCGCAGCCCTCAGCCTGGCCCGCTCGCGCCGCTCCAAGAGTGCCGCGATCGTGGCCGTGCCCACCACCGCCCTCGCGGCGGGCATGCTGTGGTTCTTCCGCGACCCCGAGCGTGAGATCACGCAGGGGCGGGTCATCTCCCCCGCCGACGGTGTGGTGCAGAGCATCATGCCGTGGAAGGACGGACGTACCCGCGTCGCGATCTTCATGAGCCCGTTGAACGTCCACGTCAACCGCGCGCCTCTCGCTGGCACGGTGACTTCGGTGGAGCACATCCCCGGTGGCTTCGTCCCGGCGTTCAACAAGGAGAGCGAGAACAACGAGCGCGTTGTCTGGCACTTCGACACCGAGCTCGGCGACATCGAGATGGTGCAGATCGCCGGCGCGGTCGCGCGGCGCATCGTGCCGTACGTCCCCCGGGGCACCAAGGTGGAGCAGGGCGAGCGCATCGGCCTGATCCGCTTCGGCTCGCGGGTCGACATCTACCTCCCCGAGGGTGTCGAGGTCGCGGTCGAGGTCGGGCAGGCGACCACGGCGGGGGTGACTCGAATTGACCGTGATTGATCCCGAGACGCAGGCCGGCTGGGTCCCCGAGGCGGAGTCCGAGGACGACGTCGAGGAGATGCCGCTGTCGCTGCGCCTTTCGATAGCGGACACCCTCACGCTCGGCAATGCCACGTGCGGATTCATGGCGGTGTACTTCACCACCACGGGCATTCTCATCCCGCACCTCTCCGGCAGCCAGGAGACCGGCATGGCGCGGCACTCCGCCGCGACCGCCGTGATCCTGATGCTGCTCGCGGCGATCTTCGACCTCTGTGACGGTCTGGTCGCTCGCAAGCTGCGCAGCTCCCCGATGGGCGCCGAGCTGGACAACCTGTCGGACCTGATCAGCTTCGGGCTCGCCCCGGCCTACTTCGTGCTCGTGTACGGAATGGTCGCGGACGACGCCCACCAGCGGGTTGCCGCGGTCGCCGCGATCACGGTGCTGCTCGCCGTGGTGCTGAGACTCGCGCGCTTCTCGTGCGTGACGATGAAGGACGGCATGTTCCAGGGCATGCCGAGCCCCTTCGGCGCCCTCACGGTCGTCTCGATCGTCCTGCTTGAGCTGCCGTTCATCCCGACGCTGCTCGCCGTCATAGGAGTCGCCTGGCTGATGGTGAGCCGGGTCGAGTACCCGAAGCCGCGGGGCATCCTCGCGGTGGCGATGCTCAGCTGGATCATCGGTGCGATGGGTCTGCTCGCGGCGTGGGCGTTCGACGCTCCGGGCGGCCAGATGCTGCTCCAGACCGGCTGCGCCCTGCAGATCGTCCTGGCCGCCACGATCCCCCTCTTCGCGACGGCCCGCCGGGTGAACACCTTCCGCGACAACCGCCGCGAGGCGCGTGCGGCTCAGCTGCCGTAGTTCCTCACGGTGCTGGAAAGGGGCCCAGGGTTCTTGAACCCTGGGCCCCTTTTCGTATGGCCTTTCCTCGTGTCGGCGGGGGCTGGTGGCGCTTGCGCAGTCCCCCGCGCCCCAAACCCCTCGGTCGTGTGCAGATCGTGGTCGCTTCTCGCGCCCACGCGGCGGAGCCGCACAATGGCACAGCCCCGCGCCCCTGGCAGGACCGGTGCCGGCCCGCATGGGTCAGTGCGCGTTCTCCGTCGGCCTGAGGTCCTTGGGGATCTTCGCCCAGGCCAGTACGGCGGCCGCCAGCGGCAGGGCCGCGGCGAGGAGGAACGTCGGGGTCATGCCCGAGGTGAAGGCTGAGGACGCCTTCTCCAGGAGCAGCGCCCCGGCGGGCCCGCCGATCTCGGCGGCCACGTGGGCCGCCTCGCCCACCGAGTCGCGTACGGACGCGGTCGCGGCGCCGTCCAGGGCGAGCTCGGGCAGGTGGCCGCGGTACAGGGCCGCCGCGACGCTGCCGAGGATGGCGACGCCCATGGCCGCGCCCAGTTCGTAGCAGGTCTCCTCGACGGCCGCCGCCCCGCTGACGTGCTCCTTCGGAGTGGAGGCCATCAGGGTCACCGAGGCGGCCGTGGTCGCGATGCCGACCCCGCAGCCGAGCACGCCGAGCGCCACGGCGACCCCGGGGTAGGCCAGTGGCCCGGACTGCTGGAACAGCCACGGCAGCGCGAGGCCCGCGGTCATCAGGAGCAGCCCGCCGCCGATCACGTGCCGGATCGGCAGCCGGTGCATCAGGACCGGGGTCACCAGCGAGGTCAGGACCAGGCCGAGCGGTGCCGGGAGCAGCCGGAAACCGGCCTCCAGCGGGCTGTAGCCCTGCCCGTACTGGAACCACTGGGTGACCAGGAACAGTGCCGAGCCGAGCGCGATCATCCCGAGGAAGATCGCGGCGGCGGCGATGCTGAACGAGCGGTTGGTGAACAGCCTTACGTGGAGCAGGGGCTGGGGCAGCCGCAGCTGGCGGCGGACGAAGACGGTCAGCGCTACGGCGGCGACCACGAGCAGCGTCCATGCGACCGGGTCGGTGGGGCCGCCCTTGCCGAGCTGCTTGATGCCGCCGGCCAGGGCTAGCATGCCGACGATGGACTGGCCCACGCCCCACCAGTCCCAGCGGCCTTCGCGGGCTTGGCGGGATTCGGGCAGCATCCAGGCGCCGAAGGCGATGATCACCAGGGCTACGGGGATGTTGATCAGGAACGCGGACTGCCAGCCGTTCCGCTCGACGAGCAGCCCGCCGACCACCGGCCCGAGCGCCATGCCGCCACCGAAGACCGCCGCCCACACCGCGTAGGCGAGAGCGCGCTCGCGGGCGTCGGTGAAGACGTCGCGCAGGATCGACAGGGTGGACGGCATGATCGCCGCGCCGCCGACGCCGAGCAGCGCACGGGCGGCGATGACCTGCCACGCCTCGGTCGCGAAGACGGCCATCAGCGAGGCGAGCGCGAAGATCGCGAAGCCGCCGAGCAGCAGCCGCTTGCGCCCCCAGCGGTCGCCGAGCGCACCGGCCGTCACGAGCAGCCCGGAGAGCGCCAGCGCGTAGACGTCGATGATCCACAGCTGCTGTACGGAGCTGGGCTGCAGGTCGCTGACCAGCGAAGGGAAGGCGACGTTGAGGATGGTGGTGTCCATCGCGATCAGCAGCAGGCTGCCGGAAAGGATCGCGAGGACGACCCAGCGCCGAGGGTCGAGGGACGACATAATGAAACACTCCAGTATTGAATGAGACATTAGTGTCTCACATGGATGTCTCGCATGACGCTGCGGAGACGTGCCCTCGCACAGGGCCTCACGGCTTCAGGGAACGACGGAACGGGCCCTCTCGCGACTCGCGAGAGGGCCCGTTCCGGTGACGAGGATCTACAGCAGGAAGTCGGCCGCGATGTTCTGGGCGACGCGCTCCAGGAGCGGGCCCGCGTTGGCGATGCACTGGGCCGGGTCCGGCTCCAGCTCGGTCAGCGGGTAGGCGCGCCGGATGCCCGCCTCGCCGAGCTGCCCCGGCTGGAGCAGGAGGCGGCCGCACACCGCGACGACCTCGATGCCGGCCGCGCGGGCCGCCGCCGCGACGCCCGCCGGGGCCTTGCCGTGCAGGGTCTGCTCGTCGAGCGAGCCCTCGCCGGTGATCACCAGGGTGGCCCGGGCGAGGGCGGGCGCGAAGCCGAGTACGTCGAGCATGACCTCGATGCCGGGGCGGAACGCGGCGTCCAGCGCGACCAGCGCGCCGTAGCCGATGCCGCCGGCCGCACCGGCGCCCGGGGCGAGCGCCGCCTCGGCGGCCTTCGCGCCGAGCACGCCTTCGAGGACCTTGGCGTAGCGGGCCAGGGCCGCGTCCAGGGTCGCCACGTCCTCGGGCGAGGCGCCCTTCTGCGGGCCGTAGACCGCGGGGGCGCCCTTCGGGCCGGTCAGCGGGTTGTCGACATCGCTGGCGAGGACGAGTTCCACGTCCTTGAAGCGGGCGTCGAGGCCCGAGAAGTCGGCCGTCGCGAGGCCTGCGAGCGCGCCGCCGCCGGGCCCGACGGGCTCGCCCGCCGCGTCCAGGAAACGGGCGCCGAGCGCGGCCAGCATGCCCGCGCCGCCGTCGGTCGTCGCGCTGCCGCCGACGCCGAACACAATGGTCCGCGCTCCCGCATCGAGCGCGGCGAGCAGCAGTTCGCCGGAGCCGTACGTGGTGGCGGTGAGCGCCGCGAAGACGCCCTCGGGAAGGTGCTGGAGCCCGGAGGCCTCCGCCATCTCGACGACGGCCACACCGTCGCGTACCGCGTACGCGGCGGTCACCGGGGTGCCGACCGGGCCGGTGACCCGCACCTCGCGGCGCTCGAATCCGGCGGCCACCGCGGCCGCGACCGTGCCGTCACCGCCGTCGGCGACCGGCAGGGTCTCCACCCGCAGATCCGGGACGACCCGCCGCAGCCCGGCCGTCACCCGCTCCGCGACCTGTACGGCCGTGAGCGAGCCCTTGAACTTGTCCGCCGCCACGAGTACGCGGGCGGTCTCCAAAACTGCGCCGTCCGTCACTTGCTATCCCTTGCTTTCGAACAGGCAGTCGCGCCGCTTCAGACCCTATCCGCCCGGCGCGCGCCTGCCCATAGCCACCAGGGCTCACGGACGGCGCGCCACCCCATAAAATGCGTACATTCCACACCATAGTGGGCCGACATGAGTATGGATTCGATCGATCATTCCGGCTCCGGCGCCCCTCCGGACGGCTCTCCCCCGGCCTCCGGGCCCTCCCCCGACCACACCGTGATCACCATCGGTGTGCTCGCGGTGGCGGCCGTGGTCGGCTGGGCGGCGCTGGGCAAGAGCTCGTTCGACAGCGCCTCCTCGACGGCGCTGGCCTGGGTCCTGAACAACTTCGCCTGGCTCTTCGTGGTCGCCGCCGACGTCTTCCTGGTGCTGTGCGTGGTCCTCGCGATCAGCCGGTACGGGCGGATCAGGCTGGGCGCCGACGACTCCGAGCCGGAGTTCACCAACCTGGCCTGGATCGCGATGATGTTCAGCGCCGGCATGGGCATCGGCCTCATGTTCTACGGGGTCGGCGAACCGCTCACGCACTTCCTCAGCCCGCCCCCGGCGACCGGCGCCCAGCCCGGCACGGGCGACGCCGCGCGCACCGCCCTGGAGTACTCCTTCTTCCACTGGACGCTCACCCCCTGGGCGATCTACGGCATCGCGGGGCTCGCGCTGGCGTACGCGGGGTTCCGCAAGGAGCGCGGCAACCGGCTGTCCTCCGCGTTCGTGCCGCTGATCGGCGAGCGACGGGCGGACGGCTGGCCCGGCAGGTGCATCGATCTGCTCGCCGTCTTCGCGACCGTCTTCGGCACCGCGACGAGCCTCGGCCTGGGCGCGCTCCAGGTCGCCGAAGGCCTGGACATCACCTCGAACGTGAGCAACTCCCGGACGACCCAACTCGTCATCATCGCCTCGCTGTCGGCGGCCTTCGTGCTCTCCGCCTTCTCGGGCCTGCACAAGGGCGTGAAGTGGCTGTCCACCATCAACATCGTGCTCGCCGCGGTGCTGATGCTCTTCGTCTTCCTGCTCGGCCCGACCGTCTACGTCCTCGACACCATCCCCGCCTCGATCGGCGGCTATCTGCACGACCTGCTCCCGATGGCCAGCCGCACCGGCGCCTTCACCGACCGCGAGTGGCTGGGTGCGTGGACCGTCTTCTACTGGGCGTGGTGGCTGTCCTGGGCCCCGTTCGTCGGCACCTTCATCGCCCGGATCTCGCGCGGCCGTACGATCCGCGAGTTCCTCATCGGGGTGCTGCTCGTGCCCAGCGGGGCGACCGTCATCTGGTTCTGCGTCATGGGCGGCACGGCGATCCGGCTGGCGTCCACCGGCGCGGCCGACCTGGCCGGCGCGGTGAAGGACGGCGCCGAGGCCTCGCTCTTCGCGATGCTGGACGCGCTGCCGATCGGCACGGTCACCTCGTACATCGCGATGGCCCTGGTGATGACCTACTTCATCACCAGCGCGGACTCGGCTTCCCTCGTCATGGGCTCGCTCACCAGCCGCGGCTCGCTGCACCCGCCGACGTGGCTCGTGGTGATGTGGGGCGTGCTCATGGCGGCGGTCGCGGCGGTGCTGCTCGTCGCGGGCGGCCTCAAGTCCCTCCAGACCGCGACGATCCTGGTCGCGCTCCCCTTCGTCCTGGTGATGCTGGGCCTGTGCTGGTCCCTGGTGAAGGAGCTGCGCGAGGACCCGGGCGCGGGGCCCTCCCGCCACGGCGCCCTGCACGGTCTGGGCGACGCGGTACGGGCGATGGTCGGCGACGCGATCACCGAGCAGGGCCCGGCCCTCCATCACCGGCTGCGCCGGGCCGCCAAGTCCCGTACGGGTGAAGACAGTTCGGGCCCGCCGCAGGCCTAGCAGGGGTGGGAGCCAGCACTGCGAAGCGGCCCCTGACCAGGCCCCCTACCCTTCTCACCATGACGACCGAGAACACCACAGCGCCCGACAACGGCTACGCCGCCTACATCGCCGGACTCCCCCGCGTGCTCGCCGGAGCCGCAGCGCTGTTCCGGGACGCCGAGGGCCGGGTGCTGCTCGTCGAGCCCAACTACCGCGAAGGCTGGACGCTGCCCGGCGGGACCGTGGAGTCCGACACCGACGAGACCCCGCGCGGGGCGGCCCGCCGCGAGACCCTCGAAGAGATCGGCCTCGACGTGGAGCCGGGCCGCCTGCTCGCGGTGGACTGGGTGCACGGCACGGCGCGTCCGCCGATCGTCGCGTACGTCTATGACGGCGGGGTCCTCGACGACGACCGCCTGACGTCGATCCAACTCCAGGAGGAAGAACTCCTCTCCTGGCGCCTGGTCCCCCGCGAGGAACTCCCCGCCCACCTGCCGGGCGCCCTGGGCCACCGCGTACTGGCCGCGCTTGACGCCCTGTTGGAGGGGCGGGGGACGGTGGAGCTGGAGAATGGGCGGCGGGTGGGGTGAGCGGGCGGTGAGGGCGGAGCCGACAGGGGGCGCGCCGAAATACGTTCGCCCTCGTACCTGGCGCCCCCTACGCTCCCCCGCATGAGCAAGCCACTCGTCGCGATTCTTTCCGGGGCCGGCATTTCCACCGATTCGGGGATCCCTGACTACCGCGGGCCGAAAGGGCTGTGGCGGCGCGATCCCGAGGCCGAGAAGCTGGTGACATACGACTTCTACATGGCCGATCCGGAGATCCGGCGCCGGTCCTGGCTGATGCGCCGCGACAGCCCAGCCCTCAAGGCCGAGCCGAACGCCGCGCACCGGGCGGTCGCCGCGCTGGAGAAGTCCGGCGTGCCGGTGCGGGTACTCACACAGAACGTCGACGGGCTGCAGCAGCGCGCGGGCTTCCCGGAGCGCAAGATCCTCGAACTCCACGGCACGGCAAGGGCGGTGACCTGCACCCGCTGCCACGCGCGGTCCTCGATGGACGAGGCGCTGGCGCGGGTGGCGGCGGGCGAGGCGGATCCGCCGTGCACGGTCTGCGGGGGCATCCTGAAGTCGGCGACGGTCATGTTCGGCGAGCGGCTCGACCCCGAGGTGCTCGCCCAGGCGATGGCGATCGCCAAGGCGTGCCAGGTCTTCATCGCGGTCGGCACGACCCTCCAGGTCCAGCCCGCCGCCTCGCTCGCGGGGATCGCGGCGGACGGAGGCGCTCGGCTGATCATCGTGAACGCCGATCCGACCCCGTACGACGCACTCGCCGACGAGGTCGTACGGGAACCGATCGGCACCGCGCTGCCCCAACTCCTCGGCGGGCTCGGAGAGTTGACAGCACCGTCCTAGAACAGCGCGTCCTCCGCATCCCCCCGCTCGAACGCCAGCAGCCGCTGCTTGCGGTCGAGGCCTCCGCCGTAGCCGGTGAGGCTGCCGTTCGCGCCGATGACCCGGTGGCAGGGGACGATGATGCCGACCGGATTCTTGCCGTTGGCGAGGCCCACCGCGCGGGAGGCGTTCGGGTTGCCGAGGGCTTCGGCGAGCTCACCGTAGGAGCGGGTCTCGCCGTACGGGATCTGCTGGAGCTGGTGCCAGACGCGCTGCTGGAACGGCGTGCCCTGGAGGTTCAAGTCCAGTTTGAATTCGGTTAGTTCGGCGGCGAAGTATGCGGCGAGTTGGCGGATGACCTCCGGGAAGGGGCCGTCGTCGTCGCGCTCGCCGAAGGTTTCCTGCGGTGGCCTGTGGCGCTGGCCCTCCATGTACAGGTGGCTGAGGACGCCGTCGGTGGCGACCAGGGTGAGTGGGCCGTAGGGGCTGTCGACGACCGTGTGGGTGGTGTGCACGAGTGAACTCCCTTATGCGGGAAGGTGGTTGATGGCGTGGTCTTCCGTCGCCCAGAGGTACTGGACGGCGTAGGCCCGCCAGGGTCGCCAAGCCGCGGCGCGCGCGGTGAGGGCGGCGGGGGTGGAGGGCAGGCCGAGGTTCTGGGCGGCGCGGCGCATGCCGAGGTCGGTGGGCAGGAAGGCGTCCGGGTCGCCGAGGGCCCGCATCGCGATCGCCTCGACGGTCCAGGGGCCGAAGCCGGGCAGTTCCCTGAGCTGGGCCCTGGCCAGGTCCCAGTCGCTGTCGATGCCGAGTTTGAGGGTGCCGTCGGCGAGGGCGGCCACCAGCGTGGTGAGCGTGACGCGGCGGCTGCGCGGCAGGGCCAGCGTCTCCGAGGCGATCTCCGCGAGCTGGGCCGGGGTCGGAAAGAGGTGGGTCAGGCCGCCTGCCGGGTCGTCGATGCGCTGCCCGTGCGCTACGACAAGTCGGGCCGCGTGGGTGCGGGCCGCGGCCGTCGACACCTGCTGCCCGAGCACCGCCCGCACCGCGAACTCGGCGGCGTCGACCGTACGCGGCACCCGGCGCCCCGGCGCCTTGTCGACCAGCGGCGCGAGCAGCGGATCGGTGCGCAGCCGGTCGTCCACGGCGACGGGATCGGCGTCCAGGTCGAGCATCCAGCGGCAGCGGCTGATGGCGATGGTGAGGTCGCGCAGGTCGGTGAGGTGCAGCACGCATCCGATGTGCTCGGGCTGCGGGGTGAGCTCCGCGATGCCGTGCCCGTACGGGAGGGACAGCGTGCGGCGGAACGCGCCGTCGCGCCACTCCTCGATACCGGGCACGCCCGTCGCGGCGAGGTGGCCGAAGAGGTTGTCGGGGGTGAGCGGGGCACGGAAGGGGAGCCGCAGGGTGATCGCGCCGGGCGTCTGACGGGCGATGCCGCGTGCGGCGCGGGCCCGCAGCTCGGTCGGGGCAAGGGCGAACACCTCGCGGACGGTGTCGTTGAAGGTGCGGATCGAGGAGAACCCGGCGGCGAAGGCGACCTCGGCCATGGGCAGCGGGGTCGTCTCGATGAGCAGCCGCGCGGTCTGGGCGCGCTGGGCGCGGGCCAGGGCGAGGGGTCCCGCGCCCAGCTCGGCGAGCAGTTGGCGCTCGATCTGGCGGGCGCTGTAGCCGAGGCGGGCCGCGAGCCCCGGGACGCCTTCGCGGTCGACGACTCCGTCCCTGATGAGGCGCATGGCGCGGGCGACGGTGTCGGCGCGGGCGTTCCACTGGGGCGAGCCGGGCGTGGTGTCGGGGCGGCACCGCTTGCAGGCCCGGAATCCGGCCTGCTGGCAGGCGGCCGCGCTCGGGTAGAAGGTCATGTTCTCGACCTTCGGCGGCACGACCGGGCAACTGGGCCGGCAGTAGATGCGGGTGGTCAGGACGGCCGTGAAGAACCAGCCGTCGAAGCGCGCGTCCTTGGACTGGACGGCGCGTACGCAGCGCTCGGTGTCGGTGTGCATCGGGGCGGGAGCGACGGGGGGCATGCGTCAAGCATCGGGCACGACCGCCCGCCCCGGCTGGCGAGAATCCGACATTGACCTCGCGGGGCCAGGGGCGGAGGAATGCCCGGTCCGGCGGGGGCAGGGTCCTCGGTATCCCCCGCCGGGCTTGGGACGCGGCCGGGTCAGACGCGGTCGGCGGCGATGAGGAGGTAGTGGAAGCTGCCCTCGCGGTACGCCGTCAGGAACGGGTCCTCGACGCCGGTGGCCAGGGAAGACTGGGCACGCAGCTCCCAGTACGGGATCGCGTCGGCGGTGAGGTCGACGACGTTGATCGGGACGAGACCGTTGGCGGCCATCGCCTTGAAGTAGGCGCTGCGGGGGTGGATGTTGCAGGTGTAGTGCTCGTCGATGCGGCTGACCGCCTTGGAGCGGCCGCCGGTGACGTCGTTGTAGCAGCCCGTGATGACGACGTAGCGGCCACCGAAGGCCAGCTGGCGGGCGTGCTCGGAGAAGAGCTCGAAGAGGTCCACGTACATGGTGGACTCGTTGTTCCAGATCCCCTGGAAGGCGCCGGTCGGGAAGCCGGTGTCGAGCATGTTGCCGAAGTGGTAGCGGACCTTGTCGTCCACGCCGCGCTTGCGGGCCTGCCCGTTGGCGAAGTCGACCTGGGACTGGGAGATGGACACGCCGTCGACCTCGCAGCCGAAGCGTGCGTTGGCCATGATGCTGGTGCCGCCCCGGCCGCATCCGGCGTCGAGGAGGCGCTGGCCCGGGGCTATGGGGCCGAGGTGGTCGAGGAGGACATCGGCCTGTGCCGACTCCAGGCGGTGCAGCTCCTCGACGATGCGCGCGTCGCGGGTCTCCTGCGGGCCCTCCAGGACGGAGGGGTCGTAGTCACCGAGCCCGTAGTGGTGGTGGTAGAGGCCGTCGACATCGCCCAAGCGCAGGTTGACCGGGTCCTTCTCGTTGTTCCAGTACTCGGCGACGGCCTTCTGGTAGGCGGTGCGCAGCACGCCGGCGGGGGCGGGGGTGGTGGTCATGGGGGCTCCTTACTGGGGTGCGGGCATACCGCTGGGGGTGCTGATGAGGCGAGTTGCTTGGGTGCGGGCATACCGCGGGAGGTGCTGAGGGGGCGAGTTCCTTGGGCATTCCGCAGGGGGTGCTGATGGGCCGAGAGAGGCTCGGCTCAGGCGTCGTTGTAGCGGAGGCTGCCGCTGTGCCATTCGCGGTTGCCGCCGAGCCAGGCCCACACCCCCGCGAGGAAGTGGCGCAGCTGAGGCGATCCGGTGACGGCGAGGGCCGCGGCCTCGCTCTCGTAGGCGCGTACCAGCTCGTCGTGGATCTCCACGCTCCGCTCCACCGCCTCGCTCGGCGAGCACCGCTCTTCCTCGGCGATCACGGTGGGCAGGTTGAACTCGACGCCCGATGACTGGTGTTCCTTGGTCATCGAGTACAGGTCATTGACGAGCGTGCTGGCCGTGCCGGCCATCGTCACGACGCGGCGGACCCGGGGGTCGGCGTACTCGGCGGCCGCCAGCGGGCTGCCGCTCACCACGTCGACCAGGGCGATGCAGGGGAGGAAGCTGTTGATCTGACGGTGTGCCAGATATTCGCGGACGGTGGGCATGTGGCCCCGGGAGCGCCAGGATCCTTCCTGTCCGTAGCCGACGAACAGGACGGCGACCTCGTGACGGAGCCGGGCCAGTTGGGCGGAGTCCGCATACCCGGCCAGGTCCTGGAGCGCCGAGCGCAGGGCGACCCGTACGGGGTCCTCAGCCATGTCCGCTTCCCACGCGGAGGCGTAACGGGCCGGAAGGTGGGCGGGGTCGAGGGCCGCGTGGGCGAGACCGAGTTGCGAGCCGAGGAGTTCGGGCCGGGACCCCATGGTCTCGTCGTCGCAGTAATAGTCGTCCGTGGCCCACTCCGCCAGTGCGCACCGGGCCGCGGCGAGGAGCCGGTCCGGGTCGTCCGTGTCGGGGTGGGCCAGCATCATGAGGCGCCCGAAGTCCGCAGCGCGTACGCGGTCGAGCCGCCCGGCATAGAGCCCGACGCCTTCGGCCCAGCTCACCAGGCGGTCGTTCACCTCCTGGCCGAGCGCCGGGGCGTCCCGGATCGCGGGTGGGCAGTACAGCTCCGGGACGCCGGTGCCGCGCTCTTGCGCGTCGCGGTCGGCCGGCCGTCCCGCCGCGATGCGGGCGGCGGAGGTGCCGAGGCCCGTCGGCCCGGTGGGTATCGCCCCGCCCGTCGGCCGCGGGGCAGTCCCCGGCAGCGCCTTCGGAGCGGCGGGGACGGTTTCCCGGCTGTGGGTGAGGAGCGCGGCCACGAGTCGTGCCGTGTGGTGGCGGGCCGCGGGTGAGGTCATCCGGGACAGCTGTGACACCGGTTCTGTTCTCCGTTCGCGCTGTCGACGACTTCGTCAGGACGGGCTGATGTCTTCGTCAGCGACGGCTGACGTGGGCGCCAGGACCTGCTGACGTGGGTAGACCAGCTGACGTGTCGTCAGGACGGGCTGTGGAAGACCTCGACGTTTTCGAGAACGCCGAGTGCGTCGGGCACGAGGACCGCGGCCGAGTAGTAGGTGCTGACCAGATAGGAGATCAGGGCCTGGTCGTTGATGCCCATGAACCGCACGTTGAGGCCCGGCTCGTACTCGTCGGGGATCCCGGTCTGCCGCAGGCCGACCACGCCTTCCTCGGTCTCGCCCAGGCGCATCGCGAGGATGGCGGAGGTTCCGTCGTCCGAGACGGGGATCTTGCCGCAGGGCAGGATCGGCACGCCCCGCCAGGACGGAACCGAGTGGCCGCCCACATCGGCGCTGTCGAACGAGAGGCCCCGCTTGTTGCATTCGCGGGCGAACGCGGAGATGGCGCGGGGATGCGCGAAGAAGGCCTTGGTGCCGCGCCGCATGCTCAGCAATTCGTCCATGTCGTCCGGGGTGGGCGGGCCGGAGTGGGTGGAGATGCGCTGGCTGTGGTCGGCGTTGTGCAGCAGCCCGAACTCGGGGTTGTTGACCAGTTCCGACTCCTGGCGCTCGCGCAACGCCTCGATCGTCAGCCGCAGTTGCTGCTCGACCTGGTCCATCGGATCGTTGTAGAGGTCGGCGACCCGGCTGTGCACCCGCAGGATCGTCTGGGCCACGCTCAACTCGTATTCGCGGGGCGCCAGTTCGTAGTCGACGAAGGTTCCCGGAAGGACCGGCTCGCCGGTGTGGCCGGAGGCGAGGGCTATGTTTGCCTCGCCCTTCTTGTTCTGCGGCCTCGCCTTCTCGTCCTGGCGCCGGCGGACGTGGTCCCTCAACTGCTCGTTCCGGGCGGCCACTTCCTCGTACGCGGCCCGGGGCAGGGCCAGCACCGTGCAGGCCGTCAACGCGCGTGCCGTGAACTCCCACTCCCCCGGCTCCTCGGCCACCGCCTGCCCGCCGAAGAACCCGCCGTCGGACAGCACACCGCGCCGGGTCTCCTCGCCGTACCGCCCGGTGCCGGCCTTCTCCACTTTGCCGTGCACGATCAGGTAGACGTGGTCGACGGCCCTGCCGTGTTCGGCGATCACCTGGCCGGGGCCGTACTGCTCCTGCCGGCACCGATCGGCGAGCGCCCGCAGCACCTCGTCGTCGTCGAACCCGCGAAGGAGCGGCAGTTCACCGAGCTCCGCGGGGACGACCCTGACCGCGGCGCCCTCCTGGACGAAGGTGACCCGGCCGTCGCCGACCTCGTACACCAGACGTCGGTTGACCCGGTACGCGCCGCCCTTCACCTCCACCCAGGGCAGCATGCGCAGCAGCCACCGGGAGCTGACGCCCTGCATCTGCGGGACGCTCTTGGTGGTGGTCGCCAGGTTCCGCGCGGCGGCGATCCCCAGACTGAGCTGTGCCCGGCCCGTCGGCTGCTCGGGCTGTTCCGGGTACGCGGCGGTCGACATCCTGGTCCCTTCCGTCGGGGCGCATGCGGCGAGAAGGAGCCCTCGAAATCATCTGATCGGGTGACGATGGGCTCCTGCCGGGCAAGTGAACCAGCGCGTAATGATGTTGGTCGAAACCGCTGCCGACATGTCGATGTAATCCCGCCATCGCGTGACACGGCTCCCGCAAGCCCACCTCGGCGTCCCGCGACGGGACAGCAGCGACCAACTCGACCGGGATTACCGCGACATACGGTGCTTTGATCAAGCCGGTTTCCCGAGCCGCGCCGACGGCAGGCGCCCCGAACCCTGCCGGCGAGGTGGCCGATAACGCGCGGTCGTGATCAGGTCCCGGAGTGGAACCACGCCGGGGAGCGGGCAGCGCTCAGGGCCGCCCGGAGGCGGGTTCGACGGCTCGGTCTCAGCCGTACAGGACCTGCGCAAACGCCTCATAGGCCGTCTCGTCGAACAGCACGAACCGGATCTCCCGCAGCGGAGTGCCACCGTGCTCGCGAGCCACGCCGATGGCGATCTCCGCCCCGTTGTCGATCGGCCAGCCGAAGATGCCCGTCGAGATCGCGGGGAAGGCGATCGTCTCGGCACCCAGCTCTTTCGCGAGCTTGAGGGACTCCTCGTAGCAGGAGGCGAGCAGCGCGCTGCGGTCCTCGTTCTTCGACCACACCGGGCCCACGGTGTGGATCACATGGCCGGCATGCAGCCGCCCGGCCGTGGTGGCGACCGCCTGCCCCGTCGCCAAACCCTTGCCGTACTTCGAGGCCCGTAGCTTGCGGCAGTCCTCCAGAATCGCGGGGCCGCCGCGCCGGTGGATGGCGCCGTCAACGCCGCCGCCTCCGAGCAGGGAGGAGTTCGCGGCGTTGACGATGACGTCCACGCTCTGCTCGGTGATGTCGCCGCGTACGAGGATGATCTCCGCCGGAGTCGATGTCATCGCCGACCGTCCCTTCGCGTTGCTCGCCACGCGGCCGGCCCGGGGATGCCGCCGCGTACCGGCACGAGCCCGGCCCCGGTCCGCGTCATCGCTGATCCGCCTTCCGCAGGCTCCGCCATACCGCCTTCGCGGCGTTGTGGCCCGACATGCCGTGCACGCCCGGGCCCGGCCACGCGGCCGACGAGCACAGGAACACCGATGGGTGGCGGGTCGTGTACGGGAACAGGGAGATCTTCGGGCGGAGCAGCAGCTGGATGCCGCGGGCCGCGCCGCAGGCGATGTCGCCGCCCACGTAGTTGGCGTTGCGCTCGGCGAGTTGGGGCGGGCCCGCGGTCGCGCGCGCGAGGATCCGGTCGCGGAAACCGGGCGCGAACCGCTCGATCTGCCGCTCTATGGCGTCCGTGAAGTCGCCCTGCCACCCGTTGGGGACATGGCCGTACGCCCAGAACACATGCTTGCCCTCGGGCGCGCGGGACGGGTCCACGAGGCTGGGCTGGGCGGTGATCAGGAACGGGGTGTCGGGGGCCGTGCCGCCGGAGGCCTGACTCAGGGCGGTGCCGATTTCACGGCTGGAGGGGCCGATCTGGACGGTCCCGGCGAGCCGGGGCTCGTTCGCCGTCCAGGGCACTGGCCCGTCCAGGGCGTAATCGATCTTGAAGACGGCAGCCCCGTACTTGTAGCCGTCGTACGCACGGCCCAGGCCCGCGATCCGGGCCAGCGCGGTGGGCGAGGTGTCGAAGAGGTAGCTGCGGGCCGGCGGCAGGTCGTCGAGCCGCTTGACCTCGAACCCGGTGTGGACGGCGCCGCCCAGGTCGCGCAGGTACGCGGTGAGCGCGTCCGAGATCGACTGGGAGCCGCCGCGCGGCAGCGGCCAGCCGTTCTCGTGCGCGGCCAGCGCGAAGAGCATCCCGACGCCGCCCGTGGCCAGACCGTTGAGCGGGGCGATGACATGGGCGACGAGCCCGGCCATCAGGGCCCGCGCCCGGTCGTCCCGGAAGCGCCGCATCAGCCAGCTGTACGGCGGCAGGCCCACCGTCCCGAACCGGGCGAGGCCGATCGGGTCGCGCGGCAGCGCGGTCAGCGGCAGCGACATGAAGTCCCGCGCCAGGACGTCCCACTTGCCGAGGAAGGGGGCCATCAGCCGGCGGTACGTGCCGGCGTCGCGCGGTCCGAAGGACGCCGCGGTCTCGGAGACCGAGCGGGACAGGACGGCCGCCGTGCCGTCGTCGAAGGGGTGCGCCATCGGCAGCTCGGGGTGCAGCCATTCCAGGCCGTACCGGTCGAGCGGCATGTTCCGGAAGGCGGGCGAGCCGATGCCCAGGGGGTGGACCGCGGAGCACGGGTCGTGGCGGAAGCCGGGGAGGGTGAGTTCCTCGGTCCTGGCGCCGCCGCCCACGGTGTCCTTGGCCTCGAAGACCTCAACGCGCAAGCCCCTCCTGGCCAGTTCGACCGCAGCGGTCAGCCCGTTGGGTCCCGCCCCCACGACGACGGCATCGAGCATCGACGGCACCTCGGACTCCTCACGCCACGGCCAAGGACCCCAGGATATTCCGGTGCACCGACAATCCTGCCCGGGGTAGCGTCCGGCCGGTGAACTCGCACACGGACGCCGCCTTCAGCCACCGTATTTCCGCAGTCGCCGAGCGGCTCACCGAGGTGCCCGGGGTGCGGGCCGTCGCCCTCGGCGGCAGCCGCGCCCGCGGTACGCACCGGCCGGACTCCGACTGGGACCTGGGGCTCTACTACCGGGGTGACCTGGACGTTTCCGCGCTGGCCCGGCTGGCCGAAGAGGTCACGGGCACCGCGGTGGAGGTGGCAGGGCCCGGCGGCTGGGGGCCCTGGGTGAACGGCGGGGCCTGGCTGACCCTCGACGGCGTCGCGGTCGACTGGATCCTGCGTGACCTCGACCGGGTCGAGCGCGTCTGGGCGGACTGCCTGGAGGGCCGGTACGAGGTCGGCGTACAGCCCGGCCACCCGCTCGGCTTCTGGTCGCCGACGTACCCCGGCGAGGTCGCCCTCGGCCGCGTACTGGCCGATCCCCGGGGCGAGTTGACGACCCTCCAGGAGGCGGTACGGGACTACCCGGAGCCGTTGCGGGCGGCGCTGGTCGGGGCGGCCTGGGAGGCGGAGTTCTCGGTGGCGGTCGCCCGCAAGTCGGTGGGCGCCGGGGACGTGCTGCATGTCTCGCTCTGCCTGTCGCGGGCACTGGGCATCCTGGCGCAGTCGCTGCACGCCCATCATCGGCGCTGGCTCCTGAACGAGAAGGGAGCGCTGGCCTCGGCGGCGGCCCTTCCAGCGGCCCCGCGGGACTTCGCGCCGCGCGCGGCGGCGGCCCTGAGCGGCCTCGACGCCGGGGCGGTGGAGCTGGCTGCGACCCTGGTGAGCGAGGTACGAGCAGCGCTGCGCTGACACCCCCGGGGCTCCGCCGCACGACTCCGGGGGTGGGGTGCGCTGGGGCTCTGGCCCAGACGCTGATTGCCCCCTCCCCGCCCCTTCCCGAAACCCGCCGGGGGTTGGGACGAGAGAGGAAAGCCGGGTTTCCTGGGGCTCCGCCCCAGACCCCGTTCGCGCCTAGAGGGCGCTCGTCCTCAAACGCCGGACGGGCTGGGTATGCACCCTGACAGGGTCGATGCCGCGAGAGGCGCGGGGCTGTGACATCGTGCGGCTCCGCCGCGCGGGCGCGACCAGCCACCCCCGGTCCGCAGGCGAAAGGCGTCGGGGGCAGGGGGCGAGCCCCCTCGGAGGCTCGGGCGCCTCACTCCCCCGCCAGAAGCCCCCGCATCCGCTCCGCCGTCGCCGCGTCCCGCGCCGCCGTGAACGGGAGCACGTTGCCCCCGGTGATCCGGAAGGGCTCACCCGCGATCGTGGTCTGCGCGCCGCCCGCCTCGGCGATCAGGAGCAGGCCCGCCGCGTGGTCCCACGCGTACTCCCACGTGAAGGCGAGTGCGTCGAGCTCCCCGCGGGCTATCGCCAGGTATTCGAGACCGGCCGAGCCGCACGGCCGCAGTTGGACGCCCTCGGTGCGCAGGCCGAGGAGGGACCGCTTCTGCTCGGGCGTCGTGTAGTCCGGGTGGGACGTGGCCACCTCAAGGATCGCGCCGGGTTCCGGTGAACCGGCGTGCAGCGGCTCGCCGTTGAGGGTGGCGCCCCCGCCCCGTATCGCCACGGCCATCTCGTCGAGCGCCGGCGCGTACGTCCAGGACGCGAGCAGCTCGCCCCGGTGGGCGAGGGCGACCAGCGTGCAGAACCCGGCTTCGCCGCGGACGAACTGACGGGTGCCGTCCACCGGGTCGACGATCCACACCGGCGCGTCGCCGCGCAGCGCCTGGTATGCCGCCGGGTCCGCGTGCACGGCCTCCTCGCCGACGACCACCGAGCCGGGAAGTATCGCGGTGAGGGAGGCGGTGAGATGCTCCTCCGCGAGCCGGTCGGCGACCGTCACCAGGTCGTGCGGGCCGTTCTTCTCGACGATCTCGTGCGCGGCGAGCTGCCGGAACCGCGGCATGATCTCGGCGGCGGCCGCCTTGCGGACCGCCTCTTCCACTGCTGCCGGGCCACCTGCCATGAATCCTTCGTCGATCATGCGTCCAGCAAAGCACGCGGCACTGACAATCAGCGAGCCGCATCCGAACCCCCGGCGAACCCCACACGGCTTCGGCGTGAACATCCCAGCCCTACGCCCACCTCCTGAGCAAGCCCCCCGCCCCGGAATACCGCCCGCCCGATTACCGTTGAGCCCGCTCGGAGCAGATGGAGGCAAATCGGTGCACGGCGAATACAAGGTCCCCGGCGGCAAGCTCGTCGTGGTCGACCTCGACACCCGCGACGGAGTCCTGCGGGACGTGACGGTCGCGGGCGACTTCTTCCTCGAACCCGACGAGGCGATCCTGGCGATCAACACGGCCCTGGAAGGCGCCCCCGCCGACACCGAAGCCGCCGGGCTCGCGGCCCGGATCGACGCGGCGCTGCCGCCCGGCACCACCATGTACGGCCTGACCTCGGAGGGCGTGGCCGTCGCCGTGCGCCGTGCGCTGGCTCACGCCACCGACTGGAACGACTACGACTGGCAGCTGATCCACGAGGCCCCGCAGTCGCCCGCGCTGCACATGGCCCTCGACGAGGTCATCACCGCCGAGGTAGCTGCCGGGCGCCGCCCGCCGACGCTGCGGGTGTGGGAGTGGGGAGCGCCCGCCGTGGTCATCGGCAGCTTCCAGTCGCTGCGCAACGAGGTCGACCCGGAGGGCGCCGAACGCCACGGCATCACGGTCGTGCGGCGGATCAGCGGTGGTGGTGCCATGTTCATCGAGCCCGGCAACACGATCACGTACTCGCTGTCCGTGCCCGACGCCCTCGTGCAGGGGCTGTCCTTCGCGGACAGTTACGCCTATCTCGACGACTGGGTCCTGGGCGCGCTCGGCGACATGGGCGTCAAGGCCTGGTACCAGCCGCTCAACGACATCGCGACCGAGGCCGGCAAGATCGCGGGCGCGGCGCAGAAGAGGATGGTCGCGGACGACGGCGCGGTACTGCACCACGTGACGATGGCGTACGACATCGACGCGGACAAGATGCTGGACGTGCTGCGCATCGGCAAGGAGAAGCTGTCCGACAAGGGCACGAAGAGCGCGAAGAAGCGCGTCGACCCGCTGCGGCGGCAGACCGGGCTGCCGCGCGAGGCCGTGATCGAGCGGATGATCGCTTCGTTCCGTTCCCGGTACGGTCTGTCCGAGGGCAAGGTCACCGACGAGGAGATGGCCCGGGCGCGCGAGCTCGCGGCGACCAAGTTCAGCAGCGAGGAATGGACGGCGCGCGTGCCGTAACCCGGGCGGGGAGAGGGAGCGGGGCATGGCGGAGCAGTCGCTGTACGTCGACGGGCCCGCCGTTCCCGCGCTACGCGTGGAGACCGCGTCCGGCAGGCGGCTGCTCCTGCGCCAGGGCACGGACCCCGTGCTCTTCGCGGTCCAGCGGGCCACCCACCGCGGGCTCTACTACGCGAGGACCGGCCGCTACGTCTCGCCGGTTCCGCCGCTGCGGTCCGCCCTCGCCCGCTCCTTCCCGGCATCGCCCGAGTGGTCGGCCCGCTGGGCGCACCACTTCACCGCCGAGCTCCGCACCAGCCCCAACGGCCCTTTCCACCAAGGGAGTTGGAACCTCCTTCGCTCGCTGCCCAACTGGTTCGCCGACGTCAACTGGCCCAAGCTCCTCGCGCACGATCCCGACCGGGGTCATCTGACCTGGTTCGGCTACGGCGACCCGGTCGAGGACGCCCGCGATCTGCTTCCGCTGCGGAGGCTGTCCGCCCCGGACGCCCCGCGCGTGAAGGCCTACCGGCGCCAGTACCGCGAGGGGGTGCTGCCCCCGGTGCTGCTGTGGTGGATCAGCGGCCTCAACTCCCCCGTCGTACTGGACGGCCACGACCGCCTCACGGCCGCGCTCGCGGAAGGCGGCCGCCCCGAACTCCTCGTCCTGGCCCGCGCGACGCCCGACGGCTGGGCCGAGCAGCCCATGCGCCAACGCATTGAGGCGTACGAGCATCACGTGCGGGCGGTGGAGGCGAGCGGTGGGCCGCTTGCGTCGACTCGGATTTCTCATGCGTCCCGCGGGCTCGCGGCCGATCTCACCACCCTGGACGACGCCGCCGTCCTCACCCGCGCCTGGCCCCTGCCGGGCGGCCCCGGGGCCTGGCAGCGGGCGGTCGACGGCTATGCGCCGGGCTGGAAGCCGGGCCCTGAGGACTGACGGCGCGTCCCCGCCGACAGCACGACGTACAGGATCAGTGCCGAGCCCAGCCCCACCGCCCAGCCGTAGTCCGCGAGCGGTTTCAGGAAGGGGATCAGGCCGTCCGTGGGGAACGGCCCCGCCTTGGCACCCTTCTCGTCGAGCGTGGAGTACGAGCCGCCGACCGCGAGCACCCCGCCGACCAGGAACGCGGCCACCGCCCGCAAGTTCCAGCCGCCCGTGTACCAGTAGCGGCCGCCCGGCCGGTACAGGTCGGCGACGTCAAGGACCGTGCGGCGTACCACCCAGTAGTCGGCGATGAGGATCCCGGCGACCGTGCCGAGCAGCCCGCCCACGACGCCGAGCCAGGTGAAGATGTACAGCTCGGGCGTCGAGGTCAGCTTCCACGGGAGGATCAGGACGCCGACGATGCCCGTAATGAGCGCTCCCCGGCGGAAGTTGATGAGTTTCGGGGCCAGATTCGCCAGGTCGTACGCGGGGGATACGACATTCGCCGCGATGTTTACCGAGATCGTCGCTACCAGGACCGTCAGCAGCGCGAAGAGCAGGCCGAAGACGTTGTCCGTCTTGGCGACCAGGTCGACCGGGCTCCAGATCGGCACCCCGTACACCGCCTGGGAGCCGGAGGTGACCAGGACCGACAGGAGCGCGAAGGCCGTCATCGTCGTGGGCAGACCCAGCGTCTGGCCCCAGACCTGGGCGCGCTGCCCCTTGCCGAAGCGGGTGAAGTCCGGGATGTTCAGCGACAGCGTCGCCCAGAAGCCGATCATGCCCATGAGGGACGGGAAGAAGACGGGCCAGAAGTCGGGGCCCCAGCCGTGTTTGGAGGGCTGGTCGAGGAGCGGGCCGAAGCCGCCCGCCTTGTGCGCGATCCAGGCCAGCAGGACCAGCGCGCCGACGATGACGAAGGGCGCCGCCCAGTTCTCGAAGCGGCGCAGAGTCTCCATGCCCCGGTAGATGATGGCGAGTTCGAGCGCCCAGAACAGGACGAAGCAGAGCCAGAGCGTCCAGGGCTGGCCGCCGATCGACGCCACGTCCGCCCAGCCGCCGAAGATCTTGCCGAGCAGTACGAAGATGCCCTGGCCGCCGATCCAGGTCTGTATGCCGAACCAGCAGCAGGCGACGGCGGCCCGGATCATGGCCGGCAGGTTGGCGCCGCGCAGCCCGAAGGAGGCGCGGGCCAGGACCGGGAACGGGATCCCGTATTTGGGGCCAGCGTGCCCGGTCAGGAGCATCGGCACCAGAACGATCAGGTTGGCCAGGGCGATGGTGAAGACCGCCTGCTTCCAGTCCATGCCGAGCGCGACCAGACCGGAAGCAAGCGTCCAGGAGGGGATGTTGTGGGCCATGCCGACCCACAGGGCGGCGAAGTTGTACGTCGTCCAGGTGCGTCCCTCGGGCGGCACCGGCCGCAGGTCCTCGTTGGCGAACCGGCCCTCCTGCGGGCCGACCGAGGTGGGTATGGCGGTGGTTTCGGTCATGTGCAGGCCATTCGTTCGGGGAGAGCGGCGAGGGCTGTGAGGGGCGAACGAGCCTTGCTGACAAGCGAGTTGATGAGCCGTCAGCACAGGGCGGGGATGATCTGCTCTCCGTAGGCGTCGATGACGGCCTCGCGGGCGTCGTGCATGGCGTACAGCGCGAACTGGTCTACGCCGAGTTCGCGCAGCGCCTTCAGCTTCTCGATGTGTGCCTGGGGCGGGCCGAGCAGGCAGAAGCGGTCGACGATCTCGTCGGGTACGAAGGCGGTGTCCGGGTTGTCGGTGCGGCCGTGGTGGCTGTAGTCGTAGCCCTGGCGCTGCTTGATGTACTCGGTGAGCGCCTCGGGGACGAGACCGGAGTGCTCGCCGTAGCGGGCCACCAGGTCGGCGACGTGATTGCCGACCATGCCGCCGAACCAGCGGCACTGCTCGCGGGCGTGGGCCAGGTCGTCGCCGACGTAGGCGGGTGCTGCGACGCAGATCGTGATCGAGGCGGGGTCGCGGCCCGCGTCGGCGGCGGCCTTGCGGACCGCCTTGACCATCCACTCGGTGAGGAAGGGGTCGGCGAGCTGGAGGATGAAGCCGTCGGCCTTCTCCCCGGCGAGCGCGAGGGCCTTGGGGCCGTACGCCGCCATCCAGACGGGCAGCTTTCCGTCCTTCACCCAGGGCAGTCGCAGGCGCTGCCCGTCGACCTCGGCCTCGCGGCCCTCGGCGAGGTCGCGGATGACGCCCATCGCCTCGCCGAGCCGGGCCAGGGTGTTGGGTTGGCGGCCCGCCACCCGCATCGCGGAGTCGCCGCGCCCGATGCCGCAGACGGTCCGGTTGCCGTACATGTCGTTCAGGGTGGCGAAGGTGGAGGCGGTGACCTCCCAGGTGCGGGTGCCGGGGTTGGTGACCATCGGGCCGACGGTCAGTTTGGTGGTGTGTTCCAGGATGCGGCTGTAGATCACGAAGGGCTCCTGCCAGAGCACCGCCGAGTCGAAGGTCCAGCCGTAGCGGAATCCGTTGCGTTCCGCGCGGCGCATCAGGCCGACGACGGCCGAGGCGGGCGGATCGGTCTGCAGGACGAGTCCGAAGTCCATGGTGCTCCTAGCCGAGGTACTGACAGGTGGCGCGCGGTACGTAGCAGCCGTGCCCGGCCCGTCCGGTGAACTGCCGGTCGTGGATGACGGGTTCGCCCCGCGAGAGCACCGTCTCGACGCGGCCGGTGACCCGCCTGCCCTCGTACGCCGAGTAGTCCACGTTCATGTGGTGGGTCTCGGCGGAGATGACCTGCTCGGCGTGCGGATCGTAGATGACGACGTCGGCGTCGGCGCCCGGGGCGATCGTGCCCTTCTTCGGGTAGAGGCCGAACATCCGGGCCGGGGACGCGCAGGCGATCTCGATCCAGCGGCGGCGCGAGATGTGCCCGTCGAGGACGGCCTGGTGGAGGAGGTCCATGCGGTTCTCCACCCCGGGCAGGCCGTTGGGGATCTTGGAGAAGTCGCCGCGGCCCAGTTCCTTCTGGCCCGTGAAGCAGAACGGGCAGTGGTCGGTGGACACCACCTGGAGGTCGTTGGTGCGCAGGCCCCGCCACAGGGCGGCCTGGTGTTCCTTGGGGCGCAAGGGAGTTGAGCACACGTACTTGGCGCCCTCGAAGTCCGGCTCGGCGAGGTTGTCGGTGGACAGGAACAGGTACTGCGGGCAGGTCTCGCCGAAGACCGGGAGCCCCCTGTCGCGGGCGCCGGCCAGTTCGGTGAGCGCCTCCTCGGCCGATACGTGCACGACGTAGAGGGGGGCGCCCGCGACCCGGGCGAGCTGGATCGCCCGGTGGGTGGCCTCGGCCTCAAGGAGGGCCTTGCGCACCTCGCCGTGGTGGCGGGGGTCGGTCTCGCCGCGCGCGAGGGCCTGCTCGACCAGGACGTCGATGGCGATGCCGTTCTCGGCGTGCATCATGATCAGCCCGCCGTTGGCGGCCGAGCGCTGCATCGCGCGCAGGATCTGCCCGTCGTCGCTGTAGAAGACGCCCGGGTACGCCATGAAGAGCTTGAAGGACGTGATGCCCTCCTCGACAAGGAGGTCCATCTCCTTCAGGGACGACTCGTTGACGTCGGAGAGGATCATGTGGAAGCCGTAGTCGATGGCGCACCGGCCGTCCGCCTTGGCGTACCAGGCGTCGAGACCGGCCCGCAGGGCCTGGCCCTGCGACTGCACGGCGAAGTCGACGATGGTGGTGGTGCCGCCCCAGGCGGCGGCGCGGGTGCCGGTCTCGAAGGTGTCGGAGGCGAAGGTGCCGCCGAAGGGCAGTTCCATGTGGGTGTGGGCGTCGACGCCGCCCGGGATCACGTACTTGTCGGTGGCGTCGAGAGTGCGGTCCGCGGTCCAGCCCTGGGCCACGGTCGAGCCGTGCGCCGCCATGGCCGCGATGCGGCCGTCCTCGATCAGCAGATCGGCGTGCGTCTCCTCGGCGGCGGTGATGACCAGGCCGCCTCGGATGAGGGTGCGGGTACTCATGGGTGGAGCTCCCTTTCGTACACGTACAAGTACACGTACAAGTGCTTGAGGTACGTCAACTACACGGTGCGCAGGGCGCGTTCGAGGATCGACGCGCCCTCCTCGGCCTCCGCGACGGTGAGCGTGAGGGGCGGTGCGACGCGCAGCACGCTGGTGTCGTGGCCGCCGCCCTTGCCGATGAGGAGGCCGCCTTCGCGGGCGGCTTCGAGGACCGCGGCCGCGGCTTCGGGGTTGGCCTCGTCGGTGCCGGGCTTGACCAGTTCGATGCCGGCCATCAGGCCCCGGCCGCGCACTTCGCGGACGACCGGGAGCTGGGCGCCGATCGCGCGCAGCCGCTCGATGAGCAGTCCGCCGACGCGGCGGGCGTTGCCCTGGAGGTCGTGTTCGAGGAGGTACGTGAGGTTGGCGAGGCCGGCGGCCATGGTGACCGGGGAGCCGCCGAAGGTCGAAATGGAGTTGGAATCAAGGCAGTTCATGACCTCGGCGCGGGCGACGACGCCGCCGATGGACATGCCGTTGCCGATGCCCTTGGCGAAGGTGAGGAGGTCGGGCGGGCCGCTGCGGTCGTGCGCCTGCCAGCCCCAGAAGTGGTCGCCGGTGCGGCCCCAGCCGGTCTGCACCTCGTCGGTGATCCACAGGATGCCGTGCCGGTCGAGGACCTCGCGGAACGCGGCGTACAGGCCGTCGGGCGGTGAGGTGAAGCCGCCGACTCCCTGGATGGGTTCGGCGATCAGCGCGGCCACGTTGCGGGTGTGGCCGAGCAGGTCTTCGAGGTCGGCGACGCAGGCCTCGATGAACTGGCTGTCGCTGAGGTGCGCGTACGGGCCGCGGGCGCGGACGCCGCCGTGCACGTACAGCGTCTGGAGCGGCGAGAGGCTGGTCGGGGACCAGGCGTGGTTGCCGGTGATGCCCACGGCGCTGAAGGAGCGGCCGTGGTAGCTGTTGCGCATCGCGAGGATCTGGTTGGAATTGCGGTACGCGGTCGCGAGCAGCAGCGCGGTGTCGTTGGCCTCGGTGCCGGAGGTGGTGAAGAAGACCCGGGCGTCGGGGATGCCGGACAACTGGGCGATGCGCTCGGCGAGTTCGACCATCTGCCGGTTGAGGTAGAGGGTCGAGGAGTGGATGATCCGGCCGGCCTGTTCGGCGACGGCCTTGGTGACCTCGGGCAGCGCGTGCGCGGTCATCGTGGTGAGGATGCCGCCGAAGAAGTCGAGGTACTTGTTTCCGTCGGCGTCCCAGACGTGCCGGCCCTCGCCGTGGGTGATCTCGATGGGCTGCTTGTAGTAGAGCGCGAGCCAGTTGGGCAGGACGGCCCGGTGGCGGTCGTGGAGGCGACGGGTCACGGCTTCACCAGGCCTTCGTAGGCGTCGGGGCGGCGGTCTCGGTAGAACGCCCACTGCTGGCGGACTTCCTCGATGAGGCCGAAGTCGAGGTCGCGCACGAGGAGTTCCTCCTCCTTGTCGCTGGCGACCTCGCCGACGAACTGGCCGCGCGGGTCGACGAAGTAGCTCGTCCCGTAGAAGTCGTTGTCGCCGTACTCCTCGCGGCCGACCCGGTTGATGGCGGCGATGAAGTACTCGTTGGCGACGGCGGACGCGGGCTGCTCCAGCTGCCACAGGTAGGCGGAGAGGCCGCGCGAGGTGGCTGAGGGGTTGTAGACCAACTGGGCTCCGTTCAGGCCGAGTTGGCGCCAGCCCTCGGGGAAGTGGCGGTCGTAGCAGATGTAGACGCCGACCTTGCCGACGGCCGTGTCGAAGACCGGCCAGCCGAGGTTTCCCGGTTTGAAGTAGTACTTCTCCCAGAAGCCCTTGACCTGGGGGATGTGGTGCTTGCGGTACTTGCCGAGGTAGCTGCCGTCGGCGTCGATGACGGCGGCGGTGTTGTAGTAGAAGCCCTCGATCTCGAAGACCGGGACGACGATGACCATCCCGGTCTCGCGGGCGAGTGCCTTCATCCGGGTGACGGTGGGGCCGTCCGGGACGGGTTCGGCCCAGCGGTAGTGCTCGGCCTCCTGCACCTGGCAGAAGTAGGGGGCGTTGAACACCTCCTGGAAGCCGATGATCTTCGCACCCTGGCGGGCCGCTTCGCGGGCGTGTTCCTCATGCTTGGCGATCATGGAATCGGTGTCGCCGGTCCAGGTCGCCTGAACCAGTGCGGCGCGCACGACATTGGCCATGAGCTGCTCCTTCGACGGGTCGTCAGCCAGCCAAATCCACACGCGTAGATCCGTGTGTGGATGAGACCGTAAGGCGCGTCACGCACCGTGGCAAGACCATCGCCGTTACGGCGAGGCTAATTGCGGCGCCACAGGTCAACCCCCGGTGGACGGATCCCGCGCACCTGACGCGGCGTCACCTTCGGCGGACCTCGGCTGCCGGCAGGCGGTCCCAGGTGCCGCGCCGGGCGTGGCGCAGCAGGACCGGGTCGTCGCCGACGACCACGGGGTGGCCGACCTCGGCGAGCAGCGGCAGGTCCGCGGCCTCGTCCGCGTACGCGTAGCAGCGGGCGGCCAGGATGCCCCGCTCGCGCAGCAGGGCGCGGGCCGCGTATCCCTTGCCCTGGCCGATCATGGGGGCCCGCGGGCGGGAGCAGAGGACGGCGTCGGGGGCGAGGTGGCGGACTATCGGTTCGAGCTCGGCGGCGCTCGCGGGCGAGACGAGCACGACGAGGTGGCCGAGGGCGGCGTGGCCGTGCAGCGCCGCGAGGACCGGCGGGTGCCACAGTCGGCCGAGCGGCCCGGCGACACCAGCCAGGTCCGGCGCGGCGAGCAGGGTGCCCTCCACGTCGAAGAAGGCGGCGACGGTGGGCCGCAGCGGGCGGTCGTCGGGCCGGATGCGGCGGGTCGTGTCCATTGCTACGGACCATGCCCAGCTCGCGGCCGGACTCAATCCCCCATCTTCAACGCTCTGTTGAATTCGTCCGGAAACCGGCCCGCCCTACAAGGCCGCTCCCGGATTCTGCGCGTGGGTCAGCGTCTCCCAGGCGACGAAGAGCCCGTCGGTGCCACCGGGGCGCTGCTGCTCCGCGAGCTCCCGCGTATCGGGGAGTGTCATATGCAGCCGGTTCTGGAGGTGGTTGAGCAGCACTTCGACGTCCGGCCCCATGGTCCGCTCGACGTTGCCACCGCACAGCCAGGGCGGGGCCTCGGCGCCCAACTGGTAACGGGCGTGGAACTCCAGGGCCTCCTTCAGCCGCCGGGCCGTCGGCCCGTACAGGTCGACACCCTGCTGCCAGGCCGTCTCGGCGATGTGGCCGGAGGCGGCGAGGGAGTACCCGATGTGCATGAAGTTGCGGCAGGTCTCCTGGCCGAGCCCGTCCACGTACGTGCGCTGGCCGAACCAATACGCCGCGAGCTTGTCCGGGGTGTTCATCGAGCCGCCGGGCGGCGGCTTGGGCAGCTTGCCGTCCGAGGCGAGGTAGAAGTAGGCGGGAACGCGCGCCCGGTAGCGGTCCAGCGCCTCCTCGAAGATCTTGTGGTCCTCGACGAACACGCCGATACCGATGGCCGCGTCGGTCATCGCGAGTTCCCAATTCCCGTTGTAATCGGGGACTTTGGCGGTGACGGCGGGCAGATAGGCCTTGCGCAGCATCCCCTTGAAGCGCTGCACGGCCGGACCCTTCCACGGCGGGTAACCCGCGTGCACGATGTCGGCGGCGCGTGCCCAGGTCGAGCCCGCCCAGGCGGTCTGGAGATCGGCGTTGCCCTCGGTGTGCCGCTTGATCACCTGCGACCAGCCATCCATGATCTCGACGGCCTTCCTGGCATGCGCCTCGTTGCCGTTGGCGCTCCACAGCAGCGCCTGGGTGTACGCGGCGATGGCGTCCTCGCGTTCGGCAAGACAGGCGGGCGGGCCCGCGTTCGGCGGGCACGGGACGACCTCGGCGGGGTGCGGGGTGTAGGCGAGCGAGCCGTAACGGCTGGTCCGCATCTGCTCGTACGCCGAGCTCCACGGCTCCTCGCCGGCCCGCACCTTCGCCCGCATCGTGTCGAGCTGGCTCCTGCCAACGACGACGCCGGGGTGGCGGAAGACCAGCGCCGCGAGGTTCGCGTGCCCCGCAGCGGAGGCGGCGGAGCCGGGCGCGCAGGCGGCGAGCAGCGCCAGCACGCAGAAAGCGGCCACCAGCACTGGACGGCGGCGGCGCGGAGGGGACTGAGACGGATTGGCCACGCTCCAACGGTCGCCCCGGGCACCCACCCACGCAGGATCTGTTGCGCCGAACAGGCAGCCCGGGGCTATTCTCCGGCTACGTCCTCCAGGCGCCCCCTCGGCGCGGGTTCAGCCGACGGTGTCCGGCCTGCCGCGGACCGGTACGTATCCCAGGTCGGCGGGGCGATCGCCGGGAGACCAGCGGTCGAGGAGGTCGTGCAACTGGGGCGGCCAGATCTGCTCGTCCGTGTCGCGCAGTTCCTCGGAGGTCCACCAGCGCCAGCCGAGAATGCCGTCCGCGAGGTGGTCGGCCTCGGTTTCGGGGCCGAGCTCGCGGCGGGGTCCGGGGGCGTCGACCAGGTAGATGTGCTCGTGCTGGCGGACGGGAATCCCGGCACGGGTGAAGTCATGGGTCCAGGTGCACAGGAGCGGGCCCGGTTCCAGGTCGTGCCAGCCGGTCTCCTCGCGCAGCTCGCGGCGGGCGCCTTCGCGCGGGGGCTCCCCCGGGTCCAGGCCGCCGCCGGGCATCGCCCAGTGGGGGCCGACCTCTTCGTTCTCGTATCGCAGGAGCAGCACCGCGCCGAGGGGGTCCCGTACGGCAGTGCGGGCCGCCTGCCTCGGCGTGCGCGGCTTGGGCGCTGTCACGCGGCGACCGCGGGCGGCATCTCGCAGTCGGTCACGATCTCGTCCATGGACAGGCCGAGGACCGAGGCAAGGGCCGCCACCGTGAAGAACGCCGGGGTCGGCGCGCGACCCGTCTCGATCTTGCGCAGGGTCTCGGCGGAGAGGCCCGCCGCGGCCGCGATCTCCGTCATGCTGCGGTCGCCCCGCGCCGAGCGGAGCAACCGGCCGAGCCGCTCGCCGCGTTCACGCTCTGCGGGGGTCAGGGGGGTGCGGACCATGCGGTGATTCTAGGCGGTTGCGAGCCGGCGCGGAGAGTCGTCCGCGAGCCCGTCCGTGGCTGGTCGTGCCCACGCGCCGGAGCCGCACACGTGACAGCCCCGCGCCCCTGTCAGGGTTGCGGCTCAGCCGGCGCCCGATCTCATTCGGCCCCCAGTTCCGACCACCCCGGTACCTCGAACCGTACGGTCAGGTCCGCCCGGCGGACCTCCTCGCCGCAGTCGCGGCACGTCACCGCGGGGTCGAGATCCGCCCCGCACTTGTGCCGCCAGACGGTCGGGGGCACCTCGGCGAGGTGGCGGTCGCCCCAGTTCATGAGCATCAGCAGGACCGGGCGCAGTTCCTGGCCCGCCGGGGTCGCGCGGTACTCGTAGCGGGCCGGGCGCTCGCTGTAGAGGGTGCGCTCCAGGACGCCGGCGTCGACGAGGGTGCGCAGCCGGGTGGTGAGGATGTCGCGGGGGGCGCCGGTGTTCTTGGCGATGGCGTCGAAGCGGTGGACGCCGAAGAAGACCTCGCGCAGCACGAGCAGTGAGTACTTCTCGCCGACCACCGAGAGCGCGTCGGCGATCGAGCACGGCCGGGGGTTCTTGCCCCGCGCGGTGCGGGCGGCGCTCGGGGCGGGCTTGTGGTGCGGCTGCTCGGACACGTTCATGGGGCCACGGTAATCGAGCCGAAAGGAGTCCGTTGGATTTTCCTACTCATGGAGTTACAGTGAGTCCAGTTTTCCAACCTACTCACGAGTAGAGCCGAGGGAGCGCATCATGCGTGACGCCGTGATCGTGGAAGCCGTACGCACACCGATCGGCAAGGGGAAGCCGGGCGGGGCCCTGTCGGGGACCCATCCGGTCGAGTTGCTCGCTCACACCCTGCGCACCCTGGTGGAGCGCGGCGGCATCGACCCCGCCCTCGTCGACGACGTCATCGGCGGCACCGTGGACCAGGTCGGCGAGCAGGCCATGAACACCACCCGGTACGCCTGGCTGTCGGCCGGGTTCCCCGACTCGGTGCCCGCGACGACGGTCGACCGGCAGTGCGGGTCCTCGCAGCAGGCCGTGCACTTCGCCGCGCAGGGCGTGATCTCCGGGGCGTACGACCTGGTCGTGGCCTGCGGGGTGGAGTCGATGAGCCGGGTGCCGATGTGGTCCAACGTGCCTGCGGGGAAAGACCCGTTCGGGCCGGGGGTCGCCGCGCGCTTCCCCGAGGGGCTCGTCCCCCAGGGGATCAGCGCCGAGCTCATCGCCGCCAAGTGGTCGATCGGGCGGTGGCAGATGGACGAGTTCGCCACGGCCTCGCACCAGAAGGCCGCGCACGCCTGGGAGAGCGGCCTGTTCGAGGCGGAGACCGCGCCGATCGCCGGCCTCGCGCGGGACGAGTCCGTACGCCCGGCCACCACCCCCGAGATCCTCGCCGGGCTCAAGCCGTCGTTCATGGACCCGGCCTTCGCAGAGCGGTTCCCGGAGATCGACTGGTCGGTGACGGCGGGCAACAGCAGCCCGACCAACGACGGCGCGTCGGCGGTCCTGATCACCTCCAGCGAGACGGCCGCCCGGCTCGGACTGCGCCCGATCGCCCGGCTGCACAGCTTCGCGGTGACCGGCTCCGACCCGGTCCTGATGCTGACCGGGGTCATCCCGGCGACGGAGAAGGTGCTGCGCAAGGCTGGGCTCGACCTCGGCGACATCGACCTCTTCGAGGTCAACGAGGCGTTCGCCAGCGTGGTCCTGGCCTGGCAGCAGGAGACCGGCGCCGACCCGGCGAAGGTGAACGTGCACGGCGGCGCGATCGCGCTCGGCCACCCGCTCGGCGCGAGCGGCACCCGCCTGATGACCACGCTGGTGCACGCGATGCGGGAGCGCGGGGCGCGCTACGCGCTGCAGACCATGTGCGAGGCGGGCGGCCTCGCCAACGCGACGATCCTGGAAGCCATTTGAGCCGACCCGAAGGGGACCCGAGCGCTCACCCCATTCAAATACCGGTATAGTAATTGGAATGGTGGAGATCAAGAGCGATACCCAGATGGATGCGATGCGCGAGGCGGGTCGTGTGGTGGCCCACGCCCTGGCGGCGGCGCGGGAGGCGGCCGGCGTCGGCGTGAGCCTCGCCGAACTCGACGCCGCCGCGCGGGAGATCCTGTTCAAGGCGGGCGCGACGTCGCCGTTCCTCGACTATCACCCCGAGTTCGCGCCCGTCCCCTTCCCGGCCACCGCGTGCGTCTCCGTCAACGACGCGATCGTGCACGGCATCCCGGACGGCTACCGGCTGCGCGACGGCGACCTGGTCAGCGTCGACTTCGGGGCGGTGCTCGACGGCTGGGCCGGGGACTCGGCGATCAGCTTCACCGTCGGCCGGGCCCGGCCCGAGGACGTACGCCTCGTCGAGACGGCGTTCCGGGCGCTGGACGCCGGGATCGCGGCGGCGGTCGTCGGCAACCGCATCGGCGACATCGCCCACGCGATCGGGCGGGTCTGCCGCGGCGCGGGCTACGGCATCCCGGACGGGTTCGGGGGCCACGGCATCGGCCGCCACATGCACGAGGACCCGGCCGTGCCCAACGAGGGGCGGGCCGGGCGGGGCATGGTGCTGCGGCACGGGATGGTGCTGGCGATCGAGCCGATGCTGATCGCCGACGGGAGCGATGCGTACTATCCGGCGGCCGACGGGTGGACGCTGCGCACTGTGAGCGGGGCGCGGGCCGCCCATGCCGAGCACACCGTCGCCGTCACCGACGCGGGACCTCGCGTGCTCACCCTGCCCTAGCGGGGCACGCTTCCCGCTCCCGCGTGCTGTTGGTCGGGGGCGGGTCCGCCGTGGCTGGTCGCGCAGTTGCCCGCGCCCCTTGAAAGCCTGGCTCCATGTCACAGGCCCGCGCCTGTGAAGGGGCACGCCACCGCACCTGACCGCAATGGGTTCGCTCAGTTGTTGGCCACGAACTGCTGGGCCAATTCGTCGCCCAGGGCCGCTGCCGCGCCGTGGCTCTCGATCGGCTTCGACCGGGAGTTCTTGAACAGGATGTACGTGACGCCGGACTGCGCCCCGCCCGTCTTCGGATCGGGGTTCATGCCGAGCGCCTTGGCGGTGGCGTACGACGCCTCGCCGATCACGTTGCTCGGGCCCGTGTCGCCGACGACGGCGTACTCGACCTTGTTGCCGTAGATGACGGCGACGACACCGCCGCCCTTGATGCCGGCCGAGGCATAGTTCCAGATCGAGCCGGGGCTCGGCACCACCACGTACGGCAGCTTCTCCGCGTTGAGCGGCTTGCCGTTCGACTGGTGGAAGCTGGTGTCGGGCTGGAACCAGGGGTCCGTGTTCTCGTTGCAGGCCTCGGTGATCTGGCCGTCGCAGTCGATGCCCAGATCGGCCTTCCAGAACACGGCGCCGTTCTTGCCGCAGACCGGGACGGTCGCCGGGCTCCCGCCGTCCGTCCTGTACTTGCCGTTGGAGATCTGGGAGCAGGTCCTCACCTTGGCGAGGAGCTCGTCCGCGCCGACCGAGCCGGGGTCCGCCCTGGTGGGCGCGTTGGAGGTGTGGGCACCCCGCGCGGTGGCGGGGAGCACCACCGTGGCGAACAGGACGGCGCCGGATGCTGCGGCGAGGGCGAGTTGTCTGGTACGCACGTGGGGACCGACCTTCCTGTTAGGAAAGTTTCCTTACCCGTTGTGCGAGCAATTGGCGCCTGGCCGTGACCGCGTCAACCTCGCTCACAACAAGAGGCCCATGGTTCCCGGCCGTTCAGGTCGGGCCCATGGGCCTCACCGGCAACGTCAGCCGGGGCTACTGCTTTCCACTCGGATGGACCACCAGCGCCGAACCACCGCCGCGCCGAACCTTCTCGGCCGCGGCGAGCCAGCGCCCGTCCGGCAGGCGCTGCACTCCGGTCGCCGCCCCGATCTCGGGGTTCAGCGAGAACGAGTGGCCGAGCGCCTCCAACTGGGCCCTCAAGGGACTGTTGTAGAGGGTGGGTTCGAGCTCGGTCTTCGCCGCGTTGCGCTGGCTGGCACGCGGTGCCGCGATCGCGTCGACCAGCGGCATCTCCCGGTCCAGATGGTTGATCAGCGTCTGCAGGACGGTGGTGATGATGGTCGCGCCGCCCGGCGAGCCGAGCGCGAGCACCGGCTTGTCGTGCCGGTCGAGCACGATCGTCGGCGAGATGGAGGAGCGCGGCCGCTTGCCCGGGCCTGGCAGGTTCGGGTCGTGGACGGCCGGGTTCGCCGGGGCGAAGGAGAAGTCGGTCAGCTCGTTGTTGAGCAGGAAGCCCCGGCCCGGCACGGTGATCGCGCTGCCGCCCGTCTGCTCGATGGTGAGCGTGTACGCGACGACGTTGCCCCACTTGTCGGCGACCGTCAGATGCGTGGTGTTGTCCCCCTCGTACGTGGTCTCGGCCGCCGGGCCCGACGTCTTGCACGCCTGCGGGTGGCGCGGGTCGCCGGGGGCGAGGGGGCTGGTCAGGACCGCGTCGTCCTTGATCAGGCAGGCCCGCGAGTCGGCGAAGCGCTGCGAGAGCAGGCCCTTGACCGGCACGTCCTCGAAGTCCGGGTCGCCCACCCAGCGGCCCCGGTCGGCGAACGCGATCCGGCTCGCCTCGATGTAGTGGTGCAGGAATTGCACGTCCGACGCCTTGGACAGGTCGGTGTTCTCCAGGATGTTGAGGGCCTCGCCGACCGTCGTGCCGCCGGAGGTGGAGGGGGCCATGCCGTACACGTCGAGCCCGTGGTAGTCGACCTTGGTGGGGGCCTGGAACTTCGCCTCGTACGCGCGCAGGTCCTTCTCGGTCAGGTCGCCGCTGCGCACCTTGCGGGTCGACTTGGGGTCGACGGGCGGCTTGCGGACGGTCTTGACGATGTCGTCGCCGAGGTCGCCCCCGTAGACCGCGTCGACGCCCTTGCGGCCCAACTCCTCGTAGGTGCGCGCCAGATCGGGGTTCTTGAAGGTGGAGCCGACCACCGGGAGCTGTCCGCCCGGCAGGAACAGCTTGGCGGTGTCGGGGAAGTCGGCGAACCGGGCCTGGTTGTCCTTGGTCTGCGAGCGGAAGGTGTCGTCGACGGTGAACCCGTCGCGCGCGATCCGTTCCGCGGGCTTCAGGAGCGTACGCAGCGACTTGCTTCCCCAGGCGTCCAGGGCCCGGTCCCAAGTGGCCGGGGTGCCCGGGGTGCCGACGCCGAGCCCGCTGGTCACGGCGTCCGCGAAGGGCAGCGGCTTGCCGTTCTCCACGAAGAGCGAGGACGTGGCGGACGCGGGCGCGGTCTCGCGGCCGTCGAGGGTGTGCACGGAGCGGGAGGCGGCGTCGTAGTAGACGAAGTAGCCGCCTCCGCCGATGCCGGAGGAGTACGGCTCGGTGACGCCGAGGGCCGCGGCGGTGGCGACGGCCGCGTCCACGGCGTTGCCGCCGTTCCTGAGGACTTCGAGGCCGGCGGCGGACGCGTCCGCGTCCACGCTGGAGACCGCTCCCCCGTAGCCGACCGCCTCCGGCACCTTGGCGGGGGTCCGACCGGGCGGCGCGGCCGTCGTGGGCGGGGCCGCTGCGACCGAGGCCGCCACCGCGGCCGCCGCGGCGAGGAGGGACAGGGTACGGGCAGCGGAACGACGCATGCATACCTCCCGTTGGCGAACGTCCGCGCAGCGTAACGCCGTCCCGGGGGCCGCGTCATGAGCAAGTCGAACAGGGGCACGAACTGCCGCTAGCATGCCCGCCCATGAATGACGACATACGCAACATCGTGCTCGGCGTGCTGGCCGCGGGCATAAGCGCCGCCCTGGGATGGGTCACCCGGACCTACCTCTGGAAGCGGAAACTCCGCCGCAAGCAGGCCTTCTTCGGGCTGCCCGACCATTCGGAGTGCCTGCTGGTCGTCAACCGCGCCGCGGGGCACGAGGTCGCGGTGCACCGTTTCGACGTGTTCGCGCTCCTCGAACTGTCCTCGCTCATCAAGGACTGCGGGGCGCACGCCCAGATCATTCAGCACGATCTCGCGCAGCAGGGCTTCGGCGAGCGCACCGAGTTCTGCCTCGGCGGGCCCTATTCGAACCGGCGGATGGCAGCCCACCTCGCCTCCCTGCTGCCCGGCGTGAAGATGAACGTGGACTCCGAGCCGAGCCCCGACCGGGGCGCCTTCCAGATCGGCTCGGAGCGCTACCGGCTGGAGAACGGGGTCTGCGAGTACGTGATCCTGGCCCGGGTCACACCAGCCCAGGACTCCCGTCCGGTGTTCCTCTTCTGCGGCCAGTCCGCGATCACCAACCAGGCCGCCACCCGCTATCTCGCCCGGAATTCCGAGAAGCTCGCCCGTAAGCACGGCAACAACTCGTTCTGCCTGCTCCTGAAGGTGGTCAACTCGCATGCGTACGGGCCCGACGTGGTGGAGCTCGTCGCCGATGTGACGCGGGCGGCCCAGGAACCGGCCCCGGCGGTCCGCACCTCGCACCGGGCGGGGAGTTAACCCATCTGAAGCCAACTAGCCTTCAAAGGCAGGGACTTGATGCCGTTGATGAAGTTGGAGACGAGCCGGCGCGGCGGGCCCGCGAGTTCGGTGCGGGGCAGGACGCGCAGCGCCTCCTCGTGCAGCACTCTCAGTTGCAGCCGGGCGAAGTGCGCGCCGAGGCAGACGTGCGGGCCGTCGCCGAACGAGACGTGCGGGTTCGGGCCGCGGGCGAGGTCCAGGCGGTGCGGGTCGGCGAAGACGCGCTCGTCGTGGTTGGCGGAGGCGTGGAAGACGACGACCTTGTCCCCGGCGGCGATGTTCTGCCCGGCGAGGACGGTCGCGCGGTCGGCGGTGCGCCGGAAGCTCAGCACCGGCGGATGCCACCGCAGGAGCTCCTCGACGGCCACCCCCAGGGCCACCTGACCACCCATCAACTTCCCTCGCTCGTCCGGGTGTTCAGCGAGGGCGAGGAGTCCGCCCGGTGCCGCGCTGCGTACAGTGTCATTGCCCGCCACCGTGAGCAGGAAGAAGAACATCTCCAGCTCGGCGTCGGCGAGTTCCGAGTGCGCGAGCGAGGTCATGATGTCGTCGGCGGGGCGCTCGCGTTTGTACGCGGCGAGCTCCTGGGCGTACGCGAACATCTCCGCCAGCATCGCGGGCGAGCGCGGGTTGACCGGCCGCCCGTCGGGACCGAGCACCGGCGGCTCGTCCGGGTCCTGGTAGGCGATCACGCGCTCGGTCCACTCCAGGAGGAGCCCCCGATCGCCCGGCGGCACCCCGAGGAGGTCGGTGAGGTTGAGCAGCGCGTAGTCGTCGGTGACGTCTGCGACCAGGTCGAACACGCCGTCCTCGGCGCCGTCGCGGGCCCCGGCGAGCAGGGCCCGGGCCCGCTCGCGCGCCAGCGCCGCGAAGCGGTCGATCCGGCCCGGCGTGAAGGCGCGGCTGACCAGGCGGCGCAGCCTGCCGTGCCCCGGAGGATCTTGGTTGAGCATCATGCGGCGGATGAACGGCAGGTCCGCCGGGTCGGGGTCGCGGATCTGGGTCGCGCCGAGGGCGGAGGAGAAGGTGCCCGCGTCCTTGAGGACCCGTACGACGTCCGCGTGGCGGGTGACCGCCCAGAAGCCTGGGCCGGCCGGCCAGCCGAGCACCTCGGGCTCCGTCTGCCACGCGACCGGGTGGTGGTCGCGCAGCTCGCGGTAGGCGGCGTGCGGGGGCCCGGCCGCGTACAGGCGGGGGTCGAAGACGTCGGGGGTGTCAGCCATGGCGTGCGTTCTCAGACACGGTGGGCATTCTCAGACATGGTCCGCCCGCAGGAAGTCCTCGACGGTGCGGATCAGGTCGAGGGGCGCCTCGTCCATGGCGTGGTGCCCGGCGTGGGGCAGTTCGACGAGCTGGCCCGCCGGGTACCAGCGCAGCCAGGTGGCGCGCAGGAACTCTGCGCTGATCGCCGGGTCGAGCGCGCCGGTCACCGCGAGCGCGGGCACCGGGGATCCCTCGGTCTCCTCGTGGAAGTCCTCGCCCGACCACGAGTCGAGCCAGGCGCGGAACGCCTTGGGGTCGCTGCGGTCCACCGAGCGCCGGGTCATCCGGTCCAGCCAGGCGTCGGGGCGCTCGCCGCCGGTGGTGAGGTCGATGATGGCGCGGCGTTTGGCGGGGTGCTCGGCGGCCTCGGTGAACAGTTCGCGGGTCGCTTCGTCCATCGGCATGCCGCTCGCCGGGACGGGCGAGATGCCGACCATGCGGCGCACCCGGTCGGGGGCGGCGGCCAGGACACGCTGGACGACGGCGCCGCCCATCGAGTGCCCGATCAGCGAGAACCGGTGCCAGCCGAGCCGGTCGGCGAGCGCCAGGACGTCCCCGGCGCCCTCGCTCGTGGTGAACGCGCCGGTGGCGTCCCTGGCCTCGCCGTAGCCGCGCAGGTCGACGAAGGCGTAGGTGAAGGCGGCGGCGTCGAGGTCGGGCAGTACGGCGGCGTAGTCGCCGCGGTCGGCGAGCCAGCCGTGCACGGCGACGACCCGGTGGGCCCCGTCGCCGTGGAGGGTGTGGGGCAGCGTGAATCCGGCCATGAGCACTCCGATTCCGGGCAGCGGTCGTCGGCGTACGGCTCGCTGGTGGTGCTGTCGGCGCGCGAGACGTACGCGTACACGGTGGCGCTCGCCCTGCCACGAGGCAAGAAGCCGGTCAGAACTCCCAGGGACTGTCGGCCGGTTCCACCGTGCGGTTCTCGACGGCGACCTCTCCGGGCGCCCACCCCCGCACCACATCGAGCAGTTCGGCCGCGTCGAAGTCGAAGACCTGCTCCTCGAAGCAGAGCCCGTGCGCGTCCGTCGCGCGGCCGAGCACGGGCGCCAGGCGCCGGTACATGGAGCGCGGGCGGCTGATGTAGGGCAGCGCGGGTGAGCGCAGGTCCACGACGAGGAAGCGGCGCACCTTGTGGCCGGTCCGCACCGCTACCGCGCTCACGGCGGTGACGTCGTCCCAGTCGATGCGGCCGGCCAGCCAGGTCGGCAGCCGCACGGTGAGCGCGTCGGCGTCCACGTCGAGCCGCAGCGGGCGCAGCAGGTAGCCGGCGAAGGTGGCCGCCGCGACCAGGACGGCCGCACCCGACACGGCCATCACGGGACCCGCGAAGCCACTGTTGGGGCCGTCGAAGACAGAGGCGGCGGCGATGCACCAGATCACGGCCACCGCGATCGCGGCGAGCGGGACCCAGATCAGGGTGCGCCGCAGCCGCAGGACGATCGGGGCGGTCGCGGGCGGCGTAGCGCTGGCTGAATTCTCCACACGCAGAGCTTGGTCCGTCGGCGGCCCGGACGCCAGGGTGTTACCCATGGGTTTACTGAATCGAAGTCAACAGCCCGAGATCATTTCGGCGCTTCCTCATGTCCGGCGCGTTCTCATGTCCGGCACGTTCTCACGTCGGGCACGTTCTCACGTCGGGCACGTTCTCACGTCGGGCACGTTCTCACGTCGGGCACGTGAGGGGGCTGAGCGAGCTCTTGGCTCCGGTGCCGAGGATCGTGACCCGCACCGTGCCGGCCCGCGTCGCCGCCTGCAGTACGGTGCAGGCGATCTGCCGCTGGGCGACCGGCGTGAGCCCCGAGGCGTCCTGGCTGAGCGCGACCGTCGCCACGCCATCCTCCATGCTCATCTTCAACGGGCCCTGGACCGGGGGCAGTTCGGTGCGTAGCCCGGCGTCCCTCTCGGCCTTGTTCGGGCCCGCGAAGAGCAGCGGAAGCGCCGCTTGAGGGGTGCCTTCGCGCACCACGGGCATCAGCCCGTCGGGGCCCGCGAAGTAGAGCACGGTGCCGTCGCCCGGCGGCGCCGCCTGTGGGCTCGCGGGCCCACCCACCGCGATGACATCGGTGGACTGGATGCCGCAGCCGGCCGCGAGGAGCCCGGCCGGAAGCAGGGCGAGCGCGGCAAGCGCGCGGGGCGCCGTGGCCCTGACCTTCATCGCACGGCCTCCACGGGTCCGGCCGCGAGCGGCCCGGTCGGCAGCTCGACGGTGAAGACCGCCCCGCCGTCCGGCCCGTTCGCCGCACGCACCGTGCCGCCGTGCAGCCGCACGTTCTCCAGGGTGATCGCGAGGCCGAGGCCGCTGCCCGCCGAGCGGGTACGGGCCGCGTCCGCCTTGAAGAACCGGTCGAAGATGTGCGGCAGCACGGCCGCGTCGATGCCGGGCCCGCGGTCGGCGACCTCCACCACCAACGGCCCCTCGCCCGTCCCGCGGCGCAGCCGTACGGTCACCGGCTCCGAGCCGTGCCGCAGGGCGTTCCCGACGAGGTTGGCCACCACGATGTCGAACCGCCGCGGATCGATCATCGCCCGTACGCCGTCCGGGAGTTGGGTGACGACGCGGTCCTCCCAGTGCCGTCGCTGGAGGGTTTTGCGGATGGTCTCGGCGACGTCGACCTCGTCGGCGTTGAGCTCGGCGGCCTTGGCGTCGAAGCGGGAGATCTCCATCAGGTCCTCGACGAGGGTGGCGAGCTTGCCGGTCTCGGCCGAGATGAGGCGCACCGCGCGCGCCGTGTCCGGGTCGAGGCCGTCGGCGTCCTCGTCGAGCACCTCGGTCACGGCGAGCATGCCGGCCAGCGGGGTGCGCAGCTCGTGCGAGACGTCGGAGGCGAACCTCCTGGCCCGCGCCTCGGCCTTCTGCAGCTCCTCGACCGAACGCTCCAGTTCCTCCGCCGACTCGTTGAACGTCCAGGCCAGGTCGGCGAGTTCGTCCGATCCCTTGACCTCGATACGGGTGTCGAGCCTGCCCTTGCCCATGCTGCTCGCGGCCCGCCGCAGATCGCGCACCGGCCGCAGCACGCTGCGCGCGGCGAGCAGCGCCGGCACCACGGCGACGGCGAGGGCGGGCAGCGCGCCGTTCTTGGCCGCCGAGACCATGGCCTGGATGGTGACGCCCTCCGGCCTGAGGTCCATGACGGCATACAGGTAGACCCCGCTGCGCTGCTGATCGCCGCTCCCGCCGAACATCACCGGCATGCCGATGGTCAGGTACGGCGTGCCGTCCTGGACCACGCGCTGGAACGAGGCGTGCGCGTTGGCGTGGGTCTGGCGACGCAGCTCGTCGGTGAGCACGGTGGAGGTGGGCCGCAGGGTGGAGGACGCGCGCAGGCTGCCGTACTCGGCGAACACGATCCAGGGACGCGGCTTGCCCGCCCTGGCCAGCGCCTGGCAGACGTTCTTCATCTCCGCGGTGGAGGTGGGCAGCGCGAAGTACTGGTTGGCTATCTGCTCGCGGAACTGCTGGACGGCCTGGTCCTGGGCCTGCTGGAGGATGGCCGAGCGGGCCGACTGATAGGTGAGGGCCGCGGTCGTGACCGCGCTGACCGCGGCCACCAGGAGGAACGCCGCGATCAGCCGGGTACGCAGGCCCAGGCGCAATGCCCGGCGGACGCGGAATCTCACAGTGGCCCGAAGCGGTAGCCGAAGCCGCGCACGGTCTGGATGTAGCGGGGGGTGCCGTCGGGGCCGCCGGTGTCGCCGAGCTTCTGGCGCAGCCGCCGTACGCAGGCGTCGACCAGGCGGGCGTCGCCGTGGTAGCTGTGCTCCCACACCGATTCGAGGAGCTGCTGGCGGCTGAAGACCTGCTCGGGGGAGGCCGCGAGGTGGAGCAGGAGCTTCAGTTCGGAGGGGGCGAGTGCCAGGCGCTCGCCGTTCTTGGCGGCGGTCAGGCCCGCCCGGTCGAGGGCGAGCTCGCCGTGGAACTCGGGGCCCGGGCGGGCGGCGACGGGGTCGGCGAGGCGGCGCAGTACGGCCCGGATGCGGGCCTCGATGACCTCGGTGCGGGCGGGCTTGACGATGTAGTCGTCGGCGCCCGCTTCGAGGCCGACCACCACGTCGAAGTCGTCGCCGCGCGCGGTGAGCATGATGATCGGCAGCTGGCTGGTCTCGCGTATGCGGCGGCAGACCTGGACGCCGTTCATGCCGGGCAGCATCAGGTCGAGCAGCACCAGCTCGGGCAGGAAGGTGCCCAGCGAGCCGAGTCCGGCCTCGCCGGTCCCGGCGGCCAGCACCTCGTGGCCGCGCCTGCGCAGCCCGAGCTCGACCCCCTCGCGTACGGAGGGGTCGTCTTCGATGAGCAGCACGCGTGGCATAGGCGTCAGTATCCCAACCGTCTCTTTTGTCCCGTCACCGGGTTCGGCGCCGGCCGCCGCGCGCCTTGGCGATCATGGCGTTGATGTCGGTGAGGCCGAGCGGCCGGGCCAGCAGGGCGAGGGCGACGACGAGCGTCACGGCTCCGGCGCCCGCCGCCGCGACGCTGCCGAGCGGCTCGGCCGCGCGGGCCGCCGCGTAGCCGAGCGCCGCCGATGGCGCACACCCCAGGAGCAGCTTCAGGTGCGCGAGCAGCGCCGGGGAGCGGAGCAGCGGGCCGCCGCCGAGCCTGCGGTTGAGGGTGTACGCGGTGACCGCGAGCCCCGCGAAGAGCGCCACCGTGTAGGCCCCGGCGATCCCGGTCACCGCCCAGCGCGCGGGCAGCACCAGGTAGGCGACGGCGGTGAGGCCCGCGTTCGTCCCGGCGATGACGAGGTTGAGCAGGAACGGGGTGCGGGTGTCGCCGAGCGCGTAGAAGCCGCGGGACAGGACGTACTGGCCCGACAGCGCGATCAGGCCGGGTGCGAACGCCATGAGCATGCCCGCCATCACCGTGATGTCGCCGGCGCCCGTCCTGCCGTACTCGTAGACCGAGCCGAGGATCCAGGGCGCGAGCGCGAACAGCGCGCAGGCCGCGGGGACGATCATCGCGGCACAGGTCCGCAGCCCGTACGAGAGGTCCGCGCGCACCCGCGCGAGGTCGCCGTCGGCCGAGGCCCGGCTCATCCGCGGCATGAGCGCGGTGACCAGGGACACGGTGACGATGCCGTGCGGCACCATCCAGAGCACGTACGCATTGGTGTACGGGGTGTATCCCGCTCCCCCGACGACGCCCTCGGCCACCGCCTCGGCGCCGGCGGTGGTGGCGAGCCGGGTCACCACCCAGTACGCGAGCTGGTTGGAGACGACGAGCAGCACGGCCCAGCCCGCCGACCTCAGCGGCCGGCCGAGTCCGCTGCCGCGCCAGTCGAACCGGGGCCGCCAGCGGAATCCGGCCGAGCGCAGGGAGGGGATCAGGGCGAGGGCCTGGACGGCGATGCCGGCGGTGGTGCCCCAGCCGAGCAGCCGGGTGTCGCCCGCGCTCAGCGTGCCCCCGCCGCCCGCGGCCAGTGCGAGGTAGAGCCCGAACACCCCTATGACGACAAGGTTGTTGAGCACCGGGGTCCACATCATGGCGCCGAACCGGCCGCGCGCGTTGAGGACCTGGCCGAACAGGGTGAACAGGCCGTAGAAGAGGATCTGCGGAAGGCAGTAGCGGGCCAGGGCGATCGTGAGGTCGGCCTGGGCGCCGGAGTAGTCGGTGTAGGCACCCACGATCCAGGGCGCGGCGAACACCGCGAGCGCGGTGACGACGACCAGCGCGGTGGTGCAGGCGGTCATCAGCCGGTCGGTGTAGGCGGCGCCCCCGTCGGCGTGCTCCTTGGCGGCGCGCACCAGCTCGGGCACGAAGACCGCGTTGAGGGTGCCGCCGATGAGGAGCATGTAGAGGATGTTGGGGACGTTGTTGGCGACCGCGTAGCCGTCGCCGAGCAGCCCGACGCCGAGCGCGGCCGCGATCACCGCGGAGCGTACGAATCCGGTCGCGCGCGAGACGATGGAGCCCGCCGCCATCAGGGCGCTGCTGCGCAGCAGGCCGGAACTCTTGGAACCCTGGTCTACGGGTTGCGTGGCGATCTCGGTCACCGGCGGGCCAGGTACGCCTGGAAGGCGCGGTACAAGGCGTTGTTGGTGGTCCCGCCCATGGATGTCTCCCACTCCCCCAGCGTCTCGACGACCTGGCCTCCGGTGCCGAGTTTCCAGCGCAGGAGGCCGAAGGGCCGGTCCCGCGGATCAAGAGTGGAGGGTACCCCGCGCATGTCGTACACCTCGGCGCCGAGCGCCCGGGCGTCCTGGATCATCTGCCACTGGAGCGCGTTGCTGGGGCGGACCTCGCGGCGGTGGTCGGCGGAGGCGCCGGTCTGGTACCAGACCCGCCGGCCGACCGTGATCATGGTGTGCGCGGCGAGCACCTCACCCTGGTGCACGGCGAGGCAGAGCCGCATGCGGCCGGGCTGCTCGGCGTTGAGCGCCGCGTACTGGCGCTCGTAGTACGCGAGGGACCGGCCGAGGCGGAATCCGTCGCGCTCCTCGGTGATCCTCAGCAGCCGGTAGAACTCGGGGAGGTCCTGGGCTCCCCCGGCGACGATCCGCACCCCGGCCTTGCCGGCGGTGCGTACGTTGCGCCGCCATTCCTGGTTGAGCCCGGCCCACAGCTCGTCGGTGCTGCGGCCGGCCAGGGGCAGCCTGAAGACGTGGCGCGGCTGGGCGTCGGCGTCGCCGCCGTCGTCGCCGCCGCACCGCTTCCAGCCGCGGGCCCGCAGCCGTTCCGCGACGGCGGAGCCGAGCGGGTCGACCTCGGTGGCCAGTACGTCGCCGACCCTGCGGCCCGTTCCCGTGGCGGCCTTCAGGCGGGCGGCGTCCCAGCGGCGGTAGGCGGGCGTGGGTCCGATCCGTACCGCGAAGGCGCCCGCCCGGCGAAGGTGGCGCAGCAACGGCCCGAGCCAGCGGTCCACCCCGGGGTCGGCCCAGTCGGCGACCGGCCCCTCCGGAAGATAGGCGAAGTATTTCCGGGTGCCGGGGAATTGCCGGTAGAGGACCTGGGCGACCCCGGCCAATTCACCGTTGTCAAGGGACCATCCGACCCTTTCCGCGAACCATTGGTCCTTCACCTCGGCCCAGGAGGGGCATTGCAGAAAGCTGACGTCGGCGCGGCCGGCGAGAAAGGAGCGGTACTGGGCGGCGGTGAGGCCGCGGACCTCCGCGTCCTGATCGCGGTCACCGGTCACCAGCAGTGCGGACACGTCCATGGCCTCCCAACTGCGCCCCGCCGTCGGCCCGTCGGGGATGCACAGGATGCTCACAGCGGTCCGTGACGGCCATGCACTACGAATGTGACGGGACCATGACCATGGTGCTGCGGCCCTCGTCACACAACGAATTCCGAGTTTCTCGGCCCGTCCCGCAACCTAAAGTCCAGCTGGTGACTCTCACCTACGGAAAAGCATTTGCAACGGAGGTTTTCCAGTTGAGCCGCATACGACGTCACACCCTGCGCCGCCGCCCGGTCCGCCTCGCCGCCATAGCCGGAACGGCGGTTCTCGCCGCGGCGCTGACCGCCTGCGGGGGCGGCGACTCCTCGTCCGGTGGCGCGAAGTCCGACCTCAAGTCCGAGAAGAAGACCGAGATTTCGGTGAACCTGACGGGCAAGCAGGCGAAGGCGGGCGAGCCCGTGAAGGTGACGCTCGCCGACGGCAAGCTGCAGAGCGTCACGGTCGCCGACGCCAAGGGCGGCAAGCTCGACGGGAAGATGTCCGCCGACGGGAAGACCTGGACCTCGGACCGCGTCGCCGCGCCGGGCACCTCGTACAGCGTCGAAGCCAAGGACGACAAGGGCGGCACGGCCAAGGCCGACTTCGCGACCGCGGCGCCCGACAAGGAGAACAAGCTGGCCCTGTCGCCCGGCAAGGACTCCACGGTCGGCGTCGGCCAGCCGCTCTCGATCGTGTTCGACCACCCGGTGAAGAACAAGGCCGAGGTCGAGAAGCAGCTGAAGGTGACCACCTCCAACAACACCGAGGGTTCCTGGGGCTGGATGGAGGACTACTCGGGCAAGTCCCGCGTCGACTGGCGCCCCAAGGACTACTGGAAGCCCGGCACCAAGGTGACCCTGGAGGCCAACCTCAACGGCGTGGACTCGGGCCCCTCGGGCGGCTGGTTCACGAAGGACTACAAGACCGGCTTCACCGTCGGCAAGGACCAGCTCGTCAAGGTCGACCTCGACAACCACCGCCTCAAGCTGTTCCGCGACGGCCAGTTGGTGAAGGACATCGCGATGTCGGCGGGCACCCCCGGCGGCGACAAGGGGTCCTGGCGCGGCAAGACCGTCCTGATGGCGAAGGAGGGGACGATCAACATGAACTCGGAGACCGTCGGCCTCGGCGACTCGTACAACAAGATGGTCGACTACTCGATGCGGCTCACCTGGTCGGGGATGTACGCGCACGCGGCGCCATGGAACCACGCGTACTTCGGCTCCGCGAACAAGAGCTCCGGCTGCATCGGCATGAGCGACGCCGACGCCAAGTTCGTGTACGACTCCGTGCAGATCGGCGACCCCTTCGAGATCACCGGCGACGACGCCAAGGGCACCCAGGCCCTCAACAACGGCTATGGCGAGTGGAACCTGACGTACGACGCCTGGAAGGCCAAGAGCGCGCTCACGGGCAACGCCGGAAACGCCGGCACCACCAGTAACTGACAGCCCGTCCAATAATCGTTACCCTCGCGTAACTTACCGACCAGTTACCCCAGGTAAGCCCTCGCGGTTACCGTCGGGTCACTTTGCACCGGCGCGAGCGAGGAGCGATTCATGGCCCCCCACCACCTGTCCGGCCGGCCGTCCAGGACCACGGCCGCGGCCCTCACCGCCGCGGCCCTGTTCGCGGGCGCCGCCTTCGGCCTCGCCCCCGCGGCCGAGGCGGCCCCGGCGAGAGCCGCGGCCACCGCCCCGGCGGGCAGTAGCAGCCTGAAGTTCTACGACATCCCCGGCTCCGGCGGGATCACCCTCAAGGGCAATGTGTTCACACCGGCCGGGGCCAGGGCCGGCGACAGGTACCCGCTGATCGTCTTCCCCACCAGCTGGGGCATGCCGCAGATCGAGTACCTCGCGCAGGCCCAGAAGCTCGCCGACGCGGGCTACACCGTGGTCAGCTACACCTCGCGCGGCTTCTGGCTCTCGGGCGGAAACATCGAGGTCGCCGGCCCGCCGGACGTCGCCGACGCCTCCTCCGTCATCGACTGGGCGCTCGCCCACACCCCCTCCGACCCCGCGCGGATCGGCATGGGCGGCGTCTCGTACGGCGCGGGCATCAGCCTGCTCGCGGCCGGACACGACAAGCGGATCAAGGCAGTTGTGGCGATGAGCGGCTGGGCCGACCTCATCCAGTCCATCTACAGCGGCCGCACCCAGCACCTCCAGGCCGCGGCCATGCTGGGCGCCGCGGGCCAGATCACCGGCCGTCCGAGCGCCGAACTGAACCAGATCCTCAAGGAGTTCCTCGGCTCCGACCTGTCCAAGGAACAGGACATGATCGACTGGGGAAAGAAGCGCTCCCCCGCGACCTACCTGGACCAGATCAACAAGAACGGCGCCGCCCTCATGCTGGGCAACGCCTGGGGCGACAGCCTCTTCCCGCCCAACCAGTACGCCGACTTCTTCACCAAGCTGACCGGCCCCAAGCGCCTCGAATTCCGCCCCGGCGACCACGCCACCGCCGAGGCGACCGGCCTGCTCGGGCTGCCCAACGACGTGTGGACGGACGCCCACCGCTGGTTCGACCACTACCTCAAGGGCCGCGCCAACGGCATCGACAAGGAGCAGCCGGTCCAGCTCAAGTCGCGCACCGACGGCTCCTACGAGGGCTATCCCAGCTGGCAGGCGGTCGGCGCGGCCAAGGAGGACCTGGCGCTGACCGGCACGCAGAAGATCTGGGCGAACGTCGACTCGGGCGCCGACGGCGGGATCATCTTCCTGTCCAGCATCCTGGACCAGTTCGCGAAGCTGCCGCCGATGGCGTCGATCCCGCTGCTGCCGCGCTCGTTCGCGGCGGTGTGGCAGTCGGGGACGTACGGCGAGGACCGCAGAATCCGGGGAACGTCCAGGCTGCACACCACGCTCACCTCAACCAAGGAGAGCGGCACCCTCGTCGCATACCTCTACGACGTGGGCCCGCTCGGCCTCGGCAAGCTGGTCAGCAACGCCCCGTACACCTTCCACGGACAGACGCCCGGCAAGCCGTTCCCCGTCGACCTGGAGCTCTTCTCCACGTCGTACGACGTTCCGGCCGGCCATCATCTGGCACTGGTGGTGGACACCGTCGACCCGCTCTACATCGAGCACAACCCGCTCGGCGCGCAGCTGACCTTCTCCTCGCCCGCGTCAGACCCGTCTCATCTGACGGTCCCTCTCCGCGAGAAGTGATCACCGGCTGCTGCCGAGTGGATTCTTGCCCCTCAGCTACTGCACACCCGGCAGCAGCGTCCCTGGTTCAGCCGGTGCGACGTCCACGGCCTCCGTCTTGGGATTGCGCTTCTGTCTCCTGGCCATCCAGGTGGCGAACCAGGAAAGCAGCATGCACATCCCGATGTAGATCGGCGAGATCACCATCACCACGGGGATGAACGGCAAATCGTAGTCGAGATTCGACGCGATGAGCTTCCCCGCGTGCAGGAACTCCTCGTAGGTGATCAGGTAGCCGAGCGAGGTGTCCTTCAGGGCGACCACCAGTTGGCTGATGATGGTCGGCAGCATCGCCCGGATTCCCTGCGGGACCAGCACGTACGTCATGACCTGCGTCTTGCCCATGCCGAGTGAGAATGCCGCCTCCTTCTGGCCGCGTTCCACGGAGTTGACGCCGGTTCTGAAGACCTCGGCGAGCACCGAGCCGTTGTAGAGCGTGAGCCCGGCCACCAGGGCGGGCAGCGGCTGCACCTTCAGCGCCACGAAGATGAAGAAGATCATCACGAGGACGGGCATCGCGCGGAAGAACTCGACGAGCAGGGTCGCGATCCAGCGAAGCGGCCGGTGGTCCGAGAGCCGCCCGGTGGCGAGCACCGCGCCGAGCGCGATCGAGAGCACCGAGGCGAACGCGAAGGCCCGCAGTGTGTTGCCGAGCCCGCGCAGCAGCAGCTCCTGGATGCCCTTGTACTCGAACGGCGTCCACTTCGCGGACGTGAACTGGTTGGTGTCGAAGAGGAGATAGACGATCCAGCCGACCAGGCCGAGGATCAGAATCGTCGAGATGACGCCGTAGACCAGGTGCCGCTGCTGGGTCCTGGGCCCGGGAATGTCGTAGAGGGCGGTGGATTCCGTGGCCAGTTGGGCGGTCATCGGGCGACTCCCCAGCGCTTTTCGAGGATGTTGAAGACGGCGCTGATGAAGAGGGTGATGATCAGGTAGCCGATCGCGATCCAGACGAAGGTCCAGATGATGTCGTAGCCGCGCTCGCTCAACGTCTTGTACGTTCCGAGGAGTTCGGTGACGCTGAACGCCCCGGCGATCGCGGAGTTCTTCGCGAGTGCGATCAAGGTGGAGCCGATCGGCGGGATCACGGACCTGAAGGCCTGCGGAAGAACCACCGTGGACAGGGTCTGCCCGAAGGTCATCCCGAGGCTTCTGGCCGCCTCGCCCTGCCCCTTGGGCACGGTGTTGATGCCGGAGCGCAGCGCCTCGCAGATGAACGACGAGGTGTAGCAGCCGAGCGCGATCACCGCGAAGAGCTGGAAGGGCAGCACAAGGCCGAAGCGCGGCAGGCCGAGCAGTACGGCGAAGAACAACAGCGTCAGCGGGGTGTTGCGCAGCACGGTCACCCACACCGTGCCGAGCGCCCGGAACGAGCCGACCGGCGAGACCCGGCAGGACGCCATGACGAAGCCGAGCACGAGCGCCAGGGCCGAGGCGTAGACGGTCAGTTCGACGGTGCCGAGGAAGCCCTTGCCGTACAGCGAGAAGTTCTTGGTGAGTACGTCCATTGCGGCCTCAGCTCGCCGGGTAGCGGTCGATGGGCGGGGCGGGGGCCGCGGGGCGCCCGGAAAGGCCCAGCGTCGCGGCGTACGCCTTCTTCCAGTCGCCGTTCTTCTCGTGGGTCTCGATGGCGTCGTCGAGCGCGAACCGCAGCGTGTTGTCGCTCCTGGGCACGCCCACGCCGTACGGCTCCTTGGAGAACGGCTTGCCGACGACCTTGAGTTCGTCGGGCACCTTGGCCGCGTAGCCGCTCAGGATGGTGTCGTCGGTGGTGACGGCGGCGACCTGGAAGGTGAGCAGGTTGTCCACGCACACGGAGTACGTGTCGTAGGCGACCATGTCGACCTTCGGGTAGTCCTTCTGCATCCGTTGGAAGGGGGTGGACCCGGCGGCCGAGCAGACGCGCTTGCCGGCGAAGTCCTGGGGCGCGGTGAGGTCCTTCTCATCCTTGCGGACCAGCAGGCCCTGGCCGGCCATGTAGTACGGGCCCGCGAAGCCGACCAGCTTCTTGCGCTTGTCGTTGATGGTGTACGTGCCGACGTAGTAGTCGATCTGGCCGTTCTGCAGGGCGGTCTCGCGGTTCGCCGAGGCGATCGTCTTGAACTCGATGGTCTTGGGGTCGAAGCCGAGGGACGCGGACATCATCTTGGCGATCTCGATGTCGAACCCGGTGTAGACGCCGGTGGCCGGGTCCTTCTCACCGAGGTAGGGCTGGTCCTCCTTGGCGCCGACGATCAGGTGGCCGCGGCTCTTCGCCCGGCGCCACACCGAGGAGTCGGGGAAGCTGACGCCCTTGGCCACCGCGTAGTGCGGCAGCAGTTCGCCCTTCGGGCCCTTCACCGGCGGGCTGCCCGACTTGCCGCAGCCGGCCACGGCCAGGGCCAGGAACAGGGCGGCGAGCGCGCGTCGTTTGGCCATCATCGTTGCGTACACCCCCGCTCAGTGCTTGAGGATCTTGGAGAGGAAGTCCTTGGCCCGGTCGCTCTGCGGGTTGGTGAAGAAGTCGTCGGGGGTGCGGTCCTCGACGATGCGGCCGTCCGCCATGAACACGACGCGGTTGGCGGCGGAGCGGGCGAAGCCCATCTCGTGGGTGACGACGACCATGGTCATGCCGTCGCGGGCGAGCTGCTGCATGACTTCGAGCACCTCGTTGATCATCTCCGGGTCGAGCGCCGAGGTGGGCTCGTCGAAGAGCATGACCTTGGGGTCCATGGCCAGGGCGCGCGCGATGGCCACGCGCTGCTGCTGGCCGCCGGAGAGCTGGGCGGGGAGCTTCTCCGCCTGGGAAGCGAGACCGACCCGGTCGAGGAGCTCGTGGGAACGCCGGTCGGCGTCCTCCTTCTTGCGGCCCCGGACCTTGATCTGGGCCAGCGAGACATTGGCGAGGACGGTCTTGTGCGCGAAGAGGTTGAACGACTGGAAGACCATGCCCACTTCGGCGCGGAGCTGGGCGAGGCCCTTGCCCTCCTCCGGAAGGGGTCTGCCGTCGATGGCGATCGAGCCGGACTCGATCGTCTCAAGGCGGTTCATCGTCCGGCAGAGCGTCGACTTGCCCGAGCCGGACGGCCCGATGACCACCACCACCTCCCCGCGCCCGACGGTGAGGTTGATGCCCTGGAGGACGTGCAACTTCCCGTAGTACTTGTTGACGTCACGCAGCTCGATCAACGGATCGACGGCCATACGCTGTCCTGCCCACTCATCGCGGTGTCGAGGTCAGCGCAAACTATCCAGCCCGGTAAGGGACTTCATCCCGACACGCACGAATAGGGCATAAACCGTATTTTGACCATGGCGGTCCGAGGAGTGCCGGGGTGCTCCGCTGCGGGGCCGGTCAGGCCTCCGAGGCCTCGGCGTACACCTGGAACAGTTCGGGAGCGCCGGTCGCGGCCCAGGTCAGGCCCGCGTCCACGACGTCGATCTCGCGGCCGGAGGCGAGCCGCACCACCGGCTGGCCGCTGGGCCACACGTCCCAGCTCGCTCCCGGGACGGTGCGCACGATGACGGTGCCCAGATACAGACCGGCGTCATTGCCCAGCCAGGGCAGCTCCTCCGGGTCCTCGCGCCAGCGCGGCGGCAGCTGGTCGAGCGCCTCCAACGACATCGGCGAGTCGTCGAGTTCGAGCTTGTCCTGCCAGGCTCTCGCCCGGAGCAGCTCGCACTCCGACAGCAGCTCCGCGACGCCCTCCGGGTCTTCCCTGACGGCCCCGTAGACGGCCACCCCGGGCGCCGTTGTGTGCCGCTTTCGCCAGTTCTGGAGGAAGTTCATACGATCCAGACTCCCATCGGAGGCTCAGTTGCACTACAAGGCACGCGGGGTGCCACGTCAACGCCGGGGTGACCGCGAGGCCCTCAGAGCTCCAGGTCCACGACGACGGGCGCGTGGTCGGAGGCGCCCTTGCCCTTGCGCTCCTCGCGGTCCACGTAGCTGTCCTTGACGGCCTTGGCGAACGGCTCGTTCCCGTAGACCAGGTCGATGCGCATGCCCCGGTTCTTGGGGAACGCGAGCTGGCGGTAGTCCCAGTACGTGTAGGGACGGTCGTACTTGAGCGGGCGGGGCACCACGTCGGACAGGCCCGCCTCGCGCAGCGCGGCGAGCGCGGCCCGCTCGGCGGGGGTGACATGGGTGAGGCCCTCGAAGACCGCCGGGTCGAAGACGTCCTCGTCGGTCGGGGCCACGTTGAAGTCGCCGAGCACCGCGAAGGGGCGCTGCCCCGCCGCGTCCTCGGCGACGGCCGCCTTGAGGGCCTCGAACCAGGTCAGCTTGTACGCGTAGTGGTCGTGCTCGACCTCGCGGCCGTTGGGCACGTACACCGACCAGAGGCGGACGCCGCCGCAGGTCGCCGAGATCGCGCGCGGCTCCTGCGTCCCCTCGTAGTCGGGGCCGCCGGGCAGCCCGAGCACGATGTCGTCGAGGCCGACGCGGGAGACCAGGGCCACCCCGTTCCACCGGCCGGTGGCATTGACCGCGGACTCGTAGCCGAGCTCACGCAGCTGGGCGGCGGGGAAGCCCTCGGCGGTGGTCTTGGTCTCCTGGATGCACAGCACGTCCGTGCCGGTGCTCTCCAGCCAGGCCAGCAGGCGGGGCAGCCGAGCGGTGATCGAGTTGACGTTCCAGGTGGCGATGCGCATGGATCCCAACCTACCGCCCGGCTCTGACACTCACAGCTGCGTCGAGTCCCCGGGCGTCAGACGGGCGTGGTCGGCGCCGCCGAGGCCGCCGATCTGTGAGTCGTAGATGGGCCGGGCGAGGTCGGTGAGCAGGGCGTCGTGAATGTCGATGGCGCGGCGCGGCCTGACCTCGCGCACGTAGTCGATGACCTCGGAGATCTTGTTCCAGGGAGCCATCACCGGAAGCATCAGGGTGTCCACGGCGTGGTCGGGGACGGTGAGCGCGTCGCCGGGGTGGAAGACCGAACCGTCCACCAGGAAGCCGATGTTGGTGATGCGCGGGATGTCCGGGTGGATCACCGCGTGCAGTTCTCCGTGCACCTGGATGTCGAAGCCGGCCGCGCTGAAGGCGTCACCGTGGCCGACCGTGTGGACGCGGCCGGGGAAGGCCGCCGAGATCTTCTCCGCGACACTGCGCAGGGTCCAGATCTCGGCGGCGGGGTTGGATTCGAGGCCGGTCCGCAGCCGCTCCTCGTTGAAGTGGTCGAGGTGCTCGTGAGTGACCAGGACGGCGTCGGCACCGAGCGCCGCGTCGCTCTCGCTGAACGTACCCGGATCGATGACAAGGGTCCGTCCGTCCTTCTCCAGCTGGACGCAGGCGTGGGTCTTCTTGGTCAACTTCATGTTCATGCCTCCATCCTGCTCCCGGCGCCGCGCGGGGGCGTGGAATCAGGTCATCCGCGGGGCGTCGTCTCCTCCCGGATGACCGCGCCGACGACGCGGAACGCGGCGTTCGCCGCGGGAACGCCGCAGTACACGCCGGTCTGGAGCAGCACTTCCTTGATCTCGTCGGGGCTGAGCCCGGCGCGCAGCGCGGCCCGCGTGTGGGCCGCGAGGTCGTCGAGGTGGCCGCCCGTCGTGAGCGCGGCGAGCGCCACCGCGGCCCGGGTCCGCCGGTCGAGGCCGTCCCGCGCCCACACCTCGCCCCAGGCGTGGCGGGTGGTGAGCTCGTCGAAGTCGGCGCCGAACGCGTCGGCGCCGGCCGTCTCGGCGTCCACATGGGCGTCGCCGAGGACCTCGCGCCGGATCTTCATGCCGAGTTCGTACGCGTCCGAATTCGCGGGCGGCTCGACGGGAGCGGGGGCGAAAGCGGGGGCTGGAGCATGGGCGGGAGCCGCCTCCTCGACCAGAGCTTCGGCCGCGATCGGGGCCACCGGCACGGGCAGGACCGGCGACGCCGGAATCGCGGTGAGCCCCGTGGTCGAATCGGGCACAGCCTGCCAGGCCGTGGAGAAGTGGCGTACGAGGAGGTCGGTGACGGCGGCCGGCTGCTCGACCGGCGCCAGGTGGGACGCACCCGGCACCACGGCGAGGCCGGCGCCGGGTATACCCGCGACCAGGATGCGCGCGTCGCCGGGCCCGGTCACCCGGTCCTCGGCGCCGACCAGGGCGAGCGTGGGGGCAGTGATGCGGCCGAGCTCGGCGCGGATGTCGAAGGCGGCGAGCGCCTCGCAGGCCGCGATGTAGCAGGCGGGATCGGTGGTGCGGACCATCTGCACGGCCCATTCCACGATCGCGGGCTGAGCGGCGGCGTACGCGGCGGTGAACCAGCGCTCGGGCGCGGAGCGGGCCATCGGGTCCATGCCGTTGGCGCGGACGATCACACCGCGCTGACGGAACTCGTCGGCGGTGCCGAACCGGGCGGAGGCCGCGACCAGAGCCAGCGAGGCGACCCGGTGCGGGTGACGCAGCGCGAGGTCGGCGCCGATCGCCCCGCCGATGGAGCAGCCGGCGTAGCCGAAACGCTGGACGCCGAGCGCGTCGAGAGTGGCGACCAGCCGGTCCCCGAGCTCGGCGACGGAGTGGGCCGGCTCAGCGGGGGCGCCACCGTGCCCGGGCAGGTCGAAGCGGATGACCCGCCAGGTACCGGCCAGCTCGGGTATCTGGCGGTCCCACATGTGCCATGTGGTACCCAGGGAGGGGCCCAGAACCAGGACCGGAGCGTCTTCTGGCCCGTCAACGCGGTATTGCAGGGTATTCGCAGTCGTCTCACTCACCCGACCACGCTCCCACGTCTCACATTTCTCTCACGACAGGGGTCGGGGCACCGGTCAGACCACTCCAGACATCCGCCGCCGAGCGGAGGTCTTCCACGTCCGGCTTCACATACCAGCGCTTCGTGGTCCTCACATCGGTATGTCCTGCCCAGCGGGCGAGGAGATGGTCGGGAATGAAGCTTCCCCTTGATCTGATCGTGGACACCTGGAGACTGGGATGACCCGAGTCAAGGACGCCGGCCTTCGGATGGCCCCCAGGAATGGTCAGGGCCGGTTTTCGGATTCCTCCGAAAACCGGCCCTGACCTGCGACTCTTACAAGTCGGGACGACAGGATTTGAACCTGCGACCCCTTGACCCCCAGTCAAGTGCGCTACCAAGCTGCGCCACGTCCCGATGCCCATCCGACCTGGGGTTTCCCCCGGCCGTTCGTGCATGAAGACCTTACCAGCGTGTAACCGATGCTTTGTTGAGGTCTTGGGCGGCCCGGGGACACGTTCGGGAACGACCGGAAGGTCCTCGACCGGCCGCAGGAGACAGCCGAACCCACCGAAACCCTGGGCGATCTGCCCGGCGCGAGATGGTGTCCCTCTTCGTGGTGTACGGGATCAGCGGCTGGGAGTGCGCGGGCGTCTACCCGGGGCGCACTTCCACGGGTGCGTACCGCTCCCTGAACAGGAGGCGGGCCACCGCGTAACTCTCCTTGGTGAACGCCCAGTTCAACCACGAGGAGTGCACGATGGCCCTGTCCCAGTCTGAACTGATACGGCTGCTTGAGTCACTACGCTCGACGGACGGAATCGAGCTCGTCCGCGCGATTGCCGAGCGGATGGTGCAGGAGCTGATCGAGGCCGAGGCGAGTGCCCACATCGGCGCGGAGTGGAACGAGCACACGCCGACGCGGACCAACATCCGCAACGGGCACCGCGAGAAAGTGCTGACCACGCTGGCCGGCGATCTGGACCTGGAGATCCCCAAGGTCCGCACCGGCAGCTTCTTTCCCTCGCTGCTGGAACGCCGGCGCCGGATCGACCAGGCCCTCTACGCCGTGATCATGGAGGCATACGTGCACGGCGTCTCCACCCGCAGCGTCGATGACCTGGTCAAAGCCCTCGGCGGGGACAGCGGCATCTCCAAGTCGGAGGTCTCGCGGATCTGCGCGGCGCTGGACGAGCCGCTGACCGCATTCCGCACCCGCCCGCTGGATCACGTCCGCTTCCCCTACGTCTACCTGGACGCGACCTACTGCAAGGCGCGGGTGAACCACCAGATCGTCTCCCGGGCGGTGGTGGTCGCTACCGGCATCACCGAGGACGGCAACCGTGAGGTCCTGGGCCTGATGGTCGGGGACAGCGAGAGCGAGGCGTTCTGGAAGGAGTTCCTGTGCTCCCTGCGGGAGCGCGGCCTGTCCGGCGTCCGCCTGGTCGTCACCGACCAGCACGCCGGGCTGGTCGCCGCGGTCCGCAAGGTCATGCTCGGCGCCGCCTGGCAGCGGTGCAGGGTCCATTTCCTGCGCAACGTCTTCAGCGTGATCGACCGGGACTCCGGCGAGATGGTCGCCGCGACGATCCGCACCATCTTCACCCAGCCCACTGCCGGCCTCGTGCGCACTCAGCTGGACACCGTCGCCGACATGCTCGGCGCCCAGTTCCCCCAAGGTCAAAGCCATGCTGTTGGAAGCGAAGGAGGATCTGACCGCGTTCGCGGACTTCCCACCCCGGCACTGGAAGAAGATCCAGTCCACGAACCCGCTGGAACGGGTGAACCGCGAGATCAAGCGCAGGATCGACGTCGTCCAGGTCTTCCCCAACGACGACGCGCTCATCCGGCTGGTCACCGCCGTGCTCTTCGAGATGCACGACGAATGGATCGCCTTCCCCCGCCGCTACCTCCCCGAAGGCAGCATGAGCGAGATCTACCGCGAACTCCCCGAAAGCGCCCCCGCGCTACCCAACACCCCGAACACGCCCACCAGTTGATCCCCAACACCACGACCAGGGACACGACCCGGCGCGATGAGCAGCGGCTCCCAGCGATGCCCCATGGAGGCGGATCCGGCCGACCAGCGGGCCGCCGGCTCTCAGACTCGACGGGTTCGGCGCGGGATCATTGCCCGGGCGGGCGTGGGCCGGTCCCACCCCGTGCCCGCAAGAGGCGGCGAGCGGGTCGAGCCAGCGGTGCGACGGAGAGGCGAAGATGTTCACGGCGCTTCAGGGTCCGAAGCAACTGCTGTAACGCCGGCCGATGATCGGCGAGCTTCACCACGTACACAGAGCGGTGCGGTCCTCCGGGTCCGTACCGAGCCGACGCTGCGTCTGGCCGGTATCCGGAGGAAGCGCTCCGGGGGCGCCTCTGCCCGCGGCGGCTTCCTGCGGGCAGAGGCGCCCATGCGTTCGGTGCGCGGATAGTTAGTTGTGCTGCTTGCTGTTCTTCACCGGCCGGTGCAGTACGTCCCGAATCCGCCACCACAGGCTGCGGGCGCGTGGGGTTTCAGTGGAGTAGCTGTTGCCGAACGAGAGGTTGTCCGCGCTGCGCCCCAGTGGCGTGCCATCGGGCGAGTACCGCTTGGGGAGTTGTTCGACCATGCGACTCTCCTACCGGTTCGGAGCCCTGGTCCCGCATCCCTTGCGCAGATCGTTGTCGGAGCGGGTCTTCGGGCCCCAGCCGATCCCGCTGGCGTAGCCCTGCATCACAAGGTAGTAGGTGTAGGTGCCGCCGCCGCCGTTGCAGTCCGTCGACCACCCGTAGTCGATTAGTCGATGAAGCTGTTCGCGGTCGATCCCGTGCCGTGCCAGTTGTTGTAGCCGTGCGGCCCGCTCCAGGAGCTGCGCCACATCTGGGTCTGGAGCTTCTGCGAGCCGAATGACCCGCTGCATCCCTGGGAGGTCTCCCACTGGAACCACGCGCCGGCACCGGCCCCGTGGAAGGAGACGTCCGAGACTCTGCCGATCGGCCGAACCGACAGGGAAGACTGGTTCGGTAACGGTGGCCCATGTGGCCTTGCTACTGACTTGGCCGGATCGCGATTTCCCCACCTGCACCGGCCGTCGCGCAACGGCGAGGTCGGCCCGGTGCCCGATGAAGAAGACCCAAGGCAAGGAGTCGGGCCGGATCGACACCGCTCAGGACAGCTCAAGGAACAGTTGGGCGGAACTGATAGAGGGTGACCCTGTCGGCGGCCAAGGGCTACAAGGCGCCCCTGAGTTATCGAGGGTTCCCATGCGTGCTCAGAACAGAGCCTGTCCCCCGCTGCTGGTGTCTACGATGACGGGCCGGACCTGGGCGGGGAGGTCGTCCACGCGATCGGGGCCGGCCGCGGCGGCCACGGCAGGGGCTGTCTCGGCCAGCCAGATGCGGAACCGCTCGGCGGCTTCGCGGTAGGGGACTTGTGCCAGGACGCGGTGCTCGCCGGCGGGGCAGAAGTCGACGGCGACCGTGAGCAGGCAGGAACGGGGCGCCTGCTGACTGCCCGTCCAGGACACCCTCAGAACACCGCAGGGCTTGCGTCCGCCGGGCGCGCGATGGGTCGGGCGCAGCGATCGGCAGGCTGTGTGGGCGGTCCATGCGGCGAGGTGCGGCAGGGGCAGGGTGGTGCGGGCGCGGCAGCCCGGACAGCGGTGCCAGTGGCGGAGCCAGGCGACCGCGTCAGTGTCGAAGAGGCGGGTGTAGCGGCCGGCCACGCGGACGTCGTTGCTGTACAGGTGGTCGGGACGTTCTTGTGTGTTGCAGGACTGGCAGACGGGAGCGCGGACGTAGCCGTGTTCGTGGCAGTGGTCGAGCACGGTCGCGGGCGCGGTGCGGCAGACGGCGCACGCCCACCCGGCCACCCTGCCGGCAGTACCGGGCTTCCGGCTGAGCACCGAGTACAACTGACCCTCCAGCTCCTTGTCGTACGGGCGCAGTGCGGCGGCCCGGCCCTGGGGGCCCGTCGTCGCACTGCGCCCGTCGGCGTCCGGGTCCAGCCGGGGACGGGGCGGGCCGGAGACAGCTGCACCCGCCTGGCGCCTCTGTGCGGCTTGCACCCACTGCGTTTCGGCGTGCTCGGCCGCATCCAGCAGCCGGACCACAGAGCGCGGCAGCCACCACGTCCGCCGCGTCCCGTCGGGGGTCTGCTCCACGAGTATCTGTCGCCAGTCGATCCCCGCCAGGTGGTACGGCCGGCCGTCGTCACGTCGTGCCGTCCGCTCGGGGCCGCCCGGCTCCTGCAGTTCCCGCGTGATGCGCCGACGCCAACGCAGCCGCGCATCCTCGTCGTGCTCCTGCCGCGGAACCCCGCGAAAGGGGCCGATGCGGACCAGGTCCTGCCGGTCCACCCCCACCGCGTTCAATTCCGCGGCCGTCCGGCGCACGTCAGCCTCCACAACACCCCACCGACCGCCGCCCGCCTTCACCGTCGACACCACACCGCCGCCGAGCAGGACGTACCCCGCCCCGGCACGGGCAGGAGAGCAAGTGAATGCCCCAGAAGCCGTCGGCACAGCACTGCCGGCCGTCAAATCGACCCACAGAGCGTCCGCGGCACCCAGGATGATCAGGCCGTTCGTGCAACCGGGCATGACACGCTCTGACATACCGACAGGCTAACGGCCCTCAACGCGGCAACGGATCCCAGGCGCTCGGCCAGCCCGGCGGTGCCGCTCTCCGAGGAGCTGAAGAAGAACTGACAGCTGATCCGGTCCATTGGGCCAGGGCTGTTTCCGGGCACTCCGGGAGCTGATCCTGCTCCTGTGCAAAACGGTTAGACCTCCCGGGTCACGTACCGTTTCAGGCAACGGATGCTCTCCCGCCGGGTTTTGCCTTCCGTAACCCGTCTCTCGTAGTACGCCTGGGTCCTCGGGTCCCACCGCAGTCGCGTCAGCACGATGCGGACCAGAGCAGCATTAACCTGACGCGTTCACCGGGCAAGTCCGGATCTTGATGTCGGGACGCAGAAGTGCTCCCTGAGCCGTGATGATCCGACTTGTCGAAGATCAAAGCATCGCAGCTGGGAGCAGTTGCCACGTGAACTCCACAACGTCTCGTCCGGGGCTGTCCAATGCGCTCGGGGTGTGACGGAGCCGGGATGCTGGACACGTGTTGGTCCAGAACCTTTGAAGGGCTCCGTGGCATGCAGCTATCCGCCTGAGTTCGGTCGCGAGGTTCTCGACCTCGTTGCTACGGGACGCCTGGCCGGCACGTTGTCCATCCCGCGACCGACTACCGCCGGAGGAGACCGTCAGTTGGTGGCGAGAAGGTGCTCCAGCCAGTTGCGGCGTGCCGCGACAGCGGCCTTGCTGATCCGCGCCTCGGGGGCTTTCCGGTCGAAACCGTGGATTCCGCCGGGCCACACGTGCAGCTCGGCTTCGCCGCCGGCCTGCCAGATCCGGTCGGCGTAGGCGAGGACCTCATCGCGCAGGCACTCGGCGGAGCCGACGTCGAGGAATGTGGGCGGCAGGCCGGCCAGGTCGGTGGCGCGGGCGGGCGCAGCGTACTGCGGCACGTCAGCTCCGCTCTGGACGTCGCCGAGCAGCGAGCTCCAGGCGAACCGGTTGCGGCTGCGGTCGAAGAGTTCGACGTCGTCCATCTGCAGGGCCGAGGCACTGTCGTTGCGGTCGTCGAGCAGCGGGGCGATCAGCAGCTGGCCGAGCAGGCGGGGACCGCCCTTGTCGCGCACGGTCAGAGCGAGCGCGGCGCTGAGGGTGCCGCCGGCGCTGAAGCCTGTGACGACGATGCGCTCCGAGTCGATGCCGAGCTCGTCCGCGTGGTCGGCGACCCACAGTAGACCGGCGTAAGCGTCGTTGATCTGGGCGGGGTAGGGGTGCTCGGGCGCGAGCCGGTAGCCGACCGAGATCAGCGTGGCCCCGAACCGCTCGGCCGTCTCAAGCATCTGGTCGAGCCCGGTGCGGTGATCGCCACCGTAGAAGCCGCCGCCGTGCATGAAGTAGAGCGCCGGCCGCGATGCGGGCGCGCCGGAGGGTGTGCACACCAGTAGCGGGATCTCGGGGGCGCCGTCCAGGCCGGGCGCCGAAGGCTGGAAGACGGTGAAGCGCCCGCCATGGCTGAGGTCCTCAAGCGCCGCCACTGCGGCGTCGGGCTCCCCGCGGATCACCGACAGCTTCTCCAGGCTCATCGGCGCCAAGTCCGGTTCCTCCGCCAGGTAGGCGTCATAAGCGACCTGAAGTTCGGCATCGAGAGGAACGGGAACGGCGGGCACGGCCTTTCCAGGTTCAAGATCCATGCGCGCACGCTAGCGCCCCTGCTCCTTTCGCATCATCCGGTTTTCAACACCTTGCCGATCGCGCAGCAGGGCCGGGACGAGCGGCCGTCGACGCGGGCCACCGCGTCTACTTCACCACCGCCGCCGAACTCGCCGCCAAGTGCCACAAGGCCGCCCTCGAAGGCCGCTGGAAGACCTGCATGTGCTTCTTCGCAGGTCCGAAGCTTTTGATCATCGACGAGCTCGGCTGCCTGCCGCTGCCCGAGGACGGCGCCTCCGCCCTGTTCCAGGCGACCAACCAGACGTATCCCAAGTCCAGCACGATCCTGACGACCCGTCGGGATCACCGACTGGGCCGGAGCCTTCGGCGACGCCACCGTCGCTGCCGCCATGCTCGACCGGCTCCTGCACCGGGCTGCCGTCGCGGGCATCGACGGACCCTCCTACCGGCTCCGCGGCCACCAAAACCAGGCCGACGCCATGCGCAAGGGAGTCACCGCCCGTGTCTCCTGACCCCACTCACAACAACGATCACCTCACCCCCAGACCCGCCAACTGCCCGGCCTGCGAGGCGAGTTCATGCCAGGCCCGAGACAGATCTACTGCTCTCCCCGCTGCAAGAGCGCCGCCCACCGACACACTCCCGCCGCTCTGGTCGCCCACACCTGCGCGGTCTACGAGGGCACCTTCACCGCCAACCCCCGACTCCGCCAGATCTACTGCTCGCCCGAATGCCGTCGCGAGTCGGAAAGGCAACGCAACCGGACCCGCGACGAAGAACGAGCACGACGCCTCGGCGAACACCCCCGAGCACTACCGCCCACCCCGCAGCCGACAGCCCCCGGACCCATCGACCCACTGGCACCGACAGCCGTCCGGAACTGTCCCCACTGCGACCAGCCCGTCACGATCGTCGCCCTGCTCGCCACCCCAGAAGCCGCCCGCCCCACGAACACCAGCCCCGTCACCGACATCGCCCCACTCAGACGCCCCCAGTGAGCTCCGGCTGACCGTCACCGATCACTGGGCCCGCCGACCTGACGGTCGACGGGCCCACAACGCGGCTTCGTCCACGAGTTCAAGCAGACGGCACGACCGGGGACCGCATGCCGAGCCACTGCTCGGCATCCCAAGCTTGGAACCGCTCTACCTCGGTGAACCCCAGCTTTGCCGCGAGACGCATCGAACCGACGTTGGCGGCCTGGGTGGCGAGCACCACCGGCTCGCCGGGAAGGACACCGCCGAGCCAATCGAGTGCCGCCGCGCACGCCTCGGCGGCATACCCCAACCCCCACGCCTGCGGCAGGAACAGATAGCCGAGATCAACCTTCCCCACAACAGCCGGGCGAAGATGCTCCGTTGCCCTCCTGAGCAGGATCTGGCCGATCATCGCCCCGTCGAGATCAACGACGAAACTCCCCGGCCACCGCTCGGGCACCCCAGGCATCTCACGCTCCAGCTCCCCCCGCGACCGGGGGCCGCCCAGATAGGCGTGCACCTCTGGCGACGCCAGCAGCTCGATAAACGCTGCACGGTCCCGGGCCTCAGACTCTCGCAGCACGAGCCGCTCAGCCTTGATCGGGGCAGGCGGCCAGGCGACGGGTCCGAGTTCAGTCATGCCAACCAACCAATCAGCAGGCTCGGCAACCATCAAGGCTCGCGGACCGATCAAGCCAACGGGGCACCGCAGACCCGTTGCGGTGACCAAGGGCCGCTCTCCACTCCCCATCTCCCCCAGACAGTTCAAAGACCAGGCAAATGGGGCGAGGAGCACCCCCCAGCCATTTTCAAAGGTTCCCATCAACCCGGGTCACCGGGACCGGCGGCATCTCCAGCTGCACCCCGCACGCCCCGTATTCATGCGCCAGCGACGTCGACTTGGAGTTCTACAACGAGTAGCTCCAGTCGGTGGATGACGGGCGCCACCAGCCCCCGCCAGTACAGCGGCCCGCCCCCGGCACGGTGGACCACGGCGGCGACGACGTGCGTGAGCCAGCCCGCTGGCCGGCAGATCGCCTGGCGCGCCGTGACCGTCGGCACCATCGTCTACGGCACCACCTCCACCAGAGAGTCCTACAGCGCAGCCCTGTACGTGCCCCGCGCCTAGTGCGGAACGCCGGGGAGACTGGGGCGGAGCAGATCAACTGCCCGCCCCAGGGGCCCGGTTCGAGGAGGCGTTCGTGGTATCGGACCGCGACATCGTGTGGCGCCAGTGCGTACGCCTGGGACGGCGGTGAGCGTGACGGCCGACTTCAGGTCGTCGGCAGTTCGAAGCGGCCGCACGCCGGATCACGCCGTGCAGGGAGTACTCGTACCCGTCAGTGCGCTTCGCCCCGCGGTCGCGGACCCGGTCCGCTTCAGGGTTGTGATCTGGGTCACGTTACGAGTTCCGTCGACAATGGGACGCTTTGCGCAAAGACTGGTTGACCGTTGGCGTTGTTTTGTCGCTGCCCAGGTCGCGGCGGTGGCGTGGCGAGCCTGCCGCGGTGGCGCGTGACGGTGAAGCCAACTGTGAACCCGTGGCCGGGATTTGCTGCAACCGGAAAACTACTGTCCGTTAAAAAGTCGTTGTCAGAGCTCTGCACGTTTCGGGGGCCCCACCCGCTTACCTGTTCCCAGGAGCAACGAGGCTCCAGGCACAGCGAGTTCTGCGGGGATGGCAATCAACGCCGTGCTGCTCGAACGCTAAAGGATCTCGAACCATCGTGAAGTACGACGTTGCCAGCCTTCTGCTGGCCTCGGCGGCCGCGGCGCGCTCGTATGCGCCGGATGTGCGGTCGGTGCTGCGGCGCCTGCTCGGTGCCGGAGTTCGCGTCGGAGCGGCCACTCTGATGGAGCAGCAGACGCCGGCGGCTCGCCCCGGCGCCGCTCCGCTGGACGAGGGGGACCGGTAATGACCGAGCCTCCGCAGGATCCGGCGGAATTCGCGACGCGCGAACCGAGTGTCGCCATGCCGCCCGCGTTCTGGGCCTTCCACGCCCTTTACCACGAGCCCTACCTGGAATACACCCGTATCCAGCTGGGCGATGACGAGGCCGCACGCGACCTGGTAGACGGAACGTTCATCTACCTGGCCGTGGTGTGGGGCACGGTGGCCAAGAAGGAGAACATCGGCTCCTACGCCTGGGTGCTGCTGAAGGAACGGGTCTGGGCCGAGCTGACGATAAAAGGCAAGGACCCGGCGGCAGCGGAGACCCTGGCGTTCGCCCGCGCCGTGCGCGCGGCCACCGGTCCCATCCTGGACAGCTTCCGGGTGCAGTTCCGTCAGCAGATTACGGAACTGGAAGACACCCTGGGCCTGTTTGGTGCGATGTCACGGCTCCCTGAACGTCAATTTGATGTCATGGTCCTCCAGTTCGCCCTGGACTTCGACACCAAGACCACCGCACTGGTGATGGGGATCTGCGAGGCCACGGTCCGCTCAACCCGCCGTACCGCCAAACGCCGGCTCGCCGCCGACCTGAGACTGGACGTCGATGAGGACACCGACGATGAGGAGTGATGGGCAGATGCGGCGACAGCGCAGCATCGAGGAAGCCCTGACCCGGGCGCGGGTCTTCGAGGGGGAATACAGCGTCCGGGACCGGGAGGCGTCCCGGCGCCGGATCGCCCAGGAGCTGGGCGAGTTCCGGTGGATGCAACTGCTGGCGGCCCCGGGCACCGTCCGGGACCAGCACGCCCCGTCAGCGCTGCACGAACGGGCCGCCCGTGATCTGCGGACCCTGAGCCAGGGCATCATCCACGACCAGGAGGCCGCACGGCGTATCGCCCGTTTCGACACCGCCCGCGACCCGGGGGGCGCCCTGGCCTTCGCCTGCCTGCTCTTCCTGGCCGACATGGAGGAGGGAGCCCAGTTCTGGTGGCAGTTCGCTGCCGGTGCCGGCATCGCCACCAGCGCCCTGTGCCTGTATCTGCTGCACCTGCGGCGCGGTGAGCTGCGCGACGCCCAGTACTGGGCTCAGCAGCTCGATCTGCTGCAGAGCCATCCGCACCAGTACATGCCGGTGCCGCACGAGGTCGTCACCGCCGCCGACGCCCCGATGGGCATCACCGTCCACTACGAGTTGCCCCGCGACCACCACGCCGTACTGGGGACCGCCGTCCTCGACGCCGTCAAGGACGCCGTCGAGAACCTCGACACCGGCCACCTCGACGACGTCGGCCCCATCCCGCAACCCAGCCCCGACCTGGCCGACCAATGGGCTTACCTCGTCGCCCCCTGACCAAGCACCGGCCCCTCACCCCAGCCGGCACCGTCGGCCGCGCCGCGGCCGGCGTCAGCTGTCGATGACGAGGTCGAACCCGCGCAGGACGGGGCCCAGTTCTTGCGCCGCGCCGCATCGTGAGTACAGCCGGATCCCCGGGCGTCGAAGTTCCATGCAGACGGCTCAGCGGGCGAACGCTTCGGTCAGGCTGATGCGGTAGCCGCCCTATTCCATCATCACGACGGTGACGCCGAACGGGTCGGGGTGGTCCAGCTCGATGGGGGCGAAGGGGAAGTCCACCGCGGCCTGGGTGGGCGGCACCAGTTCGCCGTCAGGCCGCGGCGCACAGGCCGGCCTCCAGTCGGGGGCGACCGACGTCCAGCCCTCGGAACTGCGGGACAGGAGCTGCCCGGTGCAGGGGAACTGGTGCAGCACGTGCCCGGCCGGGGTGGCGAGCCGCGCAACCAAACACCTTCACAACACCACCCTGGGTGCCCCGCCCCAAATACCCTGGGGGCGCTGCAAGTTGGCGCAGGCGATGACCTTGGGGGCGGGGCGTGGACGAATGGGGCGCGGGTACGTCGCTGAGAGGCGGCAGGTACGTCGTGGAGGCGGTGCTCGGGCGGGGCGGGATGGCCACGGTGTACCGGGCGCGGGACACCGCCCTGAACCGGCCGGTCGCCGTGAAGGCGATGAACGCCGAACTCGGCAGGGACCCGTCCTTCCGCCGCCGCTTCGAGCGCGAGGCGCAGACCGTCGCGGGCCTCGGGCACCCTCATGTGGTCGCCGTGCACGACATCGGGGAGCACACTGATCCCGGGTCGGACGCCCTCGTCCCCTACCTCGTCATGGAGTTCGTCGACGGGGAGTCGCTGCGCGAGCGGCAGCGGCGCGGGCCGCTGGGCGTGGAGGAGGCGCTGCGGATCACAGGCGAGGTGCTCGCGGGTCTCGCCGCCAGCCACGCCAAGGGGGTGGTCCACCGGGACGTGAAGCCCGCCAACGTGATGCTGAGCCGCGACGGCGCCTGCAAGGTCATGGACTTCGGCATCGCGCGGGCCGTGGAGGAGACCGGCACGCACCTGACCCGGACCGGCCTGGTCCTTGGCACCGTCCCCTACATGGCGCCCGAGCAGGCGATGGGGGGCGCCGTGTCGGCCCGTACGGACGTCTACACGGTCGGCGTGATGCTCTTCGAACTCCTCAGCGGGCGGCTGCCATTCGACGACGACTCGGTGCCCACGCTGCTTTACAAGCACGTGCACGAGCCCCCGCCGACCCTCCTCGCCGCCGGGGTCGTACACCTCCCGCCCCCGCTCCTCGCCGCCTTCCAGTCGGTGCTCGACCGGGCCCTCGCGAAGTCCCCGGACGACAGGTACGCGGACGCGGCGGCCATGCGGGCGGCCCTTGAGGCGGCTCAGGCGGCGGGGTCGGCGCGGACGCCGACGGTACGGGCCGAGCGGGTCGTCGCGCGGGCCGCCCCCCGGCCGCCCGTCCAGGCGCCCGTCCGAAGCAGGGCCGACTCGCGACGTACGGCACCGGCGCAGCGGTCCCGCGTGGCGGGGGCGGGCGGGCTGCGCGGGTGGTTCAGCGAGGTGTCGGGCTGGAGGGCCCTGTTCATCGCGATGTTCGCGGTCTGCCTGTTCACCAGCCCGGCCCTCGGCCTCATCGCGGCCGCCGTCGCCCTGGTCGCCTTCGCGGCCGTGCGGTTGGTCGGGCGGCGACGGCACTAGCGACCGCGACACCGGGCCCGACGACCGGACAGACAACACCGGCTGACCTCCACACCCTCGGCGACCGGCCACCCGTGCGGCCCCAACCCGCAACCGGCCAGGCCGCCTTGCCCGCGCCGGAAGCCTCGGAAGGGGCCTCGTGCGATGAGACTGCACGGAAGCCCGGCGGCCCCGACCGGCCCAACCCCGCGGCCAACGAGATCTTCTACCTCCACCCCAGGGAGTAGGGGCAGCCCGGCCGGGCTTCCACCTGTCCCCGGCCGGGGCTGTTGGCGGGTGCGCCCTTGTGTCCCGGGCATGCGGGCGGGTGCGTTCCTGCCGTGTGCCGTCGTCGACATCACCGTCGGTACAGCGTGGCTGGAGCTGATCAGAGCCAGAAGGAGACGATCGAAGCCAGTGCGCCGGGGGCGCCCGCGCCGAAGGCGACCACCATGGCCTGACCGATCGCCACGTCGGTGGGGTCGAGGCCGTGGGACCAGGTCAGCCTGGCGTCGATGCCGGGGATGTCGCGGAGGGAGGCGTACGAACGCAGGGTGCCTCGCGCTTCGGCGACGAGCGTGCCGTTGCGCAGGAGCCGGGCCTGGCGCAGGCTGACGGGCCGCAGCTCGTAGGTGCGCCCGCCCACCACGGCCGTGCGGGTGCGTGATCTCCGGCGCAGGGCCCAGCGGTTGGTGTTCCTCCGGCGCGTGGGGATCACGTGCCCGTTGAGTTTGATCTGGCCGTGGTCACGGCCGGGCACGACCGTGACGGGCGGCATGCCGGGCCCCTGGATGAGCGCGACCACGGCCGGCCCGGGGTTGTAGCTGATCCGTATCGGTCCGAACGGGCTGTCGGCCGTACGGTGCTGGGAGAGCCGGATGGTACGGCGCTTGTTGAAGAAGGACATGGTCGGAACGGCTCCGGAGACGGGGAGTTGGGGAGGGAACGGGCTGTGGCGACGCCGATCGTCGTCACCTGCCGGGTGACCCCGGATGCCAGGACTGGTACGGCGCGGCTCCTGGCGCAGACGCCTGATGCGGCATCGCCGTGGGAACCGGACGGTGGTTGCGCAGCAGTGCCTCGAACCCGTCGCACAGCTCCCGGCACTTGTCCGGGCGGGCGGTGTAGGCGACGACGGATCCGTCAGCAAGCTGGAGTGTCACCATGGCACCGGTGCTCGGATCCTCCCGCCCCAGCCACACTCCACCGAGGGCAGTCGCAGGCACCCACCCCGGCTCGGACTCCGGGCCGCCCGCGCGCCACCGACGCAGCACCTTCCGCCGATAACCCGGAATCAGCAGACCCGGGAGCGTCACCACGACGAGGAGAAAGAACACGATGCTCAACACCGTCTCGGCCGCCCACCGCAGCAGCACGAGGAGAGCCGCGTAGCAGACCGAGACGAGGAACACCCACAGGCAACCCACGACGACGACGTGCGGCGCACCGGCCTTGTTCAGCAGGCTGTGGAGGCCCACCGAAGCGAGCAGCACCAAGACCGTGAGGCATCCAGCCGTGTCGCCGAGGAACGCTTCAGCGGCACGGCCGGCGATCCGGTCGCGTCTGACGACGAAACCGTGGTCATGGAATTGGACACGTACACGTCCCCCGGGCGTGGCTCTGACGCCTGCGATCTCACGCATGCCGCTCACCCTAATGCCGCATCAGACAAACGTTCGCCCGGCAGGCCGCGGCCTTCCGCGATGGCGTCGTTGTCATCGTTGAAAGCCGCAATTTCCAGCACCAGGTATAGGCCGGCAGGAACACGATGAACCGCAGGTATCGCCTCGCAGTTGCCGGAGCCCTCAGTGTCACTCTCCTCGCTGGGAGCACGGCCGCCGCCGTTGCAACAACCACGCCTGCCGCCCGAACGGCAAGCGTCTCGACGCCACGAACAGCGGCACTGACCGCGAAGCCGAGTGCAGGCACGGTCAAGGCATGGGAAGCGTTCCGGATCTCGGGAACGTCTACCGGTCTCAAGGCCGGCGTCCCGTGGACATCACCAACCAATTGCAGGAGGAGATCGACGCCGAGTGGACCTGGGCCAACCCAACCACCCGATGACGTGGCTCGACCGCGACGAGATCCGGCTCGTGTCCGCCGACGCCCAGAAGGTCCACGACGACATCGTCTCCGGCCTCCTCACGGTCCACCTGTTCTTGGGCAGTTCAGATCTGTCTCATGCGGTGTCGCTCGGGCTGATGAACGTGTTCCTGGTGCCCTCCAGTCTGCTGCTGTCTCTCGTCTCCCGCGTTGTTTCACAGGGGGACGGAGATGCTGTTGTTCTCGGTGAACTGGAAGGTGGTGACGAACCGTCTGGAGTGTGCCTCTGACGCGGCCGCCACCAACTGGAAGGACGCCGACGGGTGAGCACTCGCCGATCTCGGACCAACACCCGCCTTGATAAGGAACTCGACAAGGAAGAGGGAAGCCGGGGGCCAGGGGTGGCAGTCACCCAGTACGGGTGACTGCCACCCCTGAAAGCGGATCACCTCACCTGATTGTTCGCCCGCTTGGGCAGGAAGAACATCAGGGCCCACATCCCGGCGAGGAGGCCGCCGACCCACCACAGCACGGTGATGAATGCCTCGCGGTTGAGTCCGGCGTCGGGTGAGCCGCCGGTGGTGGCGAAGAACACCAGGGCGGTCAGCCCGGTGCCGAGAGCGATGCCCAGGTGCATGGCGGTATTGAACAGGCCCGAGGCGGAACCGGCGTCCTCGTGCGGGACCTGGGCCAGCGACATGTCGGCGAGCGGGCCGCCGACCATGCCGAGGCCGAAGCCGATCAGTACCACCGGGGCGGTCATCGCGAGGAGGGTCAGGTCGGCCTGGAGTCCGTCGGCCTGAACCCCGTAGGCGGCCATCGAGGCGAGAGCGATCAGGGCTCCGCCCTGGGGCAGGCGACGCCCGAAGCGCCCGGCACTCTTCGCCGCGACCGTCGCACCGCCCAGTTCGCCGAGAGCGAGCAGCACGAAGGCCACGGCTGCGTGGAAGGGGCTCATGCCCAGGCCGCGCTGGAGGTACAGCGTCCAGGTCATGAAGTACAGGCCGCACAGCAGGCCGAGCATCAGCTGCGCGGACAGGCCGCCGGAGAACTGCCTGCCGCGGAAGACGGACAGTGTCACGAGCGGGGCATTGTCCTGCTTGCCCTGTTGGTGGCGCAGGAACACGCCGAGGACGAGGAGACCGCAGGCGAGCATGGCGAAGCACCACAGCGGCCAGTGGTGGGTGTGACCCTCGGTGAGCGGAAAGAGGATGAGGACGATGGCCAGTGCGGACAGCAGCATGCCGGTGAGGTCGAGCCGGTCGGCCTTCCGTGCGGTCGACTCGGGGATGAACCTGCGTCCGAAGATGATTACGGCGAGGCCGACGGGCACGTTGATCAGGAAGATCAGCCGCCAGCCCAGTCCGAACAGGTCGGCCTCGGTGAGCAGGCCGCCCAGGACCGGGCCCAGGACGTTGGCGAGCGACAGGATGGCCCCGTACAGGCCGAAAGCCTTGCTGCGGTTCTCGCCGTCGAAGGTGACGTGGAGGGTGGCCAGGACCTGCGGGATCATCAGGGCCACTCCGACGCCTTGGAGCACGCGGGCGGCGATCAGCACGCCCAGCCCGGTCGCGAGGCCACACAGCAGCGAGGCCACGGTGAACACGACGGTACCGATGAGGAGGATCTTGCGTCGGCCGTGGATGTCGCCGAGGCGTCCGCCGGTGATCAGTCCGACGGCGACGGTCAGGGAGTAGCCGGCGGTCAGCCACTGGACCGCGGCCGGTCCGGCGCCGGTCGACTGCTGGATCGCGGGCAGGGCGGTGAGGACGACCGACTGGTCGAGGATGTCCATGAGCTCGGCGACCAGGAGCACCAGGAGGGCGATCCGGGCGGCCAAGGCCATCTTCGGCGGTCGCCCCGATGTGGTGTGAGCTGGGGGTTCGGTGGTGTGCTGCGGCTCGTTGCCGAGCGCGGGGGAAGACACTGGTGGGACTCCTGATCCAAGGAATCGGGGAGCCCTGCCGTCAGCCGCGCCGGGGCCGGAACACACGAAACCCGGGGCAGACGGCAGAGCTGCACCCGGGAAACGACAGGAAACTACGGCGGCGGGCGACGCAACTCAGGCCAGCGCGAGTCCGCCCCCGGACACGTTCGACGACTCAGAACGTGGGGAACGCGGACCGCTACAGGACCTGGGGGATAAAAACACCTCAAGATCGCCACAGAAGGAACAGGAAGCCTGATGCTGCAGCCGATGTCTACGGCGCAGCAACCTCTCTACGGTACGACACCCCTGACCCTGCCACCATCGAATTTCGCACCCACGCTCGTCCCTTCGGCATCCTCATCTCCGGCGCCTCCACCCTGCTGGGCCTGCTGTTCGTATGCCTGGGTTTCGACCAGTAACCAAACCCCTGCATGCGCGATGCGATCGCCGACGACATGCAGTGGAACGGCCTCCCGCAGACCAAGCCGTACGCCAGCAGGGCGATACGTAGCAGCAGACCCCCGGTTGGCGAAACCGAGGATCCCGCGCACCATCAGTGGCCCACCGCCACTACCTGCCCGTCACCTCGGAAGGCCCACCACGACAACTCCAAGTCCCGCTCCGTACGCAGCTGCAGCTCCAGGTCACCCGTGCCGTGGTGATCGAGCCCCGTCACATCGCGGGGGGAAGCCGGGGACGAGGCCGACCTCCTTCGGGTCGGCCTTGAGGTAGACGAGGAGCTTGGTCTGCTGCGGCGGACAGACGCTGGCAAAGTTCCGCAGCCGCTGGTAGGCGCGGTACTGCTTGCGCTGCACCGGGTGACGCCGTCCCGGAGTCCGATCAGGGCCTCGTCAACCGCCTGGGCCAGCTCGGCCACCGCATCACCCTGCTTCCGGAGCGGCGGCGCCCCGGGCACGCAGCGGCGTAGCCGCTTGCCCTGAGCCAAGTGCACGTAGGGGCGCCGGCCCCAACAACCCGAAGAACAGCGTCGAGTCCTAACCGCACAGGGCCATCTACTCCGGCAAGGTCCAGCTGCCCGCAGCTCAGAAAGCGATCGCGACGGACTGGACCACCGCACTGGACACACAGGGACTCAACCAACCGCGCGCAGAACTGCCAACACGGCAGTCGGGGCGCGTACCGGGCCCGCGCGGCCGCCGGTGAAGCGGGGGCGGCACGTCCCTCGCCCGTGACCAGCAGTTACGTGACAGCTCTCAACCGATACCGGTAGCCGTTGAGGCTACGGACAGGACCAGCGCACCGAGCGCGCCCACCGTGCAGTAGAGCCGCAGCTTGCCCCGATCATCGCGTTGGCGGACATACAGTGCGGTGGCCCCGGCAAAGGCCAGACCACCGACGATGAACCACGGCCCCCACAGGTAGAGGTACCAGGCGGTCAGCGCAGCCAGATCTGGCTCAACAGAGACGGCCCCAGCCTCGACCAGCACACCGTGGACGACGAAGAGGCCGCCATGCCAAGTGAGCAGGGTCGCCGCGCCACCGCCGCAGAAGACCATGAGTCGGCTGATCCTTGAGCCCCGCGGTCGCGTCAGGCCGATGCCGATCAGTGCTCCGAAGAGCTTCAGGAAGCCGGTTACGACCAGGACGGCCACGAACCACGGCACGCCGTCGCGAGCGAGCTTCACCAACGACGGCGCCACCGTCGACTGCGCGCCGAAGGTACTACCCGTCGCCCAGACGAAACCGGGTACCGCGAACAAGAACCCCCATGCCGCAGCGGCGTATCCAGGCCAATTGCTGAGGTCGAGGCGGACTGTCCGGCGCGGGACAGGACGCACTGTGTCGTCCAAGGAAGGCATAACCAACATGACTCGACCATGGTCCGCACCGCGACGATGTACGTCATCCGCACGGAGGAACCGCCTCCCCCACGAGAGCTACCTCCCGGCGCCCGAGCTACGAGCGGTCCGACGGAACCGGACCTGGCGGCATCCACACCGGTGACTGCACGATCACGGCGACGATGCACTTCAACGCGTTCGTCGACCTGTACATGGGCACCGCCGAGGGCACGCCCGCAACCAAGTCCGGGTGCCCGGCCTCAGCCACGGTCTACCTCGGCCCCAAGGCACTCCTCGACCTGAAGGACGCAGCCACCCGCACCCTCACGATGACCCAGTTCAACTCGGGTGCCGGCGCCGGTTCCGGTTCCGGCGAGCGTGTGCTCCCGTACGTCACGTCAGTAGCCGTGTCTGGCATCGAACCCTGGGTCGCCTTCGGACGACTGGAGGGAGCTGCCCACAGAGCACCCGGCCACCGGAGATCGGATGTCATGAATCGCCCCCCTCTTGAGGTGGCGTGGAGCTTACGATCGCCAGGGGCGCAGGGTCAGGGATTTCTGGGGGGCACGCCGAGCCGCGCTCACCGCACTGGCGCACATACGGAATCTGGGCGCGGCACTTGAGGAGATCGAGCTCGCTGGTGCACCGCTGCCCTCCCCCGCACGGCGCGCAGGAGGACCGGACGAGCCTCGATGGTGGATCAACTGGCAGTGGCGCCGCTACCGCGCGATCCCCCGCTGTCTTGCCGAGGGCGACGGTTGGCTGGAGATCCCGCACCCGACGCGAACCGGCCCGCTGGATGCTCTTCTCATCGTTCCCGGTCCGCGGTGAACCCTGCCGACCCCTTCAGCACACTGATCAAGTACGCCGACAACGCCTGATGGAGAACGTTTCGTGACCGGCCAGGACCCTCAATGTGTGTTGCCCTCTGAATTCCTCATCACAGCGATGACTCAACGCAGCCCGGACGACCCGGAAGCGGTGCGCCGCTGAGCAGTTGGCCCAGCTCGGCAGCCCCCTGGCTACTGAGCGGCTCGCCAGTGCGGTTGCGGCGGAGATGCGTGCCCGCGGCGGTACGCCGCCGCCCATGACTCCCCGACTGCTTGAGGAACCGACCCTGGCTCAGATCGCGTTCCGGCAAGGCCCGTTGCACGACCTGGTGTTCGCAGCGGCTCGCGACACTCTTCCGACGATCCCCGACGTCGGCGAGCTTGGCGAAGGCGATGACATCGATGACTGGCTGAAGCGGCACAGACAGGCGTATGAGGCCTGGGAGAGTATGTGGCGAGGGATACTCAAACTGCATCCAAGGCGTCACCGGGAGCTCGTGGAATGGGCTGATGGCACCGATGCGGAGCGGACGATCCGCGACGAGCTGCTCGGCAGCCTGCCGTGGGAGGTCGAGCCGGAGCTGCTGGTCGAGCTGGCCTCGGTCGATCTCGGGCGATTCCCTTTCGAGGTGCTGGTGGCCCGAGGCTGCCGTATGCGTCGTGGTGGAGCGGACGAGCAGCAGGTGCTGGATCACTTCGCCGCGGACTTGTCTGCTCTGACGGACGAAGAGCAGGACCACTTCCGTCACTTCCTGGGCCGTACGAGCACCACGCTGATCGACCTGGGGTGCCGGGCCCCCGTCGTCTGGGTGCAGCACACCGCATCCGGAACCTGGCGGCACCTCCTCAACCCGGCGCAGGCCAAGGACGGCTATCGGTCGGTCGACTGGCGGGCCTCTGCCACCACGCTCGCCGACCTCGCGGCGAGGTTCGCCGAGACGGCTGCCCAAGCCCTCGCCTTCTGGGAGTCCGGTGACCGGTACTCGGCCATCGGCTTGGCCGACGTGGCCTGGGTGCGCGACATGATGCTTCACCTGCCGACGGTCACCGAAGACGTCAAGGCCGGCGTCCGCCCGATCGTCCGCGGCGCGCGCGAGCAGTTGAGCTCCCGTCATCCCGGACTTCAGCCGCGTTACGACCAGCGCCGCGAACTTGAGGAGATCCTTGACACGATCGAGCGCGTCCTCGCCGACCCGCCGCCGGCGGTCGGTGCGGATCGTCGCCGAAGCGCACTCGGCGCCCCGGACGAGGTGACCGTGCGCGGACTGGCCGGAGTCCAGGCACAGGTACTGAGCGAGTACCTGGACCGGCACCCCGGTGACGACGCCCTGGTGGAGAAGGCTCTCCTCGCCTGTGCCGCGAGCGGATACCGGTCCGACGACAACTTCGAGAAGGTACTGCGGCGACACGGTCTCCCGAACGAGGCGCTGCTCCGACTCACCGAGGACCTGCGCACGAACCTCGGTGGCGGTCCGCCGTGGCGCGAGGCTTGGACTCGCCTGATCCTGGCCAGGCCGGACAGCGAGCGGGAACTAGTCCGCGCACTCCCGGCCTGGTCGGCGCTGCGTGCCCCGGGCGGTAGTCATGGAAGCGCCCACCCGGCGGTGGTCTCGGTGGTACGTGAGGCTCTGGGCGCCGACCAGGACGCGTGGGACCGGTTCGCGAACTGCCCGGCCAGCTACTCCGGACCGACAGCCTGGCTGCGCCTCGGCGATCTGCTCGACGCGGCCGCCGCTGGGGCGCCTTGGCCGAAGCCCCCGGGGAGCCGATGAGTGGCCAGGCACGTCATGGGCCCGTGGGTTTACGGACCATGCCAGGGCCTCCGCGAAAACCCCTTGGCGGAACCACGGCAGGCACTGCTACGTTTCCGGAGGCCGTGCAAGAGAGCGAGGAGGTGGTACCCGTGAACGTATCGACATGGGTGCTCCCCTCCGGGGTCACGGTCGGGCGATAGGTCGTCCGGGAGCGCCGTTCCATGGCACTCCGGAAAGGCACGACCATGCAATTCACTTCTGAACGGCGTCTCGACGGCGCTGTCGTCGAGCGCGAGTTCACCCTCGGTGAGATCCCCGGCATCCTGTGGACGCCCGCATCCGCACCGGCGCCGCTGATCCTGCTCAGCCCCCCTCCTCTCGGACTGCGCAAGGCATACTCCCGACTGGTGGCCCGGGCTCGGCACGCTGCGGCGGACGGCTTCGCCACGGCCACCATCGAGCTCCCCGGAAGCGGCGACCGGCCCCGTTGGCCCGCCGCCGAGCAGGCCCTCGCCGATCTGCGCCGGGCGCTGGAGGCCGGCGAGCCGGTCAGTGACGAGATCATCGACGCTCTCATCCTCCCCCTGGTCGACAAGTCGGTCCCGGAATGGCAGGCCGCCCTGGACGCCCTCCTTGCGCTGCCCGAGATCGGCGGCCCTGTGGGGTATTCGGGGGGCGTGATCTCCATCGGGACCCGGCTGGCGGTGGTCGAGCCGCGCATCTCGGCCGCCGTTCTGTTCGCCGGGAGTTTCGTCCCTCGCGCCATGTTCGAGGAGGCCCGCCGGGTCACCATTCCGCTGCACGTCCTGCTCCAGTGGGACGACGAAGGGAACGACCGGCAGGCAGCCCTGGACCTGTTCGACACCTTCGGCTCCAAGGAGAAGACCCTGCATGCCAACATGGGCGGGCACACCGGCGTCCCTCAGTTCGCGGGGGACGCCGCGGCCCAGTTCTTCACCCGACACCTGAAGTGACGCCGGGCCGTCAGGCCACCAGTAGACGGTAGCCGTGTTGGCCAGGACGCTGCTCGTCCAGGGACAGGTCCCGGCCCTCCTCGGCTCTCTGCGGCACGGGCCCCTGCCAGAGGCTTGGCAGGGGCCCGTGCCGCCCGAGGCCGTGAATCGCTCGACGTCCGCAACAGGTCGGTCTCCACGGCGATGCCCGTCTTGAGGACATCGCCTGTCCCGGCGCCGCGAAACCCGCGGTCGACGGCGTCAGCCCGCGCCGCGCCTGCTCACAGACGCCGATCGTCGGCCGGGCACGCCACCTCTGCCTCGCGGGTGGTCTTGGTCCAGCCCGTCTGCCCGCGCACCATGCGGAACAGCGCGCGCCAGGCGCAGAGGAACGACATGTAGTTCATGACGACGAAGGAGTGGCCGAGCAGCAGCGCCCGGCCCACGCCCACACCTCTGTCGCGGCGCAGGTACGTCCAGGAGGTGACGAGCGCCGGGGCGAAGGTGAGCAGGTACCAGGCGGCGAGGTTGGCAGGCCACTTCAGGGGGGTGGCGTTGACCGCGGCCGCTCTACGGCCGCGCAGCACCAGCACGTTGGGGCTGCGGATGAACCAGATCAGGCAGTACTGGAAGAGCAGCGACCAGGGCAGGTCCAGGACCCAGGGGACCAGGAGGTAGGCGAACATCTCCAGGGCGGCCAGGTGCCCCATCCGGGGGGCGCGCCAGATCTCGCCCATCCGCCGGATCGCCGTCATATGGCCCTGGTACCAGCGGGTGCGCTGGCGGACGAGCCGTCGCAGGTCGCTCACCCCTTGCTGGTCGACGGAGGCGTGGGCGGTGGTGCGCAGGCGCCAGCCTCGTACGGCCAGGCTGATGGCCAGGTCCAGGTCCTCGGTCAGCGACTGTGACCAGGGGCGTTCGCCCAGTGCGTCGAGCGCGGAGAGGCGGGTGAACTGGCCGTTGCCGCCGAGGCTGACGGTGGAGGTCCAGTTGCGGCCGAACTGGGTGACGGCGGCCATCGCCCAGAACTGGTAGTCCTGGAACCAGGTCAGGAAGTTGCCGCGGCGATTGCGGATGCGTACCCCCAGCTGCACGCCGCCCACCCGGGGGTCGTCGAAGAGCGGCAGGATGTGGCGCAGCGCCCGGTCCGAGAGCCTGCCGTCGGCGTCCATGACGCAGACGACCGTCTCGGCCGGGTCCTGTCCACGGGCCGCAACCCGCTCGCGGATCAGCCGGATGCCGTGGTTGAGCGCCTCGCCCTTGCCCTGGCGGGCGTGGGGAGGGTCGCGGCGCAGCACGGCCACTTCCCCTTCGTCACCGACCGCCCGCGCCCGCGCCCCCGCCCGTTCGGCCACCTGCCCCGTGGCGTCGTCCGAGCCGTCGTCGATGACCACGACGGTGGTACGGGGCCCGAGCAGCCCGGTGACCGTGGTGGCGATCACCGACTCCTCGTTGAGGCAGGGAACGAGGACATAGAGGTCGCGGCGGTCGCGGCGGCCGAGGTGCGGGTGTCCGTACGTGGTGTCTCCCTGGACCCGTAACGCGGCTTTCTGGCGGCGCAGTTCGAGGAGTCCGGCGCCCATGGCGAGGGTGAGATAGCCGGCGGACAGGCCGATGACGGCGTAGCCGATGGAGTCGACGGCCTTGAGCAAAAGGCGTTTCACCGATGGATCTCCTGTTGTGGACGGTCCGTCGGGGATGCGCCCCCGGAGGCGGCGGGAACCGGGTACGGACGGCGGGGCACGGGCAGGCGAGGTGTTCCGGTCCCCGGAGCCGGAGCCCACCGCTCCCTTCCGGTCCGCCGGCGCTGCAACTCCCGCCCCAGGACGAACCCGGCGGGCAGCATCATCGCGCCGATCACGGCCACCAGGGCGCCGCGTCCGGGCGCCCCGGCCCGGGCCGCCGCCATGCCGCCCACCAGCGGCCAGGTGAATCCCATGTACATGGTGCGGCCGTACCTCCGGGCAGGGGAGATGAGCACGAGTCGGGGACGTTTGGGGCGAGGGCCCGACCACTGTCACCCAGAAATCCGCTGCTGGCCAGACCGCGAAGGGGCACGTACGAGACGACTGGAGGCTGTTTCACGCCGACCCGAGGGTGACTGGATTCCCTTAATTCGCAAGCGCACCTGGCGTTTCCCGCTCCCTCACTGTGGAAGTTGCCCGGATTTGGCCATTCATGCCGGATCCGGGCCATTGCATGCCAAGCAACCTCAGAGTTAGCGTCAGCGACGGCCGCACTCAAGACGCTGAGTGTTCGGCCCTTCAGTTTCCGCGTCTTTGCGCGATCCTTCATTCTGCTGAGCGACGGGCGGTGACCCAGTGCGCCAATTTTTTTCTCGCAATGCCGTCGATACAACGGTCAAATATCCCGCGCGACGGATGGAGACCGTATCGCGTTGAACGAACGCCAGCGCATCGCCGTCATCGTGGGCACCCGCCCCGAAGCCATCAAACTCGCCCCCGTCGTTCAGGAGCTGAAGCGGAAACGCTGGGCGCTCCCGGTCGTCGTCACCACCGGCCAACACGGCACGGTGGTCACCGACACCCTCGCCTCTTTCGGGCTGCGCGCGCAGACGGAGCTGACCCTGCCACCCGGCGCGCACTCCGTCACCGAGCTGACCGCCGGCCTGCTCAGGGGGCTGGACAAGGGGCTGAACACGCTGGCGGCCCACGCGGTCGTGGTCCAGGGCGACACCTCATCGGCCCTGGCGGGGGCCATGGCCGGGTTCTTCTCCTCGATCCCCGTGGTGCACGTGGAGGCAGGGCTGCGCTCTGCGGATCTGCGCAGCCCGTTCCCCGAGGAGGCGCACCGGCGCATGATCGCCGAGGTGAGCGATCTCCATCTGGCTCCCACCCACACCGCCCGGGGCCATCTTCTTGCCCAGGCGGTGGCGGCCGAGCGGATCGTGGTGACCGGCAACACCGTGATCGACGCGGTGGTCTCCGCCAGCCGCCGCCGGCCGGCCGGCTCCGAACCGGCGTCGCCGCTGCATCGCATCGAGCGGGATTCCGCTCCGCTGGTTCTGGTGACCGCGCACCGCAGAGAGAACTGGGGCGCTCCGATCCGGCGCATCGGGCAGGCGGTGGCAATTCTCAGTCGGCAATACCCGGACGTCAGCTTCGTGGTGGCGGCACACATGAATCCATTGGTCCGCGCCGCGATCGAAGATTCCCTCCGTGATCGCCCCAACGTTCATCTACCGGGTCCCATTCCGTACGACACCTTCGCCCGGCTCCTCGCCCGTTCCATTCTCGCCATCACGGACTCGGGCGGAATCCAGGAAGAGGCAGCCGCTTTTGGCCTGCCGGTTCTCGTGACCCGCGACAACACCGAGCGGACCGAGGGGATCGATTCCGGCCTCGCCCGCCTGGTCGGCACCCAGGAATCGGAGATCGTCGCGGCCGCGGAAAAGGAATTCGCGCGTGAGGGAGCGCTCTCGGGTGCTGGTGAACGGCCACGCGTACGACGCAATCCCTATGGCGACGGCAGGGCGGCCCGGCGCTGTGCGGACGCCTGTGGCTGGCTGCTCGGCCTGGCACCCAGACCGCTCGACATCCCGATGGGCTTCCCCGAGGAGGAGTGATGGCGACACCAACTGCTGTGCCCCATGGCACGATCACAACGGTGGCGGGCACCGGCGCCGCCGGGTACGACGAGGACGGCGTCCTGGCCACTGATGCCGCGCTCAACGGCGCCAGGGTGGCCACGGACCGGTCCGGCACGTTCTACATCGCCGACACGGACAACCACCGGATACGCAAGGTCGCCTCCGACGGCATCATCCGGACGATCGCCGGCACCGGGACCTCCGGGTTCAGCGGTGACGGCGGGCAGGCCACCGCGGCGCAGATCGCCCAGCCGGTGTCGGTGGCCGTGGGCACCGACGGCAGCGTGTACTTCGCGACGTGGGGCTGGAGTCGCGTACGCAAGGTGGCGCCCAACGGCATCGTCACCACCGTCACGGGCGGCGGGGCGGGGACCGCGGACGGCGGGAAGGCCGTCGACGCCAGCCTCAGCAACGTCTTCGCCATCGCGCTGGACGGGGCCGGGAACCTGTATCTCACCGAACGCTACGGCCACAAGGTGCGCAAGGTGGGCACCGACGGCGTCATCCGTACGGTCGCCGGCACCGGCCAGGCCGGTTACGACAAGGACGACGTCCCCACCACCACCGCCAAGCTCAACAGCCCCAAGGGCCTTGCGGTGGACGGGGCCGGCAACCTCTACATCGCCGACACGGGCAACCACCGGGTGCGCAGGGTCGGCTCCGACGGCGTCATCCGTACGGTCGCGGGCACCGGGGAGCCCGGGTACATCGCGGACGGCGGGCCCGCGGTGAAGACCCGGCTCAACTCCCCCGAAGGTCTTGCCGTAGACAGCGACGGCAACCTCTACATCGCCGACAGCGCCAATCACCGGGTGCGCCGGGTGGACCCTGGCGGCATCATCACCACACTCGCCGGCACCGGCACCGGCGGCTACGACGCCGACGGCACCATGGCCGACGCCGCGCGGCTCTACTTCCCCAACACCGTCGCGCTGGACGGCGACGGCAACCTCTACATCGGCGACAGCAGCAACAACCGAGTGCGCAAGGTCGCCGGGGCGACCCGCTTCGACCCGGCCAAGTTCCCGATCGCCGACCTGTACGGCGCGGCCGTCGCCCCGCACACCGTGCAGCGCGGCCAGGAGTTCGACATCGGCGCCCGGATCCGCAACCGCGGCCCGAACACCGTCGACGGGGAGAGCGTCACCGTCGTCCTCACCCTGGCCGACGGCCTGACCGGCGGCCCGGGCACCACCGGACGGCGGCTCACCCGCACCTTCCCCGGCGTGCGCATCATCCCCTACTTCCAGGCCCTGCCCAACGGTTGGGACCACCTGGACGCGCTGTTCCGCGTCAGCGCGCCCGAGACCACTCCCGCGGGCACCTACGAATGCACCCTGGAGATCCAGTACAGCGGCGAACTCAATCTGAAGGACAACACCTTCGCCCTCCCCGTGACGGTCGTCGTCCCCCGGGACGTCAGCGACGAGACCGCCCTGGAGATCCGCCAGGAGACCGTGCCCGAGGCAGCTCCCGGACAGCCGACCAAGTTCAACGTCCTGTTCAACTCGCCCACCGGGCAGCCGGTCAACCCCGGAGTCATCACCCAGCGCTTCACCGCGCCCACCGGCTTCGTCTTCACCGGCCAGCCGTCGTACGGCTATTACGGGACCCTCCACGGCGTGATCACCGGAAACCTGGACTACGTGATCGAGGACGACGGCCGCACCCTGACCATCACCGCCAACCCTCACGTCAACACCACCACCAGCGACACCGGCCCCCTCGTCTACACCATCGGCATCCAGGCGCTCCCCGGCGCCCGGCCCGGCGTCTCGGCCGACGGCAGCGCCAGCGTCGGCAAGCACGCCCCCATCCAGATCTCCGGCAAGGTCACCGGCTCCGGTCAGGACGAAGGGGCACTGCGGGTGGCCCAGGAGAGCGTTCCCCAGGCGGCGCCGGGTGCGACGACCTCCTTCAACGTCGAGATCCGCTCGCTGAACAACGTGCCAGCCAACCCCGGCACCATCGAACAGCGCTTCACCGCCCCCACCGGCTTCGCCTTCACCGGCGGCGCCTCCTACGGCTACTACTACGTCAGGCCCGCTGTCACCGGAAACCTCACCACTCGCCTCGAAGACGGCGGCAAGACACTCGTCATCGAGTCCAACCCGCACGTCAACACCGGCAGCACGGACGCGACGGCGCTGCTCTACACCCTCTCGGTACGCGCCCTGCCCGATGCCACGCCCGGCTCGTACGAGGACGGGCGGGCCGTCATCGGCCGGCTGGCCCCCGTACCGCTTTCCGGCCACATCCTCTGACCCGACAGGAGCAGCAATCATGACAACCGCAGCCAGCACGGGAACCGGTCCGCAGCCCGCGGGCCTGATGGAAGGCGCCATCGCGACGGTCGCGGGCAACGGCGTGGGCGGATTCATCTCCGACGGCGGACCGGGGGCGCTGACCCGGCTCCAGTACCCCTACAGCGTGACCGTGGACAAGAACGGCAACCTCTACATCGCCGACCGGAACAACCACCGCATCCGCAAGGTCACCCCCAACGGGAACATCACCACCATCGCGGGCGACGGCCAGGCCGGTTACGTCTCCGACGGCGGACCCGCGGTCGCCACCCGGCTCCACTACCCCGCGGACGTGGCGGTGGACGACGCGGGCAACCTCTTCATCGCGGACACCTACAACCACCGCGTCCGCAAGATCACTCCCGCCGGCAACATCACCACCGTGGCGGGCAACGGCGAGCCCGGATACGTCTCCGACGGCGGACCCGCCATCGCCACCCGGCTCAACCTCCCGTACGGGGTGGCCGTTGACCGCAGCGGCAACCTGTACATCGCGGACCACGGCAACCACCGCATCCGCAAGGTCACCGCCAACGGGAACATCACCACCGTCGCGGGCAACGGAACCGCCGGATACGTCTCCGACGGCGGCCCGGCGATCGCGACCCGGCTGCACTACCCCGTGGCGGTGGCGGTGGACGGCGAGGGGAACCTGTACATCGCCGACCGGCACAACCACCGTATCCGCAAGGTCACTTCGAACGGCATCATCACCACCGTCGCGGGCAACGGTACGGCGGGCTACGTCTCGGACGGCGGACCGGCCATCGGCACCGCGCTCCACTACCCCTGGGGCGTGGCGCTCGACGAGGCCGGCAGCCTGTACATCGGCGACGGGCACAACCACCGTGTCCGCAAGGTGACTTCGGACGGCCTGATCACCACCGTCGCGGGCACCGGCACCGCCGGATACGTGGACGACGGCGGCCCCGCCGCAGGCACCCGCCTCTACCACCCCTACGGGGTGGCCCTCGACCGGGCCGGCAACCTCTACATCGCCGACAGCCACAACCACCGCGTCCGTGGCGTCACGAGCGTCGCCCGGATGACCCCGCCGCCCCCGCCCTCCGCCGACCTGTACGGCGAGGTCGTCAACCCGTACCGGGTGCAGCGCGACCAGGAGTTCGACCTCGGCGCACGGATCCGCAGCCGCGGGCCCAACCCGGCCGACGGACAGCACGTGACCGTCGTACTGACGCTGGCCGACGGCCTCAGCGGCGGCCCGGGCACCACCGGGCGGCGGCTGACCCGCACCTTCACCGGGCAGCAACTCCTCGCCCACCAGGGCACGTTGGACGGGGTGTTCCGGATCACCGCGCCGGACAGCACTCCCCCGGGCACCTACACCTGCACCCTGGAGATCCAGTACGGCGGCGACCTCAACCTCAAGGACAACACGTACACGCTGCCGGTCACGGTCGTCGTACCCGAACCGATCGCGGACGAGACGGCGCTGACGATCTTCCAGGACACAGTCCCCGAGATCGCGCCGGGCCAGTACACCGCCTTCAACGTGAAGTACACGGCGCCCGCCGGGCAGCCGGTCAACCCCGGCACCATCACCCAGCGCTTCACCGCCCCGACCGGCTTCGTCTTCACCGGCCATCCCACGTACGCGTACTACGAGACCATCCACGGCGTCGTCACCGGGAACCTCGTCCACCGCGTCGAGGACGGCGGCCGGATCCTGGTCATCACGGCCAACCCGCACCTCAACACCACCACCAGCGACACCGGTTCGGTGATCTACACGATCCCGGTGCAGGCCAGGAACGACGCCGCGCCCGGACGGTACGACAACGGCTCGGCCAGCGTCGGCAGGCACACCCCCGTCCAGCTCTCCGGCAAGATCACCGGCACCGCCCAGAACGAGACCGCGCTGCGCGCGGTGCAGGAGTCGATCCCGGCGGCGGCTCCGGGCCAGACCACGACCTTCAATCTGGAGTTCCGCTCGCTCAGCAACCAGCCGGTCAACCCCGGCACCATCGAACAGCGCTTCACCGCCCCCACCGGCTTCGCCTTCACCGGCGGCGCCTCCTACGGCTACTACTTCGTCCAGCCGTACGTCACGGGGAACCTGGACGCCCGCATCGAGGACGGCGGCAAGACGCTGATCGTGTCCTCCAACCCGCACCTGAACACGGGATCCACGGACAAGACCGCACTGATCTACACCCTCGGCATCCGCGCCCTGCCGGACGCCAGGACCGGCACGCAGTCGAATGACGGGCAGGTCGTCATCGGCCGGCTCACTCCCGTACCACTGACCGCCCGGGTGCTCTGACCCTGCCCGCGCGGACGTCCGGCGTGCTTGCCGGGTGATCCGAACAGCCATGGCTCCGGCCCGGTTCCGCACCGGACCGGAGCCGTGGCCTGCCCCACCGGCTTTGCAGCCGAGGGACGTTCGCACCCCGAGCCGGAGGGAGTCCCCCGGGGGCGGCCGCGCCTGGTACGGCAGCAGGGCCCGGTCCGCGCTTCGCGGTCCGAGCCCTGCCCCGTGCGGTGCCTCCTGCGGCGGCGGTGCGTCAGCTCTGTGCGGTGTCGTCGCCCGTCTGCCCGGCGCCGTCGGCCGCGCCTGCCTTCTCGCGCATCTTGCGCACCAGCTCCGCCTTCTGGTCGGCGGCGGTCCGGCGGTCGAGGTTGCGGTGAGGTCCGTTGTTCTGCCGTTCCGCGCGGGACAGCCTCTTGCGCTGGCCGCCGCCCTGGCCCACGGGGTTGTTGATGTTCTTGCTCACGGTCACGGGTTCTCCCGGTAATGATGTGAAGTGGTCTACGGATTCATCGGTGGGGGACGGGCGCGGCGACATCGAAGGACGTCAGCAGGGACCCATCACGCGCTCACTCGTAGATCGGCGTCTGGAAGAACATGACAGAGAGGAACATGACAAAGACGTTACCCGGTTCCGTCGGCCCCGCACACCAGGCTGCCGCTGGAGGCCATGCACGGCGACATGGACATCATCACCCGCACCCTCGGCCGACCCCAGCGCCTCGACGTCACCACCGGGGCCCTCGACGCCGACAGCGCCGCGATCAAGGCGGCCCTGCGCTTCGACGGGGCCGTGGCCCGCGACTCGGTCTCCTCGCCGATGCCGATGCCGTGGGGCGCCGGCGGCGGCTACACCGCTGAGGCGACGGTATTGCCGACTGCCCCCATGGCGCGGGCCGGGGCGCCGGGGCCTCCAGGACGACCGGATACAGTGCGCGCGTCGGCAGTCTGATTGCTTGTCGACAGCCTGATTGCTCCAGGAGGGGAAGCGTGACCGCCACCAGCGAGGCCCGATCCGCGGACGGTGCGGCGCATGCGGCCCGGCCGAGCCGACTGCGCCGCCTGATGCGCTTCATACCTTTGATCGCCCCCGTGCTGCTGTGGACCGTGCCCTGCTGGGTGCTGCTGCACGCCGGCCAGCACTGGCCGCTCCCCGTGGCGCTGGGCGGTACCGCCGTGTGCGTCCTCGGTCTGATCGCCATGCCGCTCGCGATGGCGCGCGGCCACGGACGGCGACAGCAGGACTGGGCGGCGATCGTCGGGGACACCCTCCTTGGGGCCGGCTGGGTGCTGTTCACCTGGTCCGTCCTGCTCGGCGTCCTGCTGCGCCTCGCCCTGACCGTGACCGGCGTAGGCGACGGCCAGGACCGGGCCCGGATCGTCACCTGGGCAGTCCTCGGCACAGCCGCCGTGCTGCTCACCTGGGGGTACGCCGAGGCCCGCCGGGTGCCACGGGTGCGCCGGATGGACGTACAACTCCCGCGCCTGGGAGCCGGGTTGGACGGCACCCGCGTCGTCCTCATCACCGACACCCACTACGGCCCGCTCGACCGCGCCCGCTGGTCGGCGCGGGTCTGCGAGACGGTCAACACCCTGGAGGCCGACCTGGTCTGCCACACCGGCGACATCGCGGACGGCACGGCCGAACGCCGCCGCGCCCAGGCCGCCCCACTCGGCACCGTACGAGCCACCCGCGCCCGCGTCTACGTCACCGGAAACCACGAGTACTACACCGAGGCCCAGGGCTGGGTCGACCTGATGGACGAGCTGGGCTGGGAGCCGCTGCGCAACCGCCACCTGCTGCTCGAACGCGGCGGCGACACCCTCGTGGTCGCCGGCGTGGACGACGTCACCGCCGACTCCTCCGGCCTGGCCGGCCACCGCGCCCACCTCCCCGGAGCCCTCAACGGCGCCGACCCCGACCTGCCCGTCCTGCTCCTGGCCCACCAGCCCAAGTTCGTCGACCGGGCCGCAGCAGCCGGCGTCGACCTCCAGCTCTCGGGCCACACCCACGGCGGCCAGATCTGGCCCTTCCACCACCTCGTCCGCATCGACCAGCCCGCCCTCGCCGGCCTCAGCCGCCACGGCGCCCGCACCCTCCTCTACACCAGCCGCGGCACCGGCTTCTGGGGCCCGCCGCTCCGCATCTTCGCCCCCAGCGAGATCACCCTGCTCACACTCCGCTCCCCGCAGCAGCCCCCCGCGCCGTAGCGCCGGGCGGGCCGGCAACCCCTCATGGACCGGTTCACCGAGTCGAAGCCCGCCTCGGCAAGACGGTGGAGGTTCACCCGGCCGTGATCGGTCCGAGGTAGGTTCCGCCGGAGACATCGATGGTCTGGCCGGTCACCCAGCGGCCCTGCGGGCCCGCCAGGAAGCCCACCACGTCCGCGACGTCCTCCGGCTGACCGATCCGGCCGAGCGCGGTGATCGACTCAAGTCCGGCGACCGCCTCGGGAATCGCGGCGTAGTGGGCGATCATGTCAGTCAGCACCACCCCGGGTTCGACTGTGTTCACGGTGACCCCACGGCGGCCCAGCTCGTTGGCGAGCGACGGTCCAAGGGCCGCCAGCGCCGCCTTGGTGACGGTGTAGCCGATCTGGATGGGGTTCGCGATCCGGGTGGCCGCCGAGCCCATGTTGACGATCCGTCCGCCGTCCCGCAGCAGCGGCAGCGCCCGCTGGACGACGAAGACCGGCGTGCTCACGTTGACCGCGAGCAGCCGCTCGAACTCCTCCTCGGTGAGCTGCCCGATCGAACTGACCGAGTGGATGCCCGCGTTGTTGACGAGGATGTCCAGACCCTCCGCGCCGTGGTCCGCAAGCCCGGTGGTGAGCCCCTCGAACAGCCGGTCCACCGCGCCGCTCTCGCCGAACCGGGCCTGCACCGCGAACGCCCGGCCGCCGGCCTTGGCGATCTGCGCCACCGTCTCCGCGGCGGCCGCGTCGTTGCCCCCGTAGTGGACCGCGACCAGCGCCCCCTCGGCGCCGAGCCGCAGCGCGACCGCCCGCCCGATCCCACGCGAGCCGCCCGTCACCAGCGCGCTCCTGCCGTCCAGTTCCCCCACGATCGACACTCCCCTCGTGACGCCCCGGTCGAATCCGGGAACGATCCACTCTAAGCAGCCTCAGTACGACTCGCCCCATGCGGCGTCGGTGAAGTGCCGTACCGCCCCTCCGGCGCCCACCCACGCCGGTACCCTGACAGACCCGGAGGATCAGCACTCGACTTCGACCAACCCGCTCAGCGCCCTGCCCCGCCGCAACAACTACCCGGTGGCACAGGGGAGTTCAAGGGGGGCGCTCGTGCGGCGCGGCGGCCTATCCGCATCTCCCGCCTGACGACCGAAGGGTTCCGCGATGCCTGAGACGACACCGCCCAGCGTGTTCCTGGATCGCAAGCTGGCCAGGCGTTTTCGCACCTACGACCTCGATGGGGACGGTGTGATCGAGCGCGGTGACTTCAAGGCCGCAGCCGAGGCGATGGCCCAGGAGTTCGACCAGAAGCCCGGCTCGGCGGCCCGTGAGCGGCTGACGTCGCTGTGCCTGGGACTGTGGGAGCACCTCGCGGCCGTGGCCGACCACGACGGCGACGGGCGGATCAGCGAGGCCGAATACAAGGCGGCCTTCCACGCCGGACTGCTGGAGACCCCGGAGTCCTTCGACGCCGGGTACGTGCCGTTCCTGCACGCGATCATGGACATCTCCGACAGCGACGGTGACGGCCGGCTCACCATCGAAGAACACGTGCGCTGGACGGGGGCTTTGATGAACCTTCCCGCCACCGACGCCCGGAGGATTGCTGTTCGCCTGGATGCCGATGGCGACGGCCTGATCGAACGCGACGACCTGCTCTCAGCCATCCGTGCGTACTACTTCGACGAGTCCCCCGACTCCGCCGGCAGCTGGCTGCTCGGTCCGCTGCCTGCCTGACGGCACCGGCGCCCGGCGCGGGATTTCGCCGACGCGGGAGTCGGGCCGGTGAGAGTCGCGGGCCGTGGGAGTCGGGCCCGTAAATACCCGAGCAATTCCCGGTACGGGCCCGCATTATCGCCCGGAGCCTGCCCGTGGAATTGGCGGATCTGTGTACTCATCCCGAAAACGACGGCCGTAGAGGCTGAAACCCACCCCCTTCCGGTATGCGGAAGGCAGGTTACGGACAACGATTCCCACACCCCTCACCTGCATGGATGCCTCATGGCCAGCACACAGAAACGGCGCACACACCCGCCCCAATGACTGAAACAACCCGCACGGCGCACCACGCGGTTGACGTCCCCATTTTCACGCCAGAACCATGGTCCCGCCTCATCCGGACGAAAGGACCATGAACGAGAGGACTCTGACGGTGAAAATGATCAAACGCGGGGGAATCCTGCTGGCCGCACTCGTCGCGGTCAGCTCGGCATTCACAGGAGCCGCCACAGCAGAGGCCGCCACACCCACGCCCACACCCCAGCCCCGACACAGTGCCACCGCCCAGCTCACCCCGCTGACGACGCAGGACGTCGCCGCCGACGCCGCCGTGACCTGTACCGTCGGCCAGGTCAGAACGGATCGCACCAGCTCGTGCGCCTCCGGCGGTCTCCGCGTCGACTTCTACATCGAGCCCGAGCACCAGTACCAGGGCAGCGCCAACTTCGCATGGACCTCGAACGTCCAGCTCGACGCCCGCAACCGGCATCGCTGGACCGACAAGGTCACCCTGCGGCTGCTGTCCACCACCGTCCCGGCCGCCGAACTGGGCGTCGCCACCATCACGGAAACCTGCGGCCACTGCACCTCCACCGGAGGCACGCCGCAGATCACCACCCTGGGCACGACGCGTACCTGGGACATCGTCATCGACTCCCCCGGAGCGGTCACCAACACCGACGCCCAGGCCCCGCACCTCAACTACGAGGCCGCCCCCTACACCCCGGTCAGCATCGACCTCGGCCCGAAACTCAACGTGCGGTGCGACAACACCCCCCGCATGAGCCCGGTCGCCGCCGGGGGATGCGTCTACCCCGACTACACCCCCAGCTACAACATCTCCGTCACCGGCCCCTTCGACCAGGTCGCCTGGCACATCGACTGGGCCCAGCACAACCTGAAGAACCACTGGGGATGGAAAGGCCACGGCCCCGCGCTGACGCGCACCATGGACCAGGCCCTGATACGCGCCAACCGGCGTACCGCCTGCCCGTCCTCGATCCCGCGCCCGCCCGGGAAGAGCTGCGACGAATACCCCTTCGCCTCCACCCACCAGGGCGCCAGCGTCAACCCTGACTTCTCCTGCCACATGGTCCCCGCCGCGCAGAACCGCCTCGAAGGCCGTGCCCGGCAGTCCTGGTACAACGCCAACCGGCTGCTGGAGAACGACAAGTTCTGGGTCAACGTCACCAACATCCCGAGCGTCCGAAGCGATGCCGCGATGCGCCCGCTCGTGCAGTGCCCGTAGCACCGGCCGCGTAGCGTAAAACCCCTGGGGGGCAGCGAAAACGCTGTCCCCCTTCCGCAGTAAGGAGCCCAGCCATGGCCTCACTCATCGACCGCGTCTTCGACCCCCACCTCTTCATCGCCTACGGCACCCTCGACCTCATCGACCTCGACACCTTCGAAGACGTCCCCCTCGACCACTCGGCCAACGGACTCGTCGCCGCTCGCGAGGACCATGCCTCGATCGTCTGCGCCGTCGAAGGCGGAGACATCGACGTGACCGCCGAACTCTGGGACGGGCCCCCCGCCCTCCACCTGGACGACTGGCAGGACGCCGCCGAAGTCTCCTTCACGTGGACCACGGCCCGCGTCTTCGTCGGCCCCGGCGAGGAGAACCCCGACGAAGCGCCCCTGTTGACCCTGCCCGGTCCCGGCAGCTACCGCCTTCTGGTCCACGGAAAAAACCGCGACGACGGCGACGTACGTGAGGACGGCGACCCCGTCGAGACCTACCTGCTCCAGCTCTGGCCGGCGCCCCTCGCCGCCCCCGTCACCCACAAAGCCACCAGCGCCTACGGCGCCACCATGCGCGAGACGGCCCCGGCGCCCACCGGTCAACGCCCCGACTGGTACGACCAGAAAACCAGCGGCTACGGCCCCGACCACCCCGCAGCCCAGCGGTAGGACATGGAGATGACTCGTTTTCGCCAGGAGGTTCACGCTGCGCCCGGAGCCCGCCGTCGTCACTCCGGGAGGGTGACGGGCGACCCGTCACCCTCCCGATAGAGCTCATTCGAGACCGTGCGTACCCGCGCCGTCACAGTGCCCGGCACGCGCACGGCCCCGGCTTAGTCCAGGGCGCTGTTGTTGCAGCCCATGCTCGAACCCAGGTGGGTGTTCTGCGCACCCGGGTTGCCCTCGCCGTTGAGCGCGTTGCCGAGGACGCCGTTGAGGATGCCGACCTGGCCGAGGACGTCGACGTTCAGGTCGTGGGACCGGCAGTTGCTGCTCTGGCCGATGGCGAACTGGTCGCCGCCCTTGCCGCCGTCGTGCGCCTGGGCCGTGCCGGCGCCCAGCATCGCGAAGCTGCCGAGGGCGGCGACCAGGACGGCCGCCTTGCGAAGCTCGTTCATGTGATCTCCAATGGAGTGAAGTGGATACGATCCGTGGCAGATCGACTCCTTACAGTCATCGAAATTAATAATAAATACCGTCAAAAAACCCAAGGACACGCCGAAATTCGTGATCCTTGTTGTGAAAGCACGCTGACGTCGTAACGCGTAGGCGCGGGCCCCTGGGGGTCAGGGGGTTGCCGTGGATACCACGAAAACGACCGGCTTGTCCGGGTCGGTCTCGTCGACGGTGATGTCCTGGGTCGGCAGCGGGTCCTTCTGGGCGTGCGTGGTGCCCGCCCAGTCGTGGCCCGCGGGGAAGGTCCAGCCGACCTTCATGGCGTCCTCGGGGGCGATCGTCACGTCGCCGGGCTTGAGCGCGGCGGTGCTGGTGCCGGTCTCCTTCATGAACTCCGCGAGGCCGGCCGCGCTCGTCCTGAAGTTGACGTACAGCTTGCTGACCTTCCAGTTGTTCGCCTCGTAGTAGTCGACGCCGACCGCGTCCGCCGGGATCGGCACTTCGTAGATGCGCCGCTGGGTCTTGGAGGGCCAGTCGTGCTGGAGGCCGTGCGCCGAGGCCTCGGACTCCTTGTCGCGGCCGCTGGTGCGGCTCTGCTCGGCGGAGATCGCCAGATAGCCGGCGGGCACGCCGATGAGCAGCACGATGATCACCGCGGTGATCCAGCGCCGCCGGATCATGTGCTGGCGGGTCTCGGGGGGCTTCTCGTCCGGCGGCGGGGACTGGCGCGGCACCGCGGGGCGGTCGGACGGTGTCATCAGTCGGATTCCTGGGTGGTGCGGTTGGTGCCCGTCCTGCGGACGGCTTCGGCGGCCTTGGCGTACCGCTCGTAGCGCTCGACGCGGCGGCGGTTGGCCCGGCGGAAGCGGCGGGCCACCAGGCGGGCGAGGTCGGCGGCGCCGACCATGCCCGCCTCGGGGCCCAGTTGGGCCTTGGCGATCCTCGCCTCGGGGCGGTAGCCGCGGCCGGTGAGGTGGCGCCTGAAGGCGTCCCTGGCGGGCCCGATCAGGAGGTCGTCGGCGGCGCTGACACCCCCGCCGATGACGAAGCAGGAGGGATCGAGCGCGGCGGCGAGGTTGGCGATGCCGACGCCGAGCCACTGGCCGATGTCCTGGAGCAGCTCGACGCACATGGCGTCGCCCTCGCGGGCCAGCTCGGTGATGAGCGGCCCGGTGATCTCGGGGATGTTCCCGCCGACCCGCTCGATGATGTTGTACGCCACCGGGGAGTCGGCCGTGGCCAGCTCGCGGGCCTCGCGGACCAGGGCGTTCCCGGAGCTGTACTGCTCCCAGCAGCCCCGGTTGCCGCAGGCGCAGCGGTGTCCGCCGGGCACGACCTGCATGTGGCCGAACTCGCCGGCCACGCCGTACTTGCCGCGCTTGACCTGACCGTCCTCCAGGATCGCGCCGCCGATGCCGGTGCCCAGCGTGATCATGACCAGGTGGTCCTCGCCGCGTCCGGCGCCGAAGCGCCACTCGGCCCAGGCGGCCGTGTTGGCGTCGTTGTCGACCATGACCGGCACCGCGAGACGGGCCTGGAGGGCGTCGCGCAGCGGCTCGTTGCGCCAGGCGAGGTGCGGGGCGAACAGGATGGTGGAGCGGTCGGCGTCGACCCAGCCGGCCGCGCCGATGCCGACCGCGTGCACGTCGTGCCGGTCGGAGAGGTCGAGGACCAGCTCGGTGATGGTGTCCTCGACGACCTTGGGGCTCTTGGACTTGTCCGGGGTCTCCGTGCGGAGCTTCTCCAGGATGTTCCCGTCCGCGTCCACGACGCCGGCCATCACCTTCGTGCCGCCGATGTCGATGCCGACGGTGGGGACCCGGGGGGCCGTCAGGTGTGAGCGGCGTTCCCGGGTGCCTACGGTGCGCAGCACGGTGGCCCGGGCGGAACCCCGGTGGGCTAGGGCGAAGTCGCGGTACGTGGTCATCGGGGCCGATTCTGCCACCCCTGGGGGAGGCGGACCCTGCGCCGGGGGCCGCCCCGGTGGCCCGGGGCGGCCGGCTCACTCCTCGTCGGACGGCCCGCCGAGGTGGCCGGGGGCGGGGGCCCGCTGGAGTTCGTGGCTGAGCTCTTCGAGCTCGCTGCCGCCCGCCATCTGGCGGGTGAGCTCGTCCAGGGTGATGTCGGAGCGCAGGTGGCTGCCGGTCATCGTGCCGCGCTTGAGGAGCACGAAACGATCCCCGACGAGGTAGGCGTGGTGCGGGTTGTGCGTGATGAGAACCACGCCGAGTCCGGCGTCCCGGGCGGCCGCCACGTACTTCAGGACGACGCCGGACTGCTTCACACCCAGCGCCGCGGTCGGCTCGTCCAGGACGAGGACCTTGGCGCCGAAGTAGACCGCCCGCGCGATGGCGACGCACTGGCGCTCGCCGCCGGACAGGGTGCCGATCGGCTGGTCGACGTCGCGCAGGTCGATGCCCATGCGGAGCAGCTCCGCGCGGGTGGTGGCGCGCATCTTGTCGACGTCGAGCCGCTTGAAGGGGCCCTTGCCCTTCGTGGGCTCGGAGCCGAGGAAGAAGTTGCGCCAGACCGGCATCAGCGGGACCACGGCCAGGTCCTGGTAGACGGTGGCGATGCCACGGTCCAGGGCCTCGCGGGGGTTGCTCAGCGCGACGTCCTCGCCCTCGATGCGGAAGCCGCCGGCGTCGTGCTGGTGAAGGCCTGCGATGATCTTGATGAGGGTGGACTTGCCGGCTCCGTTGTCACCCAGTACGCAGGTGATCTCCCCGGGGTGGACCTCCAGGGAGACCCCTTCGAGGGCGCGGATGTTGCCGTAGTACTTGCTGACGTCGTCGAGCTCGACGAGGGCCGTCCGCCCGGCCGTCTTTTCCTGGGTGGTCGTCATGCTGTCGCCTCCGCCCGCTTGCGCACCCACGCGTTGAGCAGGGTGGCGAGGAGGAGCATCGCTCCGAGGAAGAACTTGAACCAGTCCGGGTTCCACTCCGCGTACACGATGCCCTTGCTGGTCATGCCGAAGATGAACGCGCCGACGGCCGAGCCGATCGCCGAGCCGTAGCCGCCGGTGATCAGGCAGCCGCCGATGACGGCCGCGATGATGTAGATCAGCTCGTTGCCGACGCCCTCACCGGACTGCACCACGTCGAACGAGAACAGCAGGTGCTGGCCGGAGACCCAGGCCGCGAAGGCGACGCCCATGTAGAGGCCGATCTTCGTCTTGAAGACCGGTACGCCGACCGCGCGGGCCGCGTCCGCCTCGCCGCCGACCGCGAAGATCCAGTTGCCGAAGCGGGTCCGCAGCAGGATCCAGGTGGCGACCGCGACCAGCGCGAACCACCACAGGATGGTGACCTTCAGGTCGACGGAGCCGATGGTCAGCTGGGAGGCGAAGAGCTTCTTCGCGGATTCGAAGCCCTCCATGTCGGCGACGGACTTCGTCGAGACCGTGCCGCTGATCAGCTTGGTGAAGCCGAGGTTGAGGCCGGTCAGCATCAGGAACGTGCCGAGCGTGATGATGAAGCTCGGGAGCTTGGTGCGGGTCAGCATGAAGCCGTTGAACGCGCCGATGGCGAGGGTGACCAGGAGGGAAACCCCCACTCCCACCCAGATGTTGGCCGTCATCTGGTAGCTGAACATCGAGGAGACGAGAGCCGACGTCGTCACCAGGACACCGGCCGACAGGTCGAACTCGCCGCCGATCATGAGCAGCGCGACCGGCACCGCCATGATGCCGATGGTCGAGGCCGCATACAGGACGGTCGACAGGCTGGAGGGCTGCAGGAAGCTTCCGGCGACGACCGAGAAGAAGAGGAAGACGGCTCCGGCGCCGACCACCGAGCCGAGTTCGGGACGGCCGAGGATCTTGCGCCAGACCGAGCGGCGGAGCAGCCGTTCGTCCTCGGCGATGTCTGTCGCGCTCATCGCGTCCCCCTCTTCGTGTACTCCTCCAGCTTGGCGGCCTGGTCCTTGGTGATGATCTGGGGTCCGGTCAGGACCGGGAGGCCGCCGCCGAGGACGTCGGCGTTGTACTTGTAGAGCCAGAGCAGGTCCACCGCCTCGTACCCCTGGAGGTAGGGCTGCTGGTCGACGGCGAAGCCGAGCGTGCCGGCCTCCAGGGACGTGGCCACCTTGGCGTTGAGGTCGAAGGTGTCGATCTCGGCGGAGCTGCCGGCCGACTGCTTGGCCTTGACGGCCGTGTCCGCGAAGGGCGCGCCGAGGGTGACCACGGCGTCGATGGACGGGTCGGCCTGGAGCTTGGCCTCGATGGAGGACTGCACGTCGGGCATGCTGGTGCCGGTGACGTAGAGGTTCTGGACGTCACCCTTGAACGTCTTCTTGGTGCCCGCGCAGCGCTGCTCGTGGCCGACGTTGCCCTGCTCGTGCAGGACGCACAGCGCCTTCTTCCTGCCCCGCTTGCTGAGCTCGTCGCCGACGGCCTCGCCGGCGATGGTCTCGTCCTGACCGATGTGGGTGAGCGCCCCGAACTCCTTGGACTTCTCCGAGCCCGAGTTCACGGTGATCACCGGGATGCCGGCCTTCTCGGCCTTGGCGACGACGTCCTTGAGCGCGTCGGGCTTCGCGAGCGTGACCACGATGCCGTCGACCTTCTGGTCGATGGCGGCCTGCACGAACTGGGCCTGCTGCTGGCCCTGGTCGCTGTGCGAGTAGAGGAAGTCGATGTTGTCCTTGACGGCGGCCTGCTTGGCGCCGCTCTGGACGATGTCCCAGAACGTGTCGCCGTCGCCCGAGTGGGTGACCATCGCGATCTTCCAGCGGGGCGTGTTCACCGCGGCCCTGCCCTGGGCCTGCGCGGACTTGCGCGCGTCCTCGGCGCGCTTGCCGCCGGTGCTGCTGCACCCCGCCAAGGAGGCTCCGAGCACCGCTGCCAGCACCGCGCCCATGACGCGTACCCCTGTCCGAACCCTTGCCACGACGCCGTGCCCTTCTTGCTGTACCACCGGGTGCCACCGGGGCTGGTTCAGCCCTGCCCCGGCCGCCCAAGTATGGGTCACGCCGGGTCGCCGGGCGATCATCGGGTACCGCGGGCGGTGTACTTCTCCAGCGTCGGCACGTCCTTCTCGGTGACGATCGCGGGTCCGGTCAGGACCGGCCTGCCACCGCCGATCACATCCCCGTTGGTCTTGTTCAGCCACAGTTCGTCGATCGCGAGATAGCCCTGGAGGTAGGGCTGCTGGTCGACGGCGAAGCCGATCTCCTTGGCCTTGAACTGCTTGATCACGGCCGCGTTCAGGTCGAAGGTGTCGATCTCGGCTGAGCTGTTCGCGTCGCCCTTCGCCTTGGCCGCGGCGGCCGCCATCGGCGCGCCGAGCGTGACGACCGAGTCGATGTCCTTGGCCGACTGGAGCTTGGCCTCGATGGACGAGGTGGAGGCGGGCGTGTTGGTGCCGTCCACGTTCAGGTTCTCGACGCTGCCCTGGAAGGTCTTCTTCACTCCCGCGCAGCGCTGCTCCAGGGAGACGTTGCCCTGTTCGTGGATGACGCAGAGGGCCTTCTTCCTGCCCCGCTTGTCGAGCTCGTCGCCGACCGCCTCGCCGGCCACGCCCTCGTCCTGGCCGATGTGCCCGAGCGCGCCGACCTCCTTGGAGAAGTCGGCGCCGGAGTTGATCGTGACGACGGGTATCCCCGCGGCGACGGCCTTCTTGATGACGTCCTTGACGGCCTCGGGCTTGGCGAGCGTCACGACGATGCCGTCCACCTTCTGGTCGATGGCCGCCTGCACCAGCTGCGCCTGCTGTTGGCCCTCCTTGCTCGCCGAGTACAGGAAGTCGACGTTGTCCTTGGCGGCGGCCTGTTTCGCGCCGCTCTGGACGATGTCCCAGAAGGTGTCGCCCTCGCCGGAATGGGTCACCATCGCGATCTTGAGGCGGGGAGTGTTCACGCCCTTGCCACCGCTCGGCGATCCGGAGCCCTTGTCCTCGGAGCTCTTGCCCCCCGAGCTGCTGCAGCCGCCGAGCGCGAGCGCCAGTGCGGCGACGGCCACGGCCGCCGTGGTTGCCGTGCGGGGTGTGCGCATGGGTTCCGCCTTCTGTCCCGGCCGCCCGGTTGCGGCACGTGAGTTCTAGCGGCGGTTCCGCGACACCGTCAATACTTTGTCCGAACATTCTTACTCAAGAGCGTTCCGGGACCGCCCGCGCCTCTCACGGACGTACGAGCAGCTGGAACTCGAAGGAGTAGCGCGAGGCCCGGTAGATGTGCGAGCCGAACTCGACCGCCCGGCCGGTGTCGTCGAAGGTGGTGCGCTGCATGGTGAGCAGCGGCGCGCCCTCGGCCTCGGTGAGCAGGTCGGCCTCCTGCGCGGTGGCCGCCCGCGCCCCCACCGTCTGGCGCGCGCTGTGCAGCGTGATGCCCGCGCCCCGCATCAGCCGGTACAGGCCGGTGCCCTCCAGGTACTCGGTGTCCAGGGGGAGCAGCCCGGCCGGCAGGTGGTTGCGCAGCCGCGCCATGGGCTCGCCGTGCGCGTACCGCAGCCGCTCCACCAGGTGTACGTCGCTGCCCTCGGGCACGCCGAGCGCGGCGGCGACTTCAGCGGTGGCCGGCTCGAAGGTGTTGCGAAGGACGGTGGTGGCGGGCTTCTGCCCGGCCGCCTCCAGGTCGTCGTACAGGCTGCTCAGTTCGAGCGGGCGCTTGACCTGGCTGTGCACTACCTGGGTGCCGACGCCCCGGCGGCGCACCAGCAGGCCCTTGTCGACCAGGGCCTGGATGGCCTGGCGGACCGTGGGGCGGGACAGGCCCAGCCGGCCCGCCAGGTCGATCTCGTTGCCTAGGAGGCTGCCGGGCGTGAGGGTGCCCTTCTCGATGGCCGCCTCCAGCTGCTGCGAGAGCTGGAAGTAGAGCGGGACCGGGCTGGTGCGGTCCACGCTGAGCTGGAGCGGCTTCGGGAAGTCCATCGCTGGTCTGGGCTGCTTGGGCACGGAGCGAGCGTAATGCGCCGGGGATGTTGACGGGAAGTCGTGAAGTTCGATTGTCAGGACAAACTCTTGACAGGATGACCCGCCGCGGCCACGGTGTGCCCATGCGTATCGGACTGATCGGAACGGGACGGATCGGCTCTTTCCACGCGGGTGTCCTCGCCCGGCATCCGCAGGTCGAGCACCTGGTGGTCGCCGACGCCGACGCCGCGCGGGCCGGGGAGGTCGCCGCGCTGACCGGCGCGACGGCCGCGGCCACGGTGACGGAGGCGTTCACCGGGGTCGACGCCGTGGTGATCGCCTCGGCGACCTCGGCGCACGCCGGGCTCATCGCGGCCGCCGCCCGCGCCGGGCTGCCCGCCTTCTGCGAGAAACCCGTCGCCCTGGACGTGCCGGGCACCCTCGAAGCCCTCCGTGCGGTCGAGGCGGCGGGCACCGAGCTCCAGCTCGGCTTCATGCGCCGCTTCGACGCGGGCTACCGGAACGCCCGGGACCTCGTGCGCTCGGGGCGGCTCGGCCGACTGCACACCGTACGAGCCGTCACCTCCGACCCGGCGCCGCCGCCCGCCGCCTACCTTCCGCTGTCCGGCGGGCTCTACCGCGACTGCCTGGTCCACGACTTCGACATCGTGCGCTGGGTGACGGGCCGCGAGGTCACCGAGGTGTACGCGATGGGTTCGGACGCGGGGCCCGCGATGTTCCGCGCGGCCGGTGACGTCGACACGGCGGCGGTCGTCCTCACCCTGGACGACGGCACCCTGGCGACGGCGACCGCCGCCCGCTGCAACGGCGCGGGGTACGACGTACGGCTCGAACTGGCTGGAGAACGCGACCAGTTCGCGGTCGGCCTGGACGACCGCACCCCGCTGACCTCGGCCGAACCGCACGGCCCCGGCCGCCCCGACAAGCCGTGGCCCGGCTTCCTCGAACGCTTCGCCCCCGCGTACGAGGCCGAACTGGACGCCTTCGTCCGGCTCGTACGCGGCGAGGCGCCGAACCCCTGCGACGGCCGCGACGCGCTGTACGCATTGCGCATCGCGGAGGCCTGCGAGGTGTCGCGCAGGGAGCGGCGGGTGGTGCGGGTGTCGGAGATCCCGGCCGGGTGAGCCACCACCTGACCGGCAGCGCCTCCGACCCCCGCGCATCGCTGGTCGGTGCGTGTCCCTTCAGGACGTCTCGACGGATGCGGCCGATACGGCGGATGCGGCCGACGCCGCGGACAGTACGGTGCCCTGCGCGACCGCGCAGAGCTTTTCCGCGCCGTCCGCGTCCAGGGTGAACAGGTCGCAGCGGACGGTGGCCTGGCGGCGGCCGCCGTGCACCACCGTGGCGCGGGCGATCAGGGTGCGTCCTGTCGCGGGGCGTACGTACTGGATGGAGAAGCCGCTGGTGAGGACGGCGGGCCCGAGGGCGGTGCCGGCCGCGAAGGTGAGGGCGTTGTCGGCGGCGTAGGCCAGGACTCCGCCGTGCAGGAAGCCGTTCTGCTGGTGGAGTTCCTCGCGGATGTCCAGCTCCAGGACTGCGCCGCCGTCTCCGAACGCGGTGATCCGCGCGTCGAGAAGGCGGCTGAACGGCTGGCTCGCCAGCGTCCCGCGGGCCGATTCGAGATCGAGCTCCCCCATGCTGTGCACCTCTCGTCGAACGATCGGGCACACCCTAACTCTCCAGTAGCTTAAGGGGCTTCTAACCTGGTCGGAGCGAGGGAGGCAAGGGTGCTGAGGCGTTGGTGGTTCATGGAGCGGCTGCGTCCCGCCGTGCCCGCGCAGCCGTCGCGGGAGCTGTCGAAGGAGCAGCAGCAGCTGGTTCTCGACGAGTGGGCGACGGCCCGCGAGCGGCTCGACCGGCTGGTGTCGGCGCGGGTGACGGCCGTGGGGGACGTGCTGCGGACGGCCGAACTGCCTCTGTCGCCGGGCCCGTTGGGAACGCGGTTCAGGTCCGATCCGCGGGCCGAGGGCGACTGCGCCTGGGCCTTCGACGCGTTCCAGGCCGCGGGCAAGCTGCTCGACGAGGCGGCCGATCTGCCCGACCTCGCGGCCGCGGCGGTCCTCGCCGACCGCGCGCTCGAACGGTTCGCGGCGGTCCACGCGCGAGCGGCCGGACAGCCCGTCCCCAAGGCCGCCCAGCGCTGTTTCTACAACCCGCTGCACACGGCGGCCGAGGGCACCCACTCCCCCGTCCGCAAACAGCACCGCAAGGAGGCAAGGCGCCGCACCGGGCCGCGCGAGGCGGCGGCCGACCGGCGCCCGGCCTGCCCGTCCTGCCGCCGGGCGATCCTGGCCGGCCAGGCGCCTGACGTCCTGCCCGCGCTCGTCCCGGTGAGGCTGTCGCGGCTGCGGACGGCCAGGGTGCTCGTGCCGTACTACTCGGTGCCGCAGCAGTGGTCGCTGTGGTCGGTCTGCGCCTGCGGGGCGTACGGGGACGAGTGGCCCTCGCTCGTGCTGCGCGGCGAGCACCGCAAGCGGGCGGCGGCCGCGCGCAAGGCGTGAGTCACTCGTGCGCCCTGTGCGTCACCAGCGCACCGGCAGGTGACGCACGCCCCGGATCAGCATGCCCGGCAGCCACTCCAACTGACCTGTGTCCGCTGCCAGTTGGAGGTCGGGGGCGCGTTCCAGGAGGCCCCGGACCGCGATCCGGCCCTCCATTCGGGCGAGCGGCGCGCCGAGGCAGAAGTGGATGCCGTGGCCGAAGGCGAGGTGGCTCTGCGGGGTGCGGCGGATGTCGAAACGGTCCGGGTCGGCGTGGCGGAGCGGGTCGCGGCCGGCCGAAGCGAGAGAGATCAGGACGGGGGCGCCCGCCGGGATGAGGGCGTCACCGACCAGCACGGGCTCCTTGGCGAAGCGGTACGTGGCGGTCTCGACCGGGCCCTCGTAACGCAGGATCTCCTCGATGGCGCCGTCGATGAGCCCGTCGAAGTCACCGCGCAGCGCGGCCAGTTGGTCGGGGTGGCCGAGCAAGGTGCGTACGCCGTTGGAGATCAGGTTGACGGTCGTCTCGTGGCCCGCGACGAGCAGCAGGAAGGCCATGCCGATGAGCTCGTCCGGGGACAGCTGGTCGCCGTCCTCGTCACGCGCCCGGATCAGGGCGCTCAGCAGGTCGTCGCCGGGGCGGGAGGAGCGCTTGTCCTCGATCAGCTCGATGAGGTACTCGCCCATCTCGCGCACGGCCGTGTTCTTGCCCTCGTCCACGGCGGGCGCGACGGCCGCGTTGGACAGCGCCCGGAAGGCCTCCTGGTCGAGGTCGGACACCCCGAGGAGCTCGCAGATCACCGTCATGGGAAGCGGGAAGGCGAGCGAGTCGACCAGGTCGGCGGTGCGGCCGGGCGCGGCCAGCATGGTGTCGAGCAGACCGTCGGTGATCTCCTGGACGAGCGGCCGGAGCTCGTCGATGCGGCGCGGGGTGAACTCCCGCGCCACCAGTTTGCGCAGCCGGGTGTGCTGCGGCGGGTCGGTCTCCAACATGTTGGCGCTGACCGGCAGCGCGCCGTACTCCCAGTCGCCGTTGCCCCGCCAGTCCTTGGACAGGCGGGGGTCGGCGAGCGCGGTCCGCCCCTCCTCGTGCCCGACGATCAGCCACACTTCGCCGCCTTCGGGGATGCGCACGAGATGGGCGGGGCCCTCGGCCCGCAGCTTGGTGTAGACCGGATGGGGGTCGGCGGTGAACTCCTCGCCGCGCTCCCCCAGGTCGATGACAGTCATGGCCCCGCCCTCCGCTCGGTTCGCCTCAGAGCCTGTGGCTGACACTCCGTCAGGACCGGGCGGGGTTCAGACACAGGCTCTCAGCCTACGTCGCGGTCCGGATCGTCGAGCAGGCCCGCGTCGTGCACCAACAGGGCGATCTGGACGCGGTTGTTGAGGTCGAGCTTGGCCAGGACACGGGAGACGTGGGTCTTCACGGTGGGCACGCTCAGATACAGCCGTGCGGAGATCTCGGCGTTGGAGTGGCCGCGGCCGACGGCGACGGCCACCTCGCGTTCGCGTTCCGCGAGCAGCGCGATGCGCTCGCGGGCCCGGACCGCCCGGTCGCCGGGGGTCGCGGACGACATCTGGGTCATCAACTGCCGCATGACGGCCGGGGACAGGACGGGATCGCCCTTCGCGACCTGGCGTACGGCGGCGACGATCTCGACGGGCGGGGTGTCCTTGAGGACGAATCCGGCGGCTCCCGCCCGCAGCGCCCGCAGTACTTGTTCGTCGGCGTGGAAGGTGGTCAGGACGATCACCTCGGGCGCGTCGGGGCGGGCGCGGAGCGTCTCGGTGGCGGTGAGGCCGTCGACGTGGGGCATGCGGATGTCCATGAGCACGACGTCCGGGCGCAGTTCCTGGGCCAGTTGATCCACCCCGGAGCCGTCGGCCGCCTCGCCGACGATCTCGATGTCCTCGGCGCCGCCGAGCATGAAGGTGAGTCCGGCGCGGACCAGGGGGTCGTCGTCGACGATGAGCAGGCGGATGGTCATGAGGGCCACGGTAGCCAGGCCACGACCGAGAAGGAGCCGTCGGGCCCGCGCCCGTGGTGGAGCCGGCCGCCGGCCAGGGTGGCGCGTTCGGTGAGTCCGATGAGCCCCTGCCCCGATCCGGGCACTTCGGGTACGGGCCCCGGGGGCGCGGGGTTGCGGACCTCGACGGTGAGTCCGTCGCCGGGGCGTCCGGTCACGGTGACGGTGACCTCGGCGCCGGGCGCGTGTTTGCGGGCGTTGGTGAGGGCTTCCTGGGCGATGCGGTAGGCGTTGCGCCCGGTGGCGGCGGGGACGCCCTCGGTGTCCGGGATGCGGCTGTCGAGGGCGACCTTCATGCCGGCCTCGCGGGATTCGGCGACGAGCGCGTCGAGGGTGGCGAGCGTCGGCTGGGGCCGGTCGTCGGCGCCCTCGCCGGGGCTGCGCAGCACCCCGATGATCTGCCGCAGGTCCTGGAGCGCCTCGTGTGCGCTGTCCCGGATGACTCCGGCGGCCCGGGCGACCTGGGCGGGCGGCGCGTCGGGCCGGAATTCGAGGGCACCGGCGTGCACGGAGAGCAGGGTGAGCCGGTGGGCGAGCACGTCGTGCATCTCGCGGGCGATGGCCTCGCGGGCGAGCCGCTGCGCGTTCTCGGCCCGCAGCGCCGCCTCGGCCTCGGCGCGGGCGGCCCGTTCGCGCAGCGCGAGGACGAGCTGGCGCCGGGAGCGTACGAGCATGCCCCAACCGGTGACCAGCAGGATCAGCACGGTTCCCACGACGGCGTTGGCGAGGAAGCTGGTGGTCGGGTCGGGGCGGACCACGGGCTGGAGCAGCGAGCTCGCCACGGCGAGGGTGCCCACCACCAGCACGGCGGGCTTGAACGGCCGGTGCACGGCGAGGCTGAACAGGGCGACCAGGAATCCGCCCGAGGCGACCGGCGCGACGACCGACACCACGGCGAGCACCGCCGCGAGCCCCACCGGCCGGCGCCGCCGCAGCCACACCGCGCAGCAGGCCGCGGCCCCCACGAGCTGGTCGACGAGCAGGACGGTCTCGGAGTTGCCGGGCATCTTGCCGAGGGAGTCGGCCGTGAGCATGCCGATGAGGGCGGCGGCGAGGAAGGCGCAGATGTCGACGACCCAGTCGCGTACGGTGCGCCGCGGCCGGGCCCGGTCGCCGGGCAGCTCGGGGTCGGCCACCGCCGAGGGCAGCAGCCAGCGGAACTCTGGTCCGGCTCGTGTCATGTCGACAAAGTTACGCAGCTCGGGGGCAGGGCGGCGCGATGCGGGCGCGGGACGCTACCAAAGTCGTACGGCCGAAGACTTTGGACGCGGGGGCGGTGTCCCGACGGCCGACGCGGAGGTGCGGCCGGTCGGCGCAGGCTCGGGGCATGAGGAAGTTTCTGGAGGTCGCCGGGTTCCTGCTGCTGCTCCAGGGCGTCGGCGGGCTCGTGCACGAGTGGACCGGGTGGTTCAGCCTGTGGACGCTGGTGCACCGCCCCGATGCGCTTGAGGGCCACGAGGTGTTCGCCAGCGTTGTGCTGGCGGTGGCGGGCGTGGCGGTGCTCATCGCGTCGGAGCGGGCCGTGAAGAAGTAGTCAGGCCGCGGCCCGGCGCCCCCAGCTGGTGCCCGCGAGGACCAGGATTCCGCCCAACAGGCCGAGTGCGCCCAGGCGTTCACCCCCGAGCGCGATGCCGGCGGCCGCGGCCCAGAGCGGTTCGGTGCCGAGCAGCAGGCTGACCCGGGACGGGGAGGTACGGCGGACCGCCCACATCTGCACGAAGAACGCGAACAGGGTGCAGAACACGGACAGGAACAGCAGACCGGTCCACTCGCGGACGCCGAAGGCGGAGGCCACCGTCCAGGGCGCGTCCCCCGTGCCGGGCAGGGCTGCCAGGACCGCGAACACCGCTACGGAGCCGCCCAGTTGGACGGTGGTCAACGACAGCGAGTCGGCGTCCTGGACCGCCTTGACGCGGGCCATGAACAGGACGTGCGCGGTACGGGCGAGGGCGGCGAGCAGCATCAGGAGGTCGCCCGTCGAGGGCGCGGTGAAGCCGCCGCCCTGGGTCAGCAGGACGACGCCCGCCACCGAGAGCGCGGCCGCCGCGAGGAAGGCGCGCGGCGGGCGAACCCGCGTGACGGCGGCCTCGGCGAGCGGGGTGAAGATCATGGTGAGGCTGATGATGAGCCCGGCGTTGGTGGCCGAGGTGTGCACGACGCCGTACGTCTCCAGGAGGAAGATCCCGCTGAGGACGAGGCCGAGCACGCCCGCGCCTCGCCACTGGGCGGCGGTCAGTGCGCGAAGGCCGCGCCATCCGGCGGCCACCAGGACCGGCATCACGAGCCCGAAGCGCAGCACCAGGACGGCGGTCACGGTGTGCGCGGTGGTGATGTCCTTGGCGGCGAGGTAGCTGGCGCCCCAGACGACGGCCACCAGGAGGACCGGCAGGTCGGTGAGCCAGGCGCGGCGCGGGGCGAGGCCCGCGGAGGGTACGGCGATCGACGACACGGGCCCGGTCTCCAGACGGTGCGGGGGTGTGGAGACGTCGGCGGCTCGCACGGGAACGATCACCGTACCCGTAGGTGACCGGCCCGGGAAGGGCCGTTTCGCGCACTGGGCGGGGAGGCCGAAACTCCCGTGACGAGGCGAAGAGGTGCGCCCCCGCACGATGCGAGGAGGTGCGACCCCGCGCTCCTGCGGAACTCAGACACAGGCTCTCATCGCCCCGCGCCGCGGCTCACCCCGCGTGGGTGGAGAAGAGGCCGCCCGTGGGGCCCTGCTTGTCGCCGCCCTGGGCCTTCTTGAGGGCGTTGGCCAAGCCTTCGATCGTGAGGGACTGGAGGATGACGCGGCCGTTGCCCTCCAGGGTGGCGAGCGAGAGGCCCTCGCCGCCGAAGACGGCGTTCATCAGACCCTGGCGGTTGAGGCCGCCGATGCGCTGCACCCCGTACTCGATGCCTTCCTCGAACGCGACGATGCAGCCGGTGTCGACCTCGATGCGGCCGCCGAAGTCGGCCGGGTTGAGGTCGATGAAGTTGCCCGCGCCGCAGATGATCACGGTGCCGGTGCCGGTGAACTTCTCCAGGATGAAGCCCTCGCCGCCGCTCATTCCGGTGCGGCCGCCCTGGAAGGCGATGCCGAAGTCGACGGTGGACTCGGCGGCCACGAAGGCGTCCTTCTCGGCGAACCAGGCGCGGTTTCCGGTGAGTTCGAGGGCGCGCATCTCGCCGGGCAGCACGCCCGCGAAGCCGACCGTGCCTTCGCCGCTCGTGGAGGTGAAGTACTGGAAGGCGAGCGATTCGCCGGCGAGTGCGCGCTGACCGACCTGCATCGCGGTGCCCATGGCCTGGCGCAGCATGCCGCCCATGCCTCCGCCGCCCTGGCCCGCCTGGTCGCGGCCGCCCCGGTCGGGTCCGGAAAGACGGGTCTCCATGGACACGTTGGCGGTCTTGAAGAGGAACTTCCCGGCCTCGCAGTAGACGGTCTGGCCTGGAGTGAGGTTCACGACGGCCATCTGCATGGCGTTGCCGACGATCTCTTGCTGAAGGGTCACGGCCGGTCTCCTGAGGCGTGCGGGGTGGTGTTGCCGGTGGTCAACGTACGACACGGAGGTCCAGGTTCCGCTACCTGGGACTCGGTGTCCGAAGGCCGCCAGCGCGGGGGCCTCGTGACGGCTTTGCTTGAACCCGCAAGCAAAGCCGGACCGAGGAAACCTCGAAGATCCTCGATCCGACCTCGATGAACCTCGAAGAAGTTCGTAGAAAAGGACCTCACCATGAACTCGCTCAACGGCAAGAAGGCCCTGGTCACGGGTGGCAGCCGGGGCATCGGGGCCGCCGTCGCGCTGCGGCTCGCCGAGCAGGGGGCCGATGTCGCCGTCACGTACATCCAGGGCGAGGAGGCGGCCCGCGCGGTCGTCGCGAAGATCGAGGCGATGGGCCGGCGCGGGCTCGCGCTCCGCGCGGATCTCGGGGACGCCGCGGATGCGGCCGCCGCGGTCGAGCGGGCGGCCGAGGCCTTCGGCGGCCTCGACATCCTGGTCAACAACGCGGGCGTGGGCGTGCTCGCCCCGCTCGACCAGCTCGGCCTGGCCGATGTCGACCGGGTGCTCGCGGTGAACGTACGCGGGGTCTTCCTCGCCTCCCAGGCCGCGGCGGCCCGGCTGCCGCGCGGCGGCAGGATCATCACGATCGGCTCGTGCATGACCCAGCTGGTGCCCGGGCCCGGCGGGACGCTGTACGCGACGAGCAAGGCCGCGCTCACCGGGCTCACCAAGGCGCTGGCCCGGGAGCTCGGGGGGCGCGGGATCAACGCGACGCTCGTCCACCCGGGTCCCATCGACACCGACATGAACCCGGCGGACGGCCCGTCCGCGGCGCACCAGGCCGCGATGACCTCGCTCGGGCGGTACGGGACGGCCGACGAGGTCGCCTCGATGGTGGCGTACCTCGCGGGTGACGACGCGGTGTATGTGACGGGCACGGAGCTCTCGGTGGACGGCGGCTACGCGGCCTAAGCGGGTACGCGGCGGCGGTGCTCGTACGCACAAGAACGCGAGGCACCCCGGTGCTGTCGGGTCGGGGTGCCTCGCGTCAGCGGGCGGGTGTCGTGCCGCCCTGCTCTTGGGGGAACGGGCGGGCTCAGCCGCCCAGTTCCTGGTGGCGGGCGGTGAGCCGCGCCGAGCCCTCGGCCGTCAGGGAGCCGAAGAGGCGCAGGCGCGAGATGCCGCCGTCGGGGAAGATGTCGATCCGCACGTGGGTGGCCACGGCGGGGGCGTCCAGGACGAAGCGGTGGTTGGTGTCGGGCTGAAGGCGCGTGCGGGGCAGCACCTCGGCCCACTCGCCCGACGCGCCGTCGCGCACCGAAAGCGCCGCCCAGCCCGCCGAGTTGCCCTTCAGGTACGCCGTGTCGATCTCGATCGCGCGGATCTCCGACTGGGCCGCCAGCTGGTAGCGGATCCAGTCGTTGCCCTTGTCGCGGCGGCGCCGGGTCTCCCAGCCGTCGTCCATCTTGCGGGAGCGGCCCGGCTGGATGGTGTTGGTGGCGGGCGAGTAGAAGCGGTCGGAGGCGTCCTCGACCTGGCCGCCGTTTTCGAGCGCCGCGAGGTCGAAGGTGCCGAGGGTGGCCAGCCAGCGCGGGTCGGGGGCGACCTCGCCGTATACGCGCAGGCGGGCCACGCCGCCGTCGGGGTGCTGGTTGAGGCGCAGGTGCGTGAAGCGCTGCTCGACGTCCACCGCGAAGCCGTTGGCCGCGTGTCCGCCAACTGCCGTACGGGGTACGAGAGTTACCCACTTCACGTCGGGGGCGAGCAGTTCCTCGGGCGAGGGGGATCCCGCCACGGAGGTGGCCTCGACGGAGACGGCCTGCGGGTAGTTGCCGCGGAAGTGGGCGGTGTCGACGACGATGCCGCGGATCACGCCGGGCGCGCCGAGGCGGATGAGCGCCCAGTCGTGGTCCTCGTCGGTGGGGTGCGGCTGCGCGGCCGAGATTCCGCGGCGGCGCCGGGTCTCCCAGCCGTCCATGATCTTGCCCTTGTGCCCGAAGTGCTCGGGGTCGAACTCGGCGGCCTCGGGCTTGAGGAGATTCTCGCGCTCGGCGAAGAACTCGTCGTTGGCGGCGATCACGCCCGCGCCGAGGCGCCGGTCGGCGAGGTCGGCGTACTGGGTGAAGCCGAAGTCCGCGGTGCGGTAATCGGCGTACGGGTCGCCGCCGCCGAAGGGGCTGGCGTCGCCGGTGAAGGAGGCCACAGAAGAGGAATGCAGGGTGCTCACGGTGTCAGTTGTTCCTTTCGAGCAGGCGGCCGGTGGGCTCGGCGATGACGCCGTCGTGCTGGATGCGCTCGCCGCGCAGCCAGGTCGACTTGACGACACCGTGCAGCGTCTTGCCGGCGTAGGCGGTGACGCGGTTGCGGTGCTGGAGTTCGGCCGGGTCCACGGTGAAGGTCTCGTCGGGGGCGAGCACCGCGAAGTCGGCGTCGCGGCCGGCCTCGATGGCGCCCTTCTGGGTCAGTCCGACCAGGTTCGCGGTCGCGGTCGACATCCAGCGGACCACGTCCTCCAAGGTGTAACCACGCTTGCGGGCCTCGGTCCAGACCGCGGGGAGGCTGAGCTGGAGGCCGGAGATGCCGCCCCAGGCGGTGGCGAAGTCGGCGGTCTTGAGGTCGGCGGTGGAGGGCGAGTGGTCGGTGACGATACAGTCGATGGTGCCGTCGGCCAGCGCGTCCCACAGCAGGTCCTGGTTGGCGGCCTCGCGGATCGGCGGGCAGCACTTGAACTCGCTCGCCCCGTCCGGGACTTCCTCGGCGGTGAGCGTGAGGTAGTGCGGGCAGGTCTCGACGGTGAGCTTGACGCCCTCGCGCTTGGCGGCGGCGATCACGGGCAGCGCGTCCGATGAGGACAGGTGCAGGACGTGGACGCGGGCGCCGACGCGCTTGGCGGCCGCGATCAGGCCCTCGATCGCGGTGTTCTCCGAGACGCGCGGGCGGGTGGCCAGGTAGTCGGCGTACTTGGGTCCTGTCAGGTGCGGGGCGGCGTCCAGCTCGTGCGGGTCCTCGGCGTGGATGATCATCAGGCCGTCGAACCCGGCGATCTCGGCGAGCGAGCGCTCCAGCTGCTCCTGGTTCAGCTCGGGGAACTCCTCGACGCCCGACGGCGACAGGAACGCCTTGAAGCCGAAGACGCCGGCCTCGTGCAGGGGCTTGAGGTCCTTGACGTTGTCGGGCAGCGCGCCGCCCCAGAAGCCGGTGTCGATGTGCGCCTTGCTCGCGGCGACCTCCTGCTTGATCCGCAGGTTCCCGACCGTGGTGGTCGGCGGCAGCGAGTTGAGCGGCATGTCGACGAGGGTGGTGATGCCTCCGGCGGCGGCCGCGCGGGTGGCCGTCCAGAAGCCCTCCCACTCGGTGCGGCCGGGGTCGTTCACATGCACATGGGTGTCGACGATGCCGGGCAGCAGCACGTCGTCACCGAAGTCCTCCAGGCGCGCGCCGGCCGGCACCTCGGCCTCGTACGGCAGTACGTCCGCGATCTTCCCGTCGGCGACGGCGACCGTCGCCGGGCGCGTCCCCTCGGGGGTGATGACGCGCGTCGAGCGCAGTACCAGGTTGACGTCGGACACCCGAGCCCCTCACTTCCAGACTTCCAGCGGATTTTTCGGTGCACCGGTTCTTCCGTACACCGGAATTCAACGATCTGTTGAAGGAGTTTGCGCCGCTGCCGACGAAGCCGTCAAGAGTGGCCGACGAGTGACCGCCGACACGGACGCAAGTCTTGGAGGTTTCCACAGAATGGAATTAGAATTTCGCCAAGCAGAATGTAGGTACCGCCACGGGGCGCCGCGAACGAACGGACAAACCCGCTCTGACCGGCAAGGACACCTGACCTGTCCAGGGCAGGACGGACAACCGCCCGATAGTCTGCTCCTTCGCCTGCCAGTACCGAAAGGAACGCGCCGTGCCGACGTCAAGCGCCAGCACCACCGACGCCTCCAAGACCCCTGCCGCCAGCGGAGGAGTCCAGTCTCTTGAGCGCGCCTTCGACCTCCTTGAGCGGATGGCCGACGCCGGGGGCGAGGTCGGCCTCAGCGAGCTCTCCGCGAGCAGCGGCCTCCCCCTTCCGACGATTCACCGGCTGATGCGCACGCTCGTGGCCTGCGGCTACGTCCGCCAGCAGGCCAACCGGCGCTACGCGCTCGGCCCGCGCCTGATCCGCCTCGGCGAATCGGCGTCGCGCCTGCTCGGCACCTGGGCGCGCCCGTATCTGACCCGCCTGGTCGAGGAGACCGGCGAGACCGCGAACATGGCGCTGCTCGACGGCGACGAGATCGTGTACGTGGCGCAGGTGCCCTCCAAGCATTCGATGCGGATGTTCACCGAGGTCGGCCGCCGCGTCCTTCCGCACTCCACGGGCGTGGGCAAGGCGCTGCTCGCGCACACGCCGCCGGACGAGGTCCGCGCGCTGCTCGCCCGCACCGGCATGCCCGCCGCGACGGAGAAGACGATCACCACGGCGGACGGTTTCCTCGACGCCCTTGAGCAGGTGCGGCGCGCCGGGTACGCGGTGGACGACAACGAGCAGGAGATAGGGGTGCGCTGCCTCGCGGTGTCGGTGCCCAACTCCCCCACCGCGGCGGCCATTTCGATCTCGGGGCCGGCGGGCCGCGTCACCGAGGCGGCCACGGACCGGATCGTCCCGATCCTCCAGGGCATCGCCCAGGAGCTCTCGACGGCGCTGGCGAACACGGGCGCGCAGACCTGAGCCACCCCCGGTGGGTCCCTGTCGATCGACAGGGACCCACCGGCGTTTCAGCGCACGGGCAGCACGCGGGTGTGCTCACGCCGTACGGCTTGCAGGTCCCGCGGGTCCAGGCCGAGCAGGGCCAGGATGGTGGGCGCGATCTGCGTGGTGTGGACGCGGCTCTCCTCGCGCACCCCGGCCGGGGTGCCCGCGCCGGAGACGATCAGCGGGACGTCGAGGTCGTCGGCGCTGGCGCCGCCGTGCTCGGCGATCTTCTTGATGCCGCCGGTGTAGACGACGCCGTACTGGGCGACGCCGAGAACGTCGGGAACCCGGGCGTCGCCGGTCGGCACGCCGAAGTAGCGGGCCGCTTCGCTGCCCGCGTACGCCTTGGTCAGGCCGCTCGCCGTGAAGGCCTTCGGCTTGGCGTCGACATCGGTGCCCGTGCCGTGCTGGGCCAGCAGATAGGCCTTGGCGAAGTCGGCGGCAGCCTGGGAGCGGTCGGTGAGCCACAGCATCACGCCGTCGTCGTCCGCGGAGTGCGCGACGAGGTTGCCCGCGCCCGGGTGGGCCTTCTTCCAGGCCGCGTCGAGGCCCGCGAGCAGCGGGGCGTCGTCTATACGGGTCAGCGCGGCCGGGTCGGTCGGCGACTGGCCGTGCTTGGCGGACAGCACGATCGTCGTGCTCGTGTCGAGGTGGCGGGCCTTGAGCTCGGCGACCAGCGAGCCGAGCTCGGAGTCGACGAATCCGATGCTCTTCTCGACCAGCGGCCCGGGCACGCCCTTGGCCGCGTAGCCGCCCTTGAGGCCGTCGGAGGCGGGCAGCTTCTGCGCGGTCGACACGGACTGGAAGTTCAGGCCGAGGACGGCCGGGGTGCCCGTGCGGTGGCTGCGGCTGTGGTCGTAGCCGTCGATCTCGTTGCGGACGGCCTGGACCTTGTAGTCGTCGTACTGCTGCGTGGCTTTGTTGTCCTTGGTCCAGTCGGTGCCCTTGGGGTAGCCGGTGGCGGCGGAGTTGATCTCGGGCGTGAAGAGGTCCTGGATGCCGTTCCCGGAAGGCCCGTTGAGGATGTCGTACGCGGCGTGCTTGTCCGACCAGGCGGTGCGCAGCCCGGCCCGGCGGGCCACGTCGAAGACGGTGTTGACGCGCAGGTAGGAGTGCGGGGCGACCGGCTTGCAGGTCTTCGGATCGACGGGCAGCGCGGCCGGATTGAGCAGGATGGCGGGGTGGCCCGTCATGCTCAGGATGCTGCCGGGCAGTCCGGTCAGGCCCTGGCCCGCGTCCAGGGCCGACTTGTCCTTGTCGAGGTCCTCGGTGAGGTCGACCTCGGCGCCCGCCTTGGCGTTGTTGCAGTCGGTGGTGCCGGCCGGGAGCAGGGCGCGGTCGTAGGAGTCGTCGTAGTAGACCCCGGTGGTGCCCGGTCCGCCGCCGGTGACCTGCGCGGTCATGCCGGGGAACGAGTCCGAGGGCGTGGTGGTGCTCGCGTGCGTGTACTGCACGCCGCCGTGCGCGAGCCGGGCCAGCGCGGACTGCGGGTGCTCGGCGGTGTACCGGTCCAGGTCGGCCTGGTGCAGTCCGTCCACGGAGACGAGCAGGACGTGCTGGGCGGCGGCTCGGTGCTGGCGGGCCGGGTTGGCATCGGCGTGCGGCACGGCCGTTCCGGCGAGCGCGCCGGCGGCGCCGAACGTGGCGGCCAGCCGGAGGAGCGGGCGGTTCACAGGTATCCCCTGACGTTGGTGGAACCGGGGTTTGGGGGGTGCGCGCTCATGAGTAGCGGCGCCCTGTGTACCGCCGTGGCCGGGGAGGTGAACCTCCGGCGCACGGGCGGTATGGAGCAGCCCATGCGCCGGCCAATGTTGTGCCGACGCGGATCCCGTGCGGTCAGCCGGCCACCGCCCGCGCCGCGCTCAGGCGCCCGTCGGCCATGGTCACCACGGCGTCCATCCGCTCCAGGTGGGCGCGGTCGTGGGTGACCAGGACGGTGGCTGTGCCCCGGTCGCGGGTGAGGGTGAGCAGGAGGTCGAGTATCGCGGCGCCCCGCTCGTGGTCGAGGGCGCTGGTGGGCTCGTCCACCAGGAGCACGGCGGGCTCGTTCATGAGGGCGCGGGCGATATTGACGCGCTGGCGCTGGCCGCCGGAGAGCTGGTGCGGACGGCGGTGGGCCTGGTCGGTGAGGCCGACGGCGGCCAGGAGTTCCAGGGCGCGGGCCCGTACCTCGCGGGGACGTCGGCCCGCGAGATGGGCCATCACCTGGAGCTGCTCGGCGGCCGTGAGCGAGGGCAGCAGGTTGGGCTGCTGGAAGACGATGCCGATGGAGTCGCGACGGAGCGCCGCCTTCTCGGCGGGCCCGAGCGCGCCGGTGTCGGCCCCGGCCACGACGACGCGTCCGCTGTCCGGGGTGACCAGAGTCGCGGCGACCGCGAGCAGGCTGGACTTGCCGGATCCGGACGGGCCGACGCAGGCCGTCACCGTACCGGCGTCGACCGACAGCGAGACCGCGTCCAGGGCGGTGAGGCGGCCTTCGCCGTCGGGGTAGGTCAGCGTGATGTCGTCGAGAAGCAGGGTCGAGGCAGTCATCGGGCACTCCCGAGCGCGGTCAGCGGGTCGACGGCGGTGATGCGCCGGATGGACAGGGCGGCGCCGATCACGCCGAGGACGATCAGGACGGCGGCAGGACCGAGCGTCGTGGTGGGATCGAGCACGAACGGCACGGCACCGCCCACGAGCCCCCCGGCGAGCGAGGCGAGCCCGGTGCCGACGAGCGTGCCGACCGTCAACATCACGACCGCCTGGCCGAGCGCGTCCTTGAGGAGGTAGGGCGTCGAGGCCCCGAGCGCCTTCAGTACGGCGATGTCGCCGCTGCGCTGGATCGTCCACACGGTGAAGAAGGCGCCGACGACCAGCGCCGAGATGACGAAGAGGAAGCCGCGCATCAGCTGGAGCGAGCCGTTCTCGGCCTGGTACGAGGGCAGCGCCGAGAGCGCGTCGGACAGCGTCAGGCTCTTCGTGGCGAGCTCCTTGTCGGTGGCCGCGAGGTCCGCGCCGCCGTCGAGGGTGAGCGCGACGACGGTGGCGGGCGCGTCGTCGGCGAGCGCCGTCCAGGCGACGGGGGTGTGGCTGTAGGAGTCCTCGCCCGCCACCGCCGACACGGTCAGTGCCTTGCCGCCCAGCGTCACGGTGTCGCCCGCCTTCGCGTCCAGGTCCTTGGCCGCGCCCCGGGAGAGGACGACGGATCCGGCGCGTACCGCGGCCGGGGCCAGGTCCGAGCCGGGCGGCACCGCGAACGACGACACCGCGGCCGTGCGCTCCCCCGCCTTCGCGTTCAGCGTCGAGACGCCGATCGGCTGGGCCTTCTTCACCCCGGGCGCCTGCCGCCACTTGTGCCAAATGCCGCTCGGAACAACGGAGTTGGTGAAGGACACCGACTGTCCGGAGGGCGGCGCGGCGAAGGCGAGCCGGTCGGCGGGCAGGGCGCTGACGGCCGAGGTGTTGTCCCTGGCAAGGCCGGCGGTCAGCCCGGAAAGCAGCCCCACCAGCAAGGTGATCAGCACCACGACGGTACCCATCAGTGCGAACCGGCCCTTGGCGAACCGGAGGTCTCTCCATGCGACGAACATGGGGCCAAGCCTTCCGGCCCGGCCCCTCCGCCACATCGCGCGCGGGCATGCGTCCCCGTATCGAAGGATGCATCCGCAGATCAAACTTTCGGTTGACCGGGGCCGCCCGACCGGCCCGTACGCTGGAAGTCCTATGGATTCCGCCCGCCCCCAGGCACGCCCCCACACCCCCGTCGCCGCCCTGCTGCGCCTGTGTCTGCACGCGCTGCTCGGCGGGCTGCTCGCGCTCGCCGCGGTACGGTCCTTCGGCGACGGCGCGCCGCACGCGGGGGTCGTCCTCGCGGCGGTCGTCCTGATGGCGGCGGTGTACGCGGCGGGCGTCGCCCTGCCCGCGGTACGGCCCGGGACCTCGGCTGCCGCGGTGTGGCTCGGGGCGCTCGGCGCGTCCTGGCTGGCGCTGCTCGTCCTCTCCCCCGAGGCGCTGTGGGCCGCCTTCCCGCTCTACTTCCTGCTGCTGCATCTGCTGCCGCTGCGCTGGGCGCTGCCCGCGGTGCTGGCCACGGCGGGCGCGGCCATCGCGAGTTTCCTGCTGCACGGGCAGCCGATCACGCCGGGCGCCTTCATCGGACCGCTGATCGGGGCGGCGGTCGCCGTCGCGACCGTGCTCGGGTACGACGCGCTGTACCGCGAGAGCGAGCGGCGCCGCGAGCTCATCGACGAGCTGGTGGCGACGCGGGCCGAACTCGCGGAGGCCGAGCGGACGGCCGGCACCCTTGCCGAGCGGGAGCGCCTGGCCCGCGAGATCCACGACACGCTGGCCCAGGGCCTCTCCTCGATCCAGCTGCTGCTGCGCGCCGCCGAGCGCGCGCTGCCCGCCGGTGATCCGGCCCGCGAACACGTGGAGCAGGCCCGCCGCGCGGCCCAGGACAACCTGGCCGAGGCCCGCCGGTTCGTGAAGGCGCTCACCCCGCCGGACCTGGAGCACGGCTCGCTGTCCGGCGCCCTTGAGCGGCTGTGCGCGGCGGCGCCGGGCCCGGCCGTGCAGTTCGGCGTGAGCGGCACCCCGGTCGAGCTGCCGACGCCGTACGAGGTGGCGCTGCTGCGCATCGCGCAGTCGGCGCTCGCCAACACCGTGCAGCACGCGGGTGCCGACCGGGCCGAGATCACACTCAGTTTCATGGACACCTCGGTGGCCCTGGACGTCGTCGACGACGGGCGCGGGTTCGACCCGGCGAAGCGGCGGCCGAAGGAGGAGACCAGCGGCTTCGGGCTCCCCGCGATGCGCTCGCGCGCCCAGTCGCTCGGCGGCACGCTGAGCGTGGAGTCGGCGCCGGGTCAGGGCACGGCCGTCGCGATCACGCTGCCGCTGCCCGTGGCGGGTGCCCGGTGAACGCGGCGCCCATCCGGCTCCTGCTGGCCGACGACCACCCCATCGTGCGGGCCGGGCTGCGCGCGGTCCTCGACACCGAGCCGGACTTCACGGTGGCCGGCGAGGCCGCCACCGCCGAGCGCGCGGTGGAGCTCGCCGCTTCCGGCGCCTTCGACGTGGTCCTGATGGACCTCCAGTTCGGGGCCGGGATGCACGGCGCCGAAGCGACCGCGAAGATCACGGCGCGGCCGGGCGCCCCGCGTGTCCTCGTGCTCACGACGTACGACACGGACGCGGACATCCTCGCGGCGGTGGAGGCGGGCGCTGCGGGCTATCTCCTGAAGGACGCCCCGCCCGAGGAGCTGGCGGCGGCGGTGCGCACGGCGGCCTCGGGCCAGTCGGCGCTCGCCCCCGCCGTGGCCCATCGCCTGATGGACCGGATGCGCACACCCGCCGAGGCACTGACCCGGCGCGAGCTGGAGGTGTTGCAGCTGGTCGGCGACGGCCTGTCCAACCAGCAGATCAGCAAGCAACTGTTCCTCAGCCAGGCCACCGTCAAGTCCCATCTGGTCCATATCTACGCCAAGTTGGGAGTGGACTCGCGCACGGCGGCGGTCGCCGCCGCGAGCGCGCGCCGCCTGATCCGCCAGCCGGGCTGAGTACGCCCGCCCCAGGAGAACCGCTGAACGGAATCCGCCGGGCGCGGCGCGGGTGGGGGCCGGACCGTCCCCCGCACGGCCCGGCCCCCGGTCACTTCGCCCGCCCCCCGCGCAGCCGCAGCACGCGGAACCAGTCGAGGGAGATCCCTCTCGGGCCGTCCTCACGACGCCGCTGCATCCGCCGCTCGAACCGGTCCGTGACCGCCACATCGCGTTCCATGACCACTCCCCCTCCTCGGCCCCTTCATCCAGGCCAATGCGCTGACAGGACGAGAGTCTGTACGCTGATTGGCCTGGACGGCAGGGCCAATTCACGGAGGTTGGTATGGCAGGAATGCGGGTGGTCCGGTCCGTGGACACCGTGAGCGGTACCGCGCGCACGCTCGGCAGCCGCCAGCTCGCCGCCCAGGTCACCGCCCTCACCGGCCCGCGCCCCGGCTACCGGCCCCTCGCCCAGGGGGTGCGCACCCTGCTGCTCGACGGCCGCATCCCGCTGCACACGCGGCTGCCGGCCGAGCGCGAGCTGGCCACCGCCCTCCAGGTCAGCCGGGCCACCATCACGGCCGCGTACGACCTGCTGCGCGAGGGCGGGTACGCGCTGAGCCGACGCGGTTCGGGCACCTGGACCGAGCTTCCCGAGGGCGAGGCCCCGGCCAATGTGGCCCGGTACCAGGCGCCCGACGGCGTCATCGACCTGGCGATGGCCGCGCCGAGCGCCCCGGCCGCCGAGCTGGCCGCCGCGTTCGAGCTGGCCGGGCCCGCATTGGCCTGCCACGCCGCCACCAACGGCTACCACCCGCTCGGCCTGCCCGAGCTGCGTGCCGCCGTCGCCGACCGCTACACCCGGCGCGGTCTTCCCACCCTGCCCGAGCAGGTCCTGATCACCACCGGCGCCCAGTCCGCGGTGTCCCTGGTGGTGAACCTCCTCGGCCGCCCCGGCGACCGGGCCCTGGTCGAGAGCCCCTCGTACCCCAACGCCCTCGACGCGGTGCGCCACGCCGGGCTGCGGATCACTCCCGTACCGGTGACCGAGGACGGCTGGGACATCGAGCTCCTCGAATGCACCCTGCGCCAGACCGCGCCCCGGCTCGCCTACCTCATCCCGGACTTCCAGAACCCGACCGGCGCGCTGATGAGCACCGAGCAGCGGACCCGGCTTCTGCGCGCGGCCCGGGCGACGGGCACGTGGCTGCTCATCGACGAGACCATGGCCGAGATGGCGCTTGAGGGACCGGCACCGGCACCGTTCGTGTCACTGGCCCACCAGGGCGAGTCCGAGCAGATCGTCACGGTCGGCTCGCTCAGCAAGACCCACTGGGGCGGGTTGCGCATCGGCTGGGTGCGGGCGGGCTCCCGGCTCGTCAAGGAACTGGCCGCGCTGCGCATCCATGTGGACCTGGCGCCTTCGCTCGTCGACCAGGTGCTCGCCAAGGCGCTGCTGCCCGGCATGGACGAGGTCCTGGGCGGGCGACTGCCCGAGCTGCGCGAGCGGCGTGACGCGCTGGCCGAGTCGCTGACCCGTCATCTCCCGGAGTGGCGCTGGCAGTTGCCGGTCGGCGGGCTCAGCCTCTGGGTCGACCTCGGGCGGCCGATCGCGGGGGCGCTGGCCCAGGCGGCCCTGGCCCACGGCGTGAACATCCAGCCGGGTTCACGCTTCGCCGCCGACCCCGGCACGCACGAACACCGCCTTCGCATCCCCTTCGTCCATGAGCCGGAGCGGACGGACGAGGCGGTCCGCCGCCTGGCCATGGCCCTGGACGCGGGCCTGCCCGCGTTCACGGGCGAGCAGAACCGGCCGCACTGGGTGGCGTGAACTCGGCCTGAGTCTGGGGGAGTTCAGGCCGAGCCACCACACGAAAGCGTCCGGACGATCAGTACCGGCCCGGCGGCTCGCCGAATAACTCGACGGCTTTCCGTACGTCGGTCACCGCGCCCGCCAGCGCGCTGACCGAGCCGATCGAGCCCGCTATCAGGAGCAGCGAGCGGCGCAGCCTCGGTACCTCCGGGACGCCGCTGATGGCCATCGCGTCAAGCGCCGCCAGCTCGTCCTCGGCCACGGCCCGGTCGGGAAACTCCGCCGGATGACCGGCCAGCTCCCGGCGCAGCCGCGACACGGCTGCCCGCAACTCGCTCACCCTGGGGTCCTCACCACTGCCGGCCACGGCCCTCTGTTCCACGCCTCGCAACAAAAGTCCTCCCCCACGCACGTCTTTGTGCAGGTGTTCAGAACCCGTGCAGTGAAGGTCAACTGCCGGGATTCGCGGGCCAGTTAACGCCATCCGGTGTGTCGTGCGCCACTGCACGGACGGAATTCGACAGAAGCATTGGGTATATGTGGGGGCATGACGCAACCAATGACAAATGCCACACAGGTCACGGGACTGCTCCTCGCGGCGGGCGGCGGGCGGCGGCTCGGCGGCCGCCCCAAGGCCCTGCTCCCGCACCGCGGCCGCCCACTCGTCGAGAACGCGGTCCGGGTCCTGCGCGAGGGCGGCTGCCGCACGGTGTACGTGGTGCTCGGCGCCGCGGCCGATGAGGTGCGGGCCCGCGCGGACCTGGCGGGCTGCGCGCTGATCGACAATCCGGAGTGGGCAGAGGGCATGGGCTCCTCGCTGCGGGTGGGCCTTGAGGCGCTGACCGAGTCGGGCGGCGGGGCGCGGGCCGTCCTTGTCTCGCTCGTCGACCAGCCCGGCATCGGCGCCGAGGCGGTGGCCCGGGTGCTCGCCGCCCACCGTTCGGGCGATTCCCTGGCGGCGGCTTCGTACGACGGGAAGCGCGGCCATCCGGTGCTGTTCGGCGCGGACCGCTGGGCGGACATCGCCGCGAGCGCGACGGGCGACCGGGGCGCCCGCGCCTACCTGAAGGCCCACGAGGCGGAGATCACGCTCGTCGAGTGCGGGGACGTGGCGGAGCCGTACGACATCGACACGGAGGCGGACCTCGGCCGTCTCCAGTAGACCTGGAGTACGGGAGTACACGGGAAGACAGCCGAGAACAGCGACCCCCACCGCGACCGTCACGATCGCCGAGACCGCCGAGACCGCCAAAGACACGGAGTGAACGGGGTGGCACCCAGCGCCATGGTCTGTCGACCCGGAGAATCTCGATATCAACAAACCATTGAACTTCCACTATGAGGAAACTAGTATCCACTGTTCAGAAGCGCCCGTCAGATCAACCGGCGCCCACAGTCGTATCTCGGAGCCTTGGCACTGAGTGCCATTTATGGCGACCCGGCGGCCGTCAGGGCACCGCCCGCGAAGGAGTGACAGCTCATGTCCGCACCAGCGCCGTCCCCGCTGGCCATCGTCGATGCCGAGCCCCTGCCCCGGCAGGACGAGGTACTCACCGACGCGGCCCTCGCCTTCGTGGCCGAGCTGCACCGGAACTTCACGGCCCGCCGTGACGAGCTCCTCACCCGCCGCCAGGACCGCCGCGCCGAGATCGCCCGGACCTCCACGCTGGACTTCCGCCCCGAGACGGCCGAGATCCGCGCCGCCGACTGGAAGGTCGCGCCGGCCCCGGCCGCGCTGAACGACCGCCGTGTGGAGATCACCGGTCCGACCGACCGCAAGATGACCATCAACGCCCTGAACTCGGGCGCCAGGGTCTGGCTCGCCGACTTCGAGGACGCCTCTGCCCCCACCTGGGAGAACGTCGTCCTCGGCCAGCTCAACCTGATCGACGCGTACGAGCGCCGCATCGACTTCACCGACGCCAGGTCCGGCAAGTCGTACGCCCTCAAGGACGCCGACCAGCTCGCGACCGTGGTCATGCGCCCGCGCGGCTGGCACCTGGAGGAGCGCCACCTCCAGTTCGACGGCCGCCCGGTCCCGGGCGCGCTCGTCGACTTCGGCCTGTACTTCTTCCACAACGCGCAGCGCCTGATCGACCTCGGCAAGGGCCCGTACTTCTACCTCCCGAAGACGGAGTCGTACCTGGAGGCCCGCCTCTGGAACGACATCTTCGTCTTCGCGCAGGACTACGTGGGCATCCCGCAGGGCACCGTCCGCGCCACGGTCCTGATCGAGACGATCACGGCCGCGTACGAGATGGAAGAGATCCTGTACGAACTCCGCGACCACGCCGCCGGGTTGAACGCGGGCCGCTGGGACTACCTCTTCTCCATCGTGAAGAACTTCCGCGACGGCGGTGCGAAGTTCGTCCTGCCGGACCGCAACGCGGTGACGATGACGGCCCCCTTCATGCGTGCGTACACCGAGCTCCTGGTGCGCACCTGCCACAAGCGCGGCGCGCACGCGATCGGCGGCATGGCCGCGTTCATCCCCTCGCGCCGGGACGCCGAGGTGAACAAGGTCGCCTTCGAGAAGGTCAAGGCCGACAAGGACCGCGAGGCGGGCGACGGCTTCGACGGCTCCTGGGTGGCCCACCCCGACCTGGTCCCGATCGCGATGGCCTCCTTCGACGCGGTGCTCGGCGACAAGCCGAACCAGAAGGACCGGCTGCGCGAGGACGTCTCGGTGGCCCCCGGCGACCTGATCGCCATCGACTCCCTCGACGCCAAGCCCACGTACAACGGCCTGGTCTCCGCCGTCCAGGTCGGCATCCGCTACATCGAGGCATGGCTGCGCGGCCTCGGTGCGGTCGCCATCTTCAACCTCATGGAGGACGCGGCCACCGCCGAGATCTCGCGCTCGCAGATCTGGCAGTGGATCAACGCCGGTGTGGTCTTCGAGAACGGTGAGAAGGCCACGGCCGAGCTCGCCCGCAAGGTCGCGGCCGAGGAACTCGCCGCGATCCGCGCGGAGATCGGCGAGGAGGCCTTCGCGGCCGGCAAGTGGCAGCAGGCCCACGACCTCCTCCTGAAGGTCAGCCTGGACGCCGACTACGCCGACTTCCTGACCCTCCCGGCCTACGACCAACTGGTCGGCTGATCCCGGCAGTCACCTCTTCGGCTCCGCCCCCGGTACCGCACAGCACCGGGGGCGGAGCCGCATCCCGTGATCGCTCGGGCGCCCCCTCCTGCGCGGCCCGCCCGTTGCTGCGAGAATCCGGCGGGGGCGTTCGCCGGGTCGGAGCCCGGCACCCTGTCTGACGAGGACTGCGAGGGCGTTGGGGATGCGTGGAGGGCGAGTCGCCATTGTGGGCGGGAGCGTCGCGGGGTGTGCCGCGGCACTGGCCGCGCACCGCGGTGGCGCCGAGGGGATCACGGTGTACGAGCGGGCCGCGGGGCAACTGGCCGACCGCGGGGTGGGGCTCGCGATGCACAACGACCGCTATGCCGAACTGGAGGCCGCCGGGTACGTGGACGCAGGGATGCCGTGGATCCAACTGAGCAGGCGGGCTTGGTACGTTCGCGACGGCGGGGCCCCGCTGGGCCGCCGCGTCGGGACCATGCCCTTCCCGTTCCGCACGTACAACTGGGGACCGCTCTGGCGCGAACTGCGCACGCGGATACCCGAGTCGGTGGAGTTCCGCGCGGGTACGGCGATCGAGCGGCTCCACGTCATGTCCGATCACGTCGAGTTGAGCACGGCCGACGGAGATCGTGAGCGGTTCGACTTCGTCGTGGGCGCCGACGGCTACCGCTCGGTGGTCCGCACCGCCGCCCATCCCGAGGTGCGGCCCCGGTACGCGGGCTATCTCGCCTGGCGCGGCGCCTTCCCCGTCGAGCGGCTCCCCGATCCCGGGCTCTGGCCGGTGGAGGACTGCGTGTACGCCGTCTTCCCGGGCGGGCACGCGATCATCTACCGCATCCCGGACGGCCGGGGCGGCCACCGCGTCAACTGGGTGCTGTATGCGGCGCCGCCGGCCGGCCACGGGCTGCCCCTCGACTCCCCCACCAGTCTGCCGCCCGGCACCCTCACCGACGAGCTGCGCGCCTGCGCCCTGGAGATGGCTGACACCCAACTCGCGCCGTACTGGGGCCAGTTGATGCATCTGACGGCGCCCGAGGAACTCTTCATCCAGCCGATGTACGACTTCACCGCGCCGCGCTACGCGGTCGGCCGGCTCGCCCTGGCCGGGGATGCCGCCACGGTGGCCCGGCCGCACACCGGCGGCGGCGCGGTGAAGGCGCTCCAGGACGCGACCGCCCTGGGGTCGGCGCTGGCATCGGCCGGGAGCTGGCCCGAGGCACTGGCCGCCTACGACACCAGGCGGTCCGAGGTCGGGCGCAGCATGGTCGACCTCGGCCGCCGCCTGGGCCTCGGACTCGTACAGGAGAGCCCCGACTGGAGCACGATGGACCAGAGCGGTCTGGAGAAGTGGTGGCAACAGGCGGACGGATCAAGCGCGTTCGGCGGCCGGAAGCTGTCCTGACAGCCCGGGGCGAACACGCACGGCTGCGCGGGCGACGGCCACGCAATGGTCCTTCCCTCATTCGTGGCGCGGTCGGCGATGAGTTCTCGGTCTCCGTACCGTCTCCGTTGTATGAGCAGTGAGACGAACGCCCAAGCGCCCCTTCCCGACCTCGGTCCCGCGGCGGCCGAGCTGACGCGCCTCCTCGAAGGCGTACGCGACGATCAGCTGGAGGGCCCGACACCCTGCCCCCAGTACGCGCTGCGGGACCTCCTCTCCCACATCGCGGGCCTCAGCGTCGCCTTCCAGGATGCCGCGCACAAGGAGTTCGGCCCGTCGACCAGCACCGCCCCTGGCAGTGTGCCGCCGCCCGAACTGCCCGCCGACTGGCGCAAGTCCATGCCCGAGAACCTGGCCGCCCTGGCCGACGCCTGGCGGGACCCGGCGGCCTGGGAGGGCGACACGCAGGCGGGCGGCGTCACGTTCCCCGCGGCGATCGCGGGCCGCGTCGCCCTCGACGAGCTCGTCGTCCACGGCTGGGACGTGGCGCGGGCCACCGGTCAGACGTTCCGGCCCGCCCCGGCCGACCTGGAGGTTTCCTATGCGCTCCTCGCCCCGTCGAAGGACGACCCGGCCGCGCGGGGCACGGCGTTCGGGCCGGTCGTCGACGTGCCGGAGGAGGCGCCGATGCTGGAGCGCCTGATCGGCATGAGCGGACGGGACCCGGGCTGGGCCCGCTGAGCGCTCCGCCGGGTGCGGCTACCGGCTGTAAGACCCCGGTACCTACCAGTGCGCGGGCCTCGTCAGCGACGGCGGGAGCTTGGTGGTCGCATCGCCCTTGGCCGCGTTCAGCTGGGCCTGGGTGAGGAAGAACGCCTCGGTCAGGTCGGCGCCGGACAGCCGCGCGTCGCGGAAGTCCGCGCCGATCAGGTCCGCGTGGCGCAGGTCGGCGCCACGCAGGTCCGCGGCGATCAGGAAGGCGCCGCGCAGGTTCGCGCCCCGCAGGTCGGCACCCTTCAGCTTGGCGCCCATGAGGTCGGCACCGCGGCGGTCCTTCTTCTTGCCCTTGAAATCGGCCCTGACCAGCTCGCTCGCCCGCAGGAGCAGCTTGTTGACCTGGTCGCGGTGGGCGGGCACGTCCACGTCCGCGAGGGCCTCGGGGGCCAGGTCCGTGAAACGCTCGGTCTCCTTGAGGGCCGCGCGCAGCTCGGCGTGGACGGGCCGCGCCTTCGGCAGGGCGAGCGCTTCGGTGACGTACCAGAGCAGCTCGTGGAGCTGGCGCATCACCGGGAAGACCTCGAACATCGAGGCGGCGGTTTCCGGCGCGGCACGCCAGTCGCGGCCCTCGAAGGTCCCCTGGGAGACCTTCTGGCCGGCGCCGAAGCAGTCGTACACCGTGCAGCCCTGGAAACCGCGTCCTCGCAGGTCGCGGTGGATTCCGCAGCGGAAGTCCCGCTGGAGGTTGGGGCAGGGCTTCCCGGCCGGCTTGTTGATCGCGAAGTCGGCGGAGGCCGCGTAGGCGAGGGCGACACAGCACAGGCCGAAGCAGTTGCCGCAGTCGGAGACGAGGGTGAGGCGGGTCGCACCCGGGGCCGGGGCGGCTGCCTCGTGGTTCTCGGACAACGTGCGGGACTCCTTCTGGCTGGTGTGCTGACGTGCGGCGACGGCAGCACGCCAGTCTAGCCGCGCACCTCTCCCGCCTCGGCTCAGGGCGTCGGGACGGGCCGCCGCCCAGCGGGTTGATCTTCTCCGCGCCGCCGCCGCGGGGTGCCCCGTTCTGTCCCCCCGGGTACCCCGCCCGACCCGGTCCGGCGGCGAGGCCATGCCTTCGCTCGAAGGCGGCTCGTCGCGCCGCTTCGTGCGGGTCGGACACAGGCTCTGAGCAACTCCCCGTCCCGTACGGCGCGTTCGGCGGGCGAACGGGTGGACCCGGACGCCCCGCCACTTCAACTTCCTTGTGCCGCAGGGGTGTACGGCCGCTTCACGGCAGTGGTAGGAAAGTTTCCTAACAGAACACCGGAGCACGAACTTCCTTCTGGAGGTCCAGGTGCACACCCCCCACCGCAAGACCACCGCACGTCGTACCAAGATCGCCGTCCGCGCCCTGCTCGGCACCGCGCTCCTCGCGGTTCCGGTCACGGCGTACGCCGCCGAGAGTCCGGCCGCCTCCACAGCGGACAATGCGACGGTGAACAGTGCCGCCGCGACCGGGCTCGACGACCCGGCGAAGAAGGACATAGCCATGCAGCTCGTCTCCAGCGCGGAGAACTCCTCGCTGAACTGGAAGGCTCAGTACAAGTACATCGAGGACATCAAGGACGGGCGCGGCTACACCGCCGGCATCATCGGATTCTGTTCCGGCACCGGCGACATGCTCGACCTCGTCAAGCTCTACACGGCCCGCAATCCCGGCAACGTCCTCGCGAAGTACCTGCCGGCCCTGGAGAAGGTCAACGGGAGCGACTCGCACAAGGGGCTCGACCCGAACTTCACCAAGGACTGGAAGACCGCGGCGTCGGAGACCGCCTTCAAGGACGCCCAGAACGACGAGCGGGACCGGGTGTACTTCAACCCGGCCGTCAGGCAGGGCAAGTCCGACGGAGTCGGCACGCTCGGGCAGTTCATCTACTACGACGCCATCGTGATGCACGGCGACGGAAGCGACCCGACGAGCTTCAGTTCCATCCGCAAGAAGGCACTCGCCAAGGCGAAGCCCCCGTCGCAGGGCGGCAACGAGACGACGTACCTCAACGCGTTCCTCGACGCCCGGGTCTGGGCGATGAAGCAGGAGGAGGCACACAGCGACACCAGCCGCGTCGACACCGAGCAGCGGGTCTTCCTGAAGAAGGGCAACCTGAACCTGGACACCCCGCTCGACTGGAAGGTGTACGGCGACCCGTACCACATCGGGTAACAGCCCCCACAGGAACGGCGGGTACGGCAGCCCTTCGCTGCCGTACCCGCCGCTTTCGTCCGTTCCCCGTCGACCCGGCGGCAGAATTCGGCCGAGTTGACCGATTCTGCATTACGGAACCTTTGCGGACCGTATTCTTTCTTCACCTGATCATTACAAGCGCCTGATCGTCCGAAAGAGCCGCCGCATGCGCATATCCAGCCCCGCCGTCCGCACTCTGCTCATCTCCGGCCTGCTCGGTGCGCTCGCCTTCACCACGACCGGCTGCCAGGACGACAGCAAACCGGTGAAACCCGCGGCCGGCAGCCCGACGGCCACCCCTTCCGCGTCCCCTTCGCCGACGCCGTCCGCCGTCCCCAGCGAGAGCCCGAGCGCCACCCCGGCCTCGACGCCCGCCGCCCCGACGCCGCCGGCCCCCGAACTCCCGCCGAAGCCGAAGACGAACGGGCCCAGCCTGCCGCCCCCGATGAACGGCGGCGGGGGCGATGGCGGCGGAGGCACTGGTGGCGGGGACAGCGGCGGCGGGGACAGCGTCTACTACAAGAACTGCGCCGCCGTCCGCGCCGCCGGAGCCGCTCCCCTCCATCGCGGCGAGCCCGGCTACGCCGCCCACCTGGACCGGGACGGCGACGGCATCGCCTGCGAAAGGTAGACACTCGGCCGCCGGCTCAGTGCAGGGCGACCGCCGGTTCCGCCGTCGGCAGGTCGTCGGCTTCCGCCTCGGCCCGCTTCTTGCCGAAGTGGTTGAACGCCAGGTTGAGGACGATGGCCACCACGCACCCGGTGGAGATCCCGGAGTCGAGGACGACCAGCGCCTTGTCGGGGAAGGCGTGGTAGAAGTCCGGCTTGGCGATCGGGATCAGGCCGATGCCGACCGAGGCCGCCACGATCAGCGCGTTCTCGCCCTTCTCCAAGGCGGCCGTCGACAGGGTCTGGATGCCGCTCGCGGCGACCGAGCCGAACAGCACGATGCCCGCGCCGCCGAGCACCGGCAGCGGTACGAGGGAGATCACCGAGGCCGCGACCGGGCACAGGCCGAGGACGATGAGGATGAGGCCACCGGTCGCGACGACGAACCGGCTGCGCACCTTGGTCATCGCGACCAGCCCGATGTTCTGGGCGAAGGCGCTGGCCATGAAGCCGTTGAAGACAGTGCTGAGCACGGATCCGAGGGTGTCGGCGCGCAGGCCTGCCGCGATGGTCTCCTGGTCGGCCGGGCGCTCGACGATCTTTCCGAGGGCCAGCATGTCGGCGGTGGACTCCGTCATGCAGACCAGCATCACGATGCACATCGAGACGATCGCGGCGACGTCGAACTGCGGGGCGCCGAAGTGGAACGGCGTCGGGAAGCCGATGACGTCCGCGTTCTTGATGGCGCCCAGGCTGGTCTTGCCCATCGGGATCGCGATGACCGAACCGGCCACCAGGCCGAGCAGGATCGCGATCTGCTGCATGAAGCCGCGCAGTAGTTTGCGCAGCGCGAGCACGATGACCAAGGTGATCCCGGCGAGCGCGAGGTTGGAGAGCGAACCGTAGTCGGCGGCCTTCTCGTTGCCGCCCGAGGACCAGTTGAAGGCCACGGGGAGCAGTGAGACGCCGATCAGGGTGATGACGGTGCCGGTGACGACCGGCGGGAAGAAGCGGACGAGCTTGCCGAAGTACGGGGCGGCTATGAAGCCGAGCAGTCCGGCGACGATGATTCCGCCGAGGATGACAGGGATCGCGTTGGCGCCGTGCTCCTTGCCGATGGCGATCATCGGGGTGACCCCGGCGAACGAAACCCCGTTCACGAACGGCAACTTGGCGCCGATCCTCCAGATCCCGAGGGTCTGCAGAAGTGTGGCGAGCCCTGCGGTGAACAGGCTCGCGGCGACCAGAAAAGCGGTCTCTTTGGTGTCGAGCCCCACAGCGGGGCCGACGATCATGGGCGGGGCCACCACACCCGCGTACATCGCGGCCACATGCTGGAGGCCACTGGTGAACATTTTCAGCGGGGGGAGCGTCTCGTCGACCGGGTGCTTCTCGCCGGTCTGGGCGGGGGTGACTGCGAAATTGCGAAACCTGGGCTGTGCGGCCACGGCGGTTCCTCCGGTCGGTTACACGTCGGCGGTGGACGCGGATGTCAGGGAGGTGGTGCGGTGTGGTGCGTTGAGCAGCTGGAACAGGTGGTGCAGGGCAGTGCGGACAGCGCGGCTCGGCTGTTTGACGCGGGGGGCCATCGATCGGTTTGCGGGTGGGGCCGAACGGTGTGGGGTGGCCGGGTCATTACGGTGGCGCCGAACGGTCGCGGGGTGGGACCGAACGATTCCGGGTGGTGCCGGACGGTTGCGGGTGGTGCCGGACGGTGCGGACAGCGCGTGGATCGCGCCTCCGGTACGGCTGGTGCGGTCGGCGTGGCTCGCGCCAACTGGCGGTGTACGTACGGGAATTGGCACGTTCACCGTTCCGGGGGGTGCGTACGTCCTTGTAGTACGCACCCCCCGGCCCAGCTGCCGCGCACCCCGCTCGGGTGCACGGCGACCGGCCGAGGGCCGTCCCCCTCGGCCGGACTCCTTGGGGTCAGGCCTGCGCGGCGATCCGGGCGAGGCGCTGGGCCTCTTCGCGGGTCGCGACCGCGATGGCGTCCTCGTCAACCGTGGTGAGACGGCTGTTCTCGACGATCTGCTTGCCGTTCACGAACGAGGCGGTGACCGGGGCCGCGGCGCCGAAGACGAGGGCGGTGACCGGGTCGGCGATGGAGGCGTGGGCCAGGGTGTCCAGCTTCCACAGCACGAAGTCGGCGAGCTTGCCGGCTTCGAGGGAGCCGATCTGGTCGGCGCGGCCGAGCACCTGGGCGCCGCCGTAGGTGCCGAGGCGCAGCGCTTGGCGGGCGTTGAGCGCGGCCTCGCGGTGCTGGGCGTTGAGGCGGTTGATGAGGAGCGCGTTGCGCAGCTCGGTGTGCAGCTCGCCCGACTCGTTCGACGCGGTGCCGTCGACGCCGAGGCCGACCGGGACGCCCGCCTTCAGCATGTCCGGGACGCGGGCGATGCCCGCGGCCAGGCGCGCGTTGGACGACGGGCAGTGGGCCACGCCCGTCCCGGTGCGGGCGAAGGCGGCGATGTCGGAGTCGTTCATGTGGACGCAGTGCGCCATCCACACGTCGCTGCCGAGCCAGCCGGTCGACTCGAAGTAGTCGGTCGGGCCCATGCCGAACAGCTCCTTGCAGAACTGCTCCTCCTCCACGGTCTCCGAGCCGTGGGTGTGCAGCCGTACACCCTTGGCGCGGGCCAGCTCGGCGCCCTGCTTCATGAGTTCGGTGGAGACCGAGAACGGCGAGCAGGGGGCGACGGCGACCTGGGTCATCGAGCCGAAGGAGGCGTCGTGGAAGCGGTCGACGGTCTCGGCGGTCGCGGCGAGCGCGCCTTCGAGGGTCTCGACGGCGAAGTCCGGCGGCAGGCCGCCGTCCTTCTCGCTGCGGTCCATGGAGCCGCGGGCCAGGGTGAAGCGCACGCCCATCTCGGAGGCCGCGCCGATGATCGCGCCGGACAGGTCGCCCGAGTTCCGCGGGTAGACGTAGTGGTGGTCCATCGCGGTGGTGACACCGCCGCGGGCCATCATCGCGAGCGAGCCCTGGGCGGCGACGCGCCCCATCTGCTCGTCGATGCGCGCCCACGTCGGGTAGAGGGCGACCAGCCAGTTGAAGAGGTTGTGGTCGGTGGCCAGACCACGCGTGATCCACTGGTAGAAGTGGTGGTGCGTGTTGATCAGGCCGGGGGTGACCAGGTGGCCGGTGCCGTCGATGCGACGGACCACGTTCTCCAGGCCCTTCGGGGCCTGACCGGCTCCGATCGACTCGATCTTGTTGTCGGCGACGACGAGGTACCCGGAGGCGTACTCGGTGTCGTTCGCGTCCACGGTGGCGATCGCACAGTTCTCGATGACGATGCGCTGGGGGGCTGCCGAAGGTGCCATGGTGCGTCCTTCTTGGTTCAGTGGCGGCTGTTTGGGCACGGCAGGACCCTACGAGGATTTGAGTGCCGGGGCGGCGACGCTGCTCCGGGTGCCGAGATGGTGGAAGAAAAGGTTGAGCAGGACCGCGGTGAGCGCTCCCGCGCTGATGCCGGACCCGAGCACGGTCTGTGCCCAGGCGGGGAATCCGGCGTAGAAGGTGGGCGCGGCGAGCGGGATGATGCCCGCCCCGAGCGCCACGGCCACCAGGATGATGTTGGAGCTGTCGTCGAGCCCGGCCTCGGAGAGGGTACGGATACCGCTCACCGCGATGGAGCCGAACAGGACGATTCCGGCGCCGCCGAGGACGGGCATCGGGACGAGCGAGACGACCGCGCCGAGCACCGGGAAGGCGCCGAGCACGAGCAGGGCCCCGCCCGCGACGGCGACAACGTACCTGCTGCGTACGCGAGTCAGTGAGACGACGCCCACGTTCTGGGCGAACGCGCTGGTCGGGAAGCCGCCGAAGACCGGGCCGAGCAGGGTCGCGAGGCCGTCGGTGCGCAGGCCGCGGGCGATGGTGCGCCCGTCGGTGCGGCGTTCGCAGATCTCGCCGATGGCCAGCATGCCTGCGCTGGACTCGGTCATCAGGACCAGCATCACGATGCACAGGGACAGCACGGCCGCGGGGTGGAACTCGGGGGCGCCGAAGGCGAAGGGCGTCGGCAGCGCCGCGACGGGCGCGGACTTCAGAGCCGAGAAGTTGGCCATCCCGAAGGGGATCGCGGCGAGCGTGCCGATCAACAGGCCGAGCAGCAGGGCGACTTGGCGCAGGAAGCCGCGGCCGAAGCGCTGGAAGAGCAGGATCACGACGAGCGTGAAGGCGGCGAGCGCCAGGTGGTTCATGGACCCGAAGTCGGCGGCGTTCTTGTCGCCGCCCTGGGCCCAGGACACGGGGACGGGCATCAGCGTGACGCCGATGAGCGTGATCACGACACCGGTCACCAGCGGCGGGAAGAAACGCAGCAGCCGGCCGAAGAAGGGCCCCACCAGGAGGCAGAAGACACCGGCGACCATCACCGCGCCGTAGATCGCGGGGAGTTGATGGCCCTTGGCGCTGGTTTCGGCGATCGCGAGCATGGGCGCGATGCCGGCCGACGAGGCGGCGTTGACGAACGGGAGCCGGTTGCCGGCGAAGTTCGCGACGCCGAGGGTCTGCAGGACGGTGGCGAGCCCGGCGATGAGCAGGCTGGCCGCGATCAGACGGGTCTGTCCCGCGGTGTCCAGGCCGACGGCCTGGCCGATGATGAGCGGAGGGGTGACGACGCCCGCGTACATGGCGGCGATGTGCTGGAGCGCGGCGGGGACGAGCCGCGCGGCGGGAAGCTTTTCGTCCACCGGGTGCACGGCACCTTCAGGTGGGTTGGTACATGGGCCGTCGGCTGTTGCCGGCCCAACTGCGGGCTGTGCCATGGGGATTCCCTCCGGTCTGGCCGGCCCCCGCCCTGCTGCGGGCGGGCGGGGGCGGGCTCAGTGCCGCGTCAGAGGTTGGTCATGTCGACCGGGATCTGCGGCTCGACGCCGTCGCGCAGGACGGTCGCCTCGATCAGACCGTACGGACGGTCCGCCGCGAAGTAGACCTCGTTGTCGTTCTTGAGCCCGAACGGTTCGAGGTCCACCAGGAAGTGGTGCTTGTTCGGCAGCGAGAAGCGAACCTCGTCGATCTCGGACCGGTTGTTGATGATGCGCGAACCCATCTGGTACAGGGTCTGCTGCAGCGAGAGCGAGTACGTCTCGGCGAAGGCCTGCAGCATGTGCTTGCGCACCTGCTCGTAGGACTTCTCCCAGTTCGGCGCCTTCTGCTCGTCGTCGCTCCAGCTGAACCGCCAGCGGGCCGAGACCTGCGTCGCCAGGATGCGGTCGTACGCCTCCTGGAGCGTCGTGTACTTGTCCTTGACGTAACCCCAGAACTCGGAGTTCGTCGAGTTCATCACGACGAGGTCCTTGAGGCCCGAGATGACCTCCCACTTCTCACCGTCGTAGGTGATCTGGGTGACCCGGGTCTCCTGGCCCTTGCGGACGAAGGAGTGCTTGACGTCGTCGGAGCCGATGAACTTCGAGTTGGCGTCGGAGGTCTCGATGCGCTCCCACGAGTACTCCTCGATGCGGATGCGCGCGACCTTGATCGGCTCCTGCGAGGTCACGAAGTGCCGCGCGAGGTGGATGCCGAACTGCTCGGCGGACTCGATGCCGTACTCCTTGGCGAACGCGTACACCGTGTTCTTGGTGGTGTCGGTCGGGAGCACGTTGGCGTTCGAGCCGGAGTAGTGCACGTCCTCCATGTCGCCGGACAGGGCGACGGAGACGTTGAGGTCCTTGATGTGGTGCGTGTCGCCGTCCCGCGTGATCTTGACGACGCGGTTCTCTGCTTTGCCGTACTGGTTCTGGCCGAGAATCGTGGGCATGTCTGCTAGCTCCCTCGGTAAACGGAGTAGCCGAACGGGTTGAGCAGCAGCGGTACGTGATAGTGCTCGCCCGGGGTGACGGCGAAAGTGATCGCCACCTCCGGGAAGAACGCACCGCTGTCCCTTACGCGGGGGGCGTCCTGCTGCGCCTCGGCTTGCTTCTTGGAGAAGTAGGACTCGACCTCGAAGTCGAGTCGTACGTGGGTGGTGCCTTCCGGCAGGGCCGGCAGGTCCTTGCAGCGCCCGTCCGCGTCGGTCGCGGAGCCGCCGAGCGTGACCCACTCGGCGTCGGAGCCCGAGCGGGCCGCGAGCGAGATGGCCACGCCCTCGGCGGGGCGTCCGATGCTGGTGTCCAGGATGTGCGTGGACACCGAGGCGGTGGTGGCGGTGCTCATCAGTCCTTGTCCTCTTCTACGAGACGGGTCAGCCGGATTCGGTTGATCTTCCCGAGTTCGGTGCGCACGATCTCGCGCTCCTCCTCGGCGGTGTTGCCGATCCGGGTCTTCACCGCGTCGCGCATCTGCTCACCGGTGGCACCGGTGGCGCAGATCAGGAAGACATGGCCGAACTTCTCCTGGTAGGCCAGGTTCAGTTCGAGCAGCTCGGCCTTGAGGGCCTCGGAGGCCCCGGCCATTCCGCGCTGTTCACGTGCGGAGGTGGGGTCACCGGGCTTCGGCCGGCCGATCGGCGGGTGCCCTGCCATCGCCTCTTCGAGGTCCTTCACGGTCAGCTCGGCCAGAGCGGCGTCGCTGGCGGTGAAGAGGTCCTCGGCGGTGGCGTACGGGCGCTGGGCGAGCAGCTTGCTCCCCCACGCCGAACTGGCGCACACCTCGTGGAGCGCGGCGAGCGCCGCGTCATCCTGTGAGGTGTTGAACCGGGCGAGGCCCGGCGTCGAAGTCGTAGTCACGGCGGCCTCCGTGGCCTTGGTGCTGAACGGGCTGCGGATAGCTAACGCTCTCCGAAACATCCCGTCAACACTTTGTTGAAAACTTCGGGTTACAAAAACCGCCGCCCGGTGTCCGGACGGCGGTTCGTTGCGCGGGGGGTGCCTGAACAGGCACCGAGCGTGCTCGCTCAGTCATCCTTGGCGGTGTTTTCCCTGTTCAGGTAGTTGTACACGGTGAACCGGCTGACCCCGAGGGCCGAGGCGACCGTCTCCACGCCGTGTCGCACCGAGAAGGCGCCGCGCGCCTCCAGGGTCCGTACGGCGGACTGCTTGGCCTTGCGGTCCAGGGATGCGAGCGGCATTCCGTGGCGGCGTTCCATGGCGGCCAGGATGTGATCCAGGGAGTCGGAGAGCTGGGGCAGCCGCACGGCCACCACGTCCTCGCCCTCCCAGGCGAGCACCACGTCGTCGGGCAGGGCGTGGGCGGGCGGCAATATCTCCGCGCCCATGGCGTCGACGAGCGGCTTGACCGCCTGGATCAGGGGGTGGTCCGCGGGTTCGGTCACTTCTCGCCCTCCCCGATCACGTTGACCTGGAGCGAGACGCGGGTGGCGCCCGCCGCCAGGGTCTTGCGCAGCAGCGCGTCCACCGCGGTGAGCACCTCGTCGGCGCCGCCCTCCGCGGTATTGCCGAAGGGGCCGACGTCGACCGCGTCGAGCCGGGCCGCCTGGATGACGTCGCGGGCGACCACGGCATGCGGGGGCGCCTCGTCGAGGTCGAAGGGCTCGGTCGTGAACTCCACTCTCAATCGCACGCGCTCAACCTACTGCGAGGTCGACGAAAACCGGGAGGCCCTCTTGACAAGCTCGCCGGTCCCCCTGCAACCTTCCATCAAGCAGAAAACAACTTCCGCAATACGGAAGGAGCGCACACCCCTCATGGGATACCCGAACCAGCGCTTCGATGTGAACCTCTCGATCCTCTTCACGGAACTCCCGCTCCTGGAGCGTCCCGCGGCCGCGGCCGCGGCGGGCTTCACGGCGGTCGAGCTGTGGTGGCCCTGGATCGAGACCCCCACCCCCGAGCAGGCCGAGCTCGACGCCCTCAAGAAGGCGCTCGACGACGCCGGCACCCAGTTGGTGGGCCTCAACTTCTACGCCGGCGCCCTGCCGGGCCCGGACCGCGGCGCGCTGTCGATTCCCGGTGAGGAGTCGGACCGCTTCCGCGCCAACATCGACGTGGCGGCCGACTTCGCCGCCTCGGTCGGCTGCAAGGCGCTCAACGCGCTCTACGGCAACCGCGTCGAGGGCGCCGACCCGCAGGTGCAGGACACCCTCGCCCTGGAGAACCTCGTCCTGGCGGCCCGCGCGGCCGACCGGGTCGGCGCGGTCCTCCTGGTGGAGACCCTGAACAAGCCGGAGTCGCCGCTCTACCCGCTGGTGAGCGCCCCCGCCGCCATCGAGGTCATCGACAAGGTGAACGCCGCGACGGGCCTTGGCAACGCCAAGTTCCTGCTCGACATCTACCACCTGTCGATGAACGGCGAGAACGTCTCCGAGGTCATCGAGGCGTACGCCGACAAGACCGGCCACGTGCAGATCGCCGACAACCCGGGCCGTGGCGCGCCGGGCACCGGCTCGCTGCCCCTTGAGGAGCTGCTCGACCAGCTGGGGAAGGCCGGCTACGACGGCTGGGTGGGCCTTGAGTACAAGGCCGCCGACGCCGCCGCCTCCTTCGAGTGGCTCCCCGCCGAGGCCCGCGCCGCGCGCTGAGGCACACCCACCGGGCCTCAACTTCTTGACGTACCAAAGCTTTTAGGAAGGCAGCACCCTCATGAGCAACCTCGCCGACAGCTCCCTCCCGACCCGCCCTGCGATCGCATGGGTCGGCCTCGGCATCATGGGCTCCCCCATGTCCGAGAACCTGATCAAGGCCGGTTACTCGGTCACCGGCTTCACCCTGGAGCAGGACAAGCTGGACCGCCTCACGGCGGCCGGCGGCACGGCGGCCGGCTCCATCGCCGAGGCCGTCAAGGACGCCGACGTGATCATCACGATGGTTCCGGCGTCCCCGCAGGTGGAGGCCATCGCGTACGGTGAGGCCGGCATCCTGGCCAACGCCAGGCAGGGCGCGCTGATCGTCGACATGTCGTCGATCACCCCGCAGACCTCGGTCGACCTCGCCAAGAACGCCGCCGAGAAGGGCATCCGCGTCCTGGACGCGCCCGTCTCCGGTGGCGAGGCCGGCGCCATCGAGGCCGTCCTGTCGATCATGGTGGGTGGCGAGCAGGCCGACTTCGACGCGGCGCTGCCGATCCTTCAGGCCCTCGGCAAGACCATCGTGCTCTGCGGCCCGCACGGCTCCGGCCAGACGGTGAAGGCCGCCAACCAGCTCATCGTCGCGGTCAACATCCAGGCCTGCGCCGAGGCCGTCGTCTTCCTTGAGAAGTCCGGCGTGAACCTCACGGCCGCCCTGGACGTCCTCAACGGCGGTCTGGCCGGCTCGACGGTCCTGACCCGCAAGAAGGACAACTTCCTGAACCGGGACTTCAAGCCCGGCTTCCGGATCGACCTGCACCACAAGGACATGGGCATCGTCACCGACGCCGCCCGCAACGTGGGCGCGGCCCTTCCGGTCGGCGCGGTCGTCGCCCAGCTGGTGGCCTCGCTGCGCGCCCAGGGCGACGGCGGCCTGGACCACTCCGCCCTGCTCCGCGCCGTCGAGCGCCTCTCGGGCTCGCAGGTCTGACCCCTACCGGGTCCCCCAGATTTCCGGGCGGCGGCGGCGCTGACACCTGTCCTGTCGCGCCCAGGCGCCGCCGCCGCCCGGAAGCTCACACTTCATTTTCAACAAACTGTTGACGTTCTGTTCCGGGCGAATTTACGCTCCAGGAACCGCGGAACAGTCAGCGGTGCAGCTCCAGTACGGAAGGTCACGATGTCGAAGCGCGTGCTTACGACCGAGTCCGGCGCCCCCGTCGCCGACAACCAGAACTCCGCCACCGCCGGCGTCGGTGGCCCCATCCTGCTCCAGGACCAGCACCTCCTGGAGAAGCTCGCGCGCTTCAACCGTGAGCGCATCCCGGAGCGTGTGGTGCACGCCCGCGGCTCCGGTGCGTACGGCTACTTCGAGGTGACCGACGACGTCACCGGCTTCACCAAGGCCGATTTCCTCGGCGAGGTGGGCAAGCGCACGGAGACGTTCATCCGCTTCTCCACCGTGGCCGACTCGCTCGGCGGCGCGGACGCGGTCCGCGACCCGCGCGGCTTCGCGCTGAAGTTCTACACCGAAGAGGGCAACTACGACCTCGTAGGCAACAACACGCCCGTCTTCTTCATCAAGGACCCCATCAAGTTCCCCGACTTCATCCACTCCCAGAAGCGCGACCCGTTCACGGGCAAGCAGGAGCCGGACAACGTCTGGGACTTCTGGGCGCACGCCCCCGAGGCGACCCACCAGATCACCTGGCTGATGGGCGACCGAGGCATCCCGGCGTCGTACCGCCACATGAACGGCTACGGCTCGCACACCTACCAGTGGACGAACGCGCAGGGCGAGGCCTTCTTCGTCAAGTACCACTTCAAGACGAACCAGGGCATCCGCTGCCTGTCCTCCGACCAGGCCGCCGAGCAGGTCGGCAAGGACGCGAACAGCCACCAGACGGACCTCCTGCAGGCCATCGAGCGCGGCGTGAACCCGTCCTGGACGCTGTACGTCCAGATCATGCCCGCCGCCGAGGCCGCGGACTACCGCTTCAACCCCTTCGACCTCACCAAGGTGTGGCCGCACAGCGACTACCCGCTGCAGCGCGTGGGCCGGCTGGTCCTGGACCGCAACCCGGACAACGTGTTCCAGGAGGTCGAGCAGTCGGCCTTCTCGCCGAACAACTTCGTCCCCGGCATCGGTCCCTCGCCGGACAAGATGCTCCAGGGCCGCCTGTTCGCCTACGCGGACGCGCACCGCTACCGCCTGGGCGTCAACCACACCCAGCTGCCGGTCAACGCGCCGAAGGCGACCGAGGCCGACAACTACGGCCGAGACGGCCTGATGGCGACCCGCAACGGCCGCCGCACCGACAAGAACTACGAGCCCAACTCGTACTCGGGCCCCGCCCAGACCGACGCGGCCCTCTCGGCCCCGCTCGCGATCCACGGCTACACGGGCACGCACGCCGCCCCGGCCCACGTGAAGGACGACGACTTCTTCCAGGCGGGCGAGCTGTACCGCCTGATGTCGGACGACGAGAAGTCCCGCCTGATCGCGAACATCGCAGGCGGCCTCTCCCAGGTGTCCCGCGACGACGTCATCGAGAAGAACCTGGCCCATTTCCACGCCGCTGACGCCGAGTACGGCAAGCGCGTCGAAGAGGCGGTCCGCGCCCTGCGCGAGGACTAGGAACCCTGGTTGGTTTCAGGTAACTCACAGACCGTGCATGGAAATTGACGGGAGGTCAATTCCCTTGCACAGTCCGATCCGCCGACCCGGATGAGGGGTGGTCGGCGGATATGGACAACCCGAGGATCGCGGCGGTGTGGCGATGCCAGTGCGGTGGTGAAGGAGTGCGCGCCGCCCTTCCTGACCTGAAGGAGGGCCCCCGGCGCCCACCCCAATCGCCGCCGCCGCGATCCCGGCAACCTCCCCCCAAGAACCCCGCCCGGCGGTGCGAACGTCCTGTCGCGCCAGCCTCGTTCCGCCGGGCGGCAACAACTCCACAGCCAGGACGCTGGGTTCGGTTTACGGTCCCGAACCGAGCGTCCGATGATCAAGGCCTCACCTGCGGTTCTGGGTGGGGCCTTGGTTGTTGTGCGTACGTGGGGAACCTCACGGGAACATGATCAAGGAAGACAGCCCTATCCCCTATGGCGAGCATCCCGTGGCGGGGCTGTTGGGTGGGGGCGGGTGTGCCGACGCAGGCCTGAACGTCCAGTGCACGGGCAGCGGGCACAGTCACGTTGGTCCCGTCGGACGCAGACGCGCTGCACATCCGTGCATCAGCAGTCGGACCGCTTCCCGCGCCTCGACCAGAGTGATCAGGAGCAGGCTCGGGGCGTCCGAGTACGAACCGGTCACAGGGGAGCCGAGGTCATCCCCGTGCAGTCAACTCCCGACCAGCCGCCAGGGTTACGTGTGTTGACCGTCCCCCGGCCCGAACCCGCTGGACGATGCCAGTCACTCGCCTCCCAACGCTTCAACGTGTTCGGCGACGACTGCCCGGATCTCCTCGAAGGCCCCACCGGCAGGGATCTGCCACTCGGTATCGTCTCCACTGTCCAGCGCCTGCTCACTGCTGAACCGGATGAAGTCGGGGCGCGGCACGAGACCGCTGCGCAGCCACAATGCGAAGTGCGCCACCTCGGTTGCAGTCGCACCCACCACAGTGATCACGGCACTGTTCTCGACTGGAGTGCTGGCAACACCCTCCACCCACGTCTCCGGCTGCACTTCGATCTCGAAGTCCACGACGAAATTCCCGCGGAGACCGGCGGGTCCTGCGGGTGCGCGTCCGGCCCGAGGATCTTCGAACACACGAAGAGCGTCATCAGCTTGCCGTCCCGGCTCGCGAAGTCAGCCTGCCGCTCTCGCCGTACGCGATCGGCCAGAGCCGGGACGGGAAGCGAACTCGCCCAGAGAGACGCGGAATCCAACCCTCGCGGCGCGTTCCCCCAGTCCTCCCAGTCGAAGAGGCAGAACGTCGGCGCGGTCATGTTGGCCCAGTTCAGGTCCGCGTGGGCCGGGAGCCACCGCTCAACGGCGGTGTCGAAGTCCCCGGGGAAGGCCCTGCGGATGGAATCAGTGACGAGGATCTGCGTGATGGTGTCGGTGTCCGGTGTGGCCACGCGGATCGTGCACTGTGCCGCGAGCGCGTCCAGGGAGGCGTTGAGCGCCTGCCACCACGCATCCGGGAGCGTCGGATCCTCGCTCAGTACGGCACTTCCGATTGGCTCCCCGGGCAGGAGCGCGGTCTCGTCGGCCCGCCACATCGCGGGCTCGTCCGCGTCCGGCCACACCACGCATCCCTGCCACGCGGGTTGGGAGATGCCCGCCAAACGCGCGGCACACTCGGTGCCGTTCCAACCCTGATCACTGATCTGGTCGAGGAGGCGGCGCTCAATCCGCACCCAGGTGTCACGATCCGTCCGGGCTCCCACGGAACGGCGCTTGCGCATCACGGTGTTCGGGTCGAAGCACGTCTGGAGCGACCGCTCGACACGATCAAGAATCTCGTCGACTGGCTGGACTCGCAGATCGACAGCACGGCCGGTGGCAACCGAGAGCGTCATGGGTGTGACCGTAGCAGCGGGCCCGCTCTGTCATGGGTGCCTCGAATCAGCTGCCGCCTAAAACAGCGCCCAAGCCGCCGATGATCGCCTGGCTCGCGCAGAACGCCAACGCAAACCCGCACGCCGCGGAGGAGGTGGAGAAGTGGGCCGACGTGGGAGACCACCCGTCCGCCAGTCGCGTTGTCGGTCAGCCGACGACGACTTGGAGGTGATGCTTGATCTCGTCTGCGATCCGCGCGTGGTCTCCGGTGGCCGGGATTCGCCAGTCGGTGTCGATCTCCCGCTCGTAGGCGAGTTCGGAGGTGAAGCGGATGAGGTCGGGTGCGGGGAGATACGAGTCGCGAAGCCACAGGATGAAGCTGGCGGCTTCGTCAACCGTGGTCGAGCTCAGTGCGATCGTGGCGCGGGATTCATTGTCGGCGAATCCGTCGAACTCCTCGCCGTCTGCGGTCATGGCCCAGAACGACAGGCGAGACGCGTGCCCCTCTTCCGGCTGATAGCGCACCTCGGGGAAGGCGTCGTCGAGCGCCTGGCCGAATGCAGACAGGTCCAGGTTCCACCCTTGCGGGTTCTTCGCCGGCGCGTAGAGCAGGTATGCGGTGTTGTACTCGTCGAAATCCACGGGGGCCTTCCTTTTCGGTTACGGGACGTACTGCGAGGTTCCCGTGACGCCCTGTTGCGCCATGAGCGTCTGCCAGTAGGCCGCCGCGTCCTTGTCGTTGGTGACGATCGACAGTCCGCGTATTTCCTTGTGAGCGGTCATAGCATCGCGGTACTGGCCGAGTTCACCCTCGTCCAGGCCCTTGAAGAAGGACCCTCTGTTCCACTTCTTCTTGCCGTCGGCGCCGTACTTGTCTTCCAGCTGGTCGAAGGTCTCCGGCTTGCGCCAGCAATCCTTACCGTCGTCCTTCACATACTTGGAGTCGATCATGTAGCCGTCCGCGGGCCGCATGCCGTCGGCCGCCTTGAAGGGGCGCTTGGATGCGGGCAGCAGCGGGATCTTGCGCTCGGGGTAACCGGCCGTCCTCAACTGGTAGGCGTTCTCCGCCGAGTCGGGGTCCTTCGCATTACTGCCCAGTCCGAGCGGTTTGAGAGTGTTGACGAAGGAGACGAACTCCTTCCGCTCGTCGATGCTCAGCAAGCGGGTCGTGCCCGGGACCGGGGGCACGGGGTCCTTGCTGGGGATGCTCGGGTCGGGATCGACATACGACGCGGGCATGATGCCGGATATGCCGCCTTGATAGGAGGCGACAAGCACAGGAATGCCCTCTGGCAGCAGCCCGGGCACGAGCGGCAGCCCGGGAAGCAGGGGGCGGTTGTGAGAGCCGTCGGGCAGCTTCACCCGTGCTTCGGAGGTGTCGAGGGCGTGGGCGACGTTGCCGAGCTTGTGGATCCAGGGGTCGTCGAGGACCGCGTCCTTAAGCCCGCCGTCGTACCCGTTCCCACCGAACATCGGGGAGTCCCACGGCATGTCCATGTGGAAGGGGTCCAGTTCGTGCTGCTGGATCTCCTTCTTCGCGTCCTCGACATGGTCGGCGTAGCGGTCGCACGCCTTCGCGAGCTGGCTGCAGGCAGCGACCAAATTCGCGACCAGGGTCTCGTCCGGGTGCGCGTAGTCCGGCGGCGCGGCGAAGCCCACGAAGTTGTTGAAGTACTTGCGGAAAGTGTCCGCGGCCTCACCGCTGTGAGCCTTGTCCGCAGTATGCGCGCATGCCTGGGCATCCTCCAGGAAGCGCACCATCAGCTTCCCGCCCCGGCGCCACGACTCCGCGACATCACGCAGCTTCTCGGGCGAGCCCCGGAACCTGCTGCTCCTGCCTCCTGGCGCGTACTGGTCGAACCATGAGGTGTCCCCGATGACCCCTTGAAGCTCCTGGCCACGCCCGAGGAAGCTCTCCTTGCAGTCCTCGTACGGGTCGCCCATGCTGGCGGTCATGTCGACCTGCTGGCCCAGGATCTGCGAGGCGACGTGGCTCTCCCCGGCCATGAACTCGCGTGCCGTGTGCATCAGGCCGCGACCGGTCTCGCTCATGACCAGAGCGCTGAAGCCCATCTTGTCGAGGGTCGTGGAGGCTGCGGACTGGTAAACCTTCGCGAACTCGTGGCCGGCGTCGTCGTCTCCCGCCATGCCCTTCTGTCGGTCCAGGTCGTGGAAGAGCGCGATGGTGGTGTCACGGGCGCCTGGCATCACCTCCTTCACCATGTCCATGGCCGCGCCGATCATGTCCTTGGTGATCATGCCGAGATCAGCAGGCATCCCCATTGCTTCGCCTCCCCGTTGACGAGACTCGTGCGCCACCACGTAGCAGAACCGTTCTACCTCAGATGGGTTTTGCTCATGCAAGCGGGCCTCAGATGAGACGCACCCCACCCGACCCGAAGCGTCCATCGCCTCTGACCCACTATCGCCGAGGACCGTTGCCCCGCCCCGGAGCCGCAGAAGGGTTGATCGGCGGCGCCGGCTGTGGTGCCCCGTTGGGATTCCAAGCCCTGGTGGAGCGTCGACGGGAGGCTTCGGCGAGGCGGTTGGGCGCGGGGTTACGGCCGGTGTGCTGGATGCGGGTGATGAGGACACGAGCGGGTTGGCGCGCGGTGTCCAACTCTCGTTGCGCGGCAGCCTCCTTGAGGAGTTGGTGAGGCTTATGGCCGAGGGCTTCAGCGTCGGCGAGGAGGGTGGCGAGGGCAGGCCAGGCGGCATCGGTGAGGATGCGGTCTGCGCACTCGGGTACGGCCGCTCGTACGTCGTGAGCGAGGACTTGGCTGCTCGCCTCCCTCGGGCGGCGGGCTTCTAGAGATCTTTAATGGCTGAGGTTACGGCGGTTGGAAGTCGAGCCCGGTCTTGGCGATGAGTCCCTCGATGAGGCGGGGCCGGTACTGCATGCGTTTCAGCCGCGTCTTCACCAACGCGGTGAGCTGGTCCAGGCCGTGTTTGGTGAGGTTGGCCAGCGACCTCTTCAGGTGCGACCACACGCCCTCGACCGGGTTGAGCTCGGGAGCGTACGGCGGCAGCTGGTAGACCGTCAGCCACAATCGGGCGGTGATCAGCTCGCCCATGGTGCTGCTGACGTGCGTGTTCAAGTTGTCCCAGACCAGAACAAGAGGTCCGCCGAGCTGCTGGTGGGCGGCATCGAGCAGGCGGGCGTAGTCGGTCTCGGTGAAGCCCTTGCGGCGGCCTTTGGAGGGGCCGCGGTCGAGGTGGATGCGGTAGATCAGCCGGGGCCGACGGCCGGCTTTGGCGCAGATCAGCGCAGCCATGGAGACACGTTTGGTGCCTTGGGCGGTGACCCGAACCACCGGGGTGTGACCCCGTCGGCCCCAGGTGCGGCCCTTGGGCGGCCTCAGGCCCTGGCCGGCTTCGTCCTCGAAGCAGACCCAGGCACCCAAGTCCGCCGCCCTCTTTTTATGACGGGCCACTGCTCGTCCTTCCAGGCAGCGATCTTCTCCTCGTCCCGCTCGGTGGCCTTGCGGGAGGGGACCTGCACACTCCAGCCGATGCGGTGCAGCAGCAGGTCCAGCCCGGCCAGGGTGTACTCGACACCGAACCGGCAGCGCACGACCTCAGCAATCCGGGCCAGCGTCCAGCACTGGTCAGTCCAGCCGGAGGCGGCCGGACCGGCATCCAACACCGTCTCCAGAACACGGAGTTGTCCCGCATCGAGCTTGCAACGGGCGCCACCAGGGCCCTTGGACACCAGTGCCTGCCGACCGCCCGAAGCCAACGCCCGCCGCCAGCGATTCGCCGACATCCGGGTCACCCTGAACCGCCGGGCCACCTCCCGGTCACTGGCCCCGGCCTCGATCAGATCGGCAGCCGCGAGCCGGACTTGCTCACGCCGAGCCCTTTCCTCAGCCGTCAAGCCACCGCTATCCGGATACCTCATCCTCCCGGCATAGCGCAGACCACGACAGCCGTCACGACCCTACGTAACCCACACCGTTAAAGATCTCTAGCTCGGCGAGCACCGGAGTGGCGGCCTGGTCTCCGGCGGCTTGGAGGTGCTGCAGGGCTTGGTGGGCGGCCGCCGCCCGCTGGGCGTGATCCTTGGCCTCGTGCCAGCGCTTCGCGGTGATCGTGGACCACACGAGGGCGGCAAGAAGAGCAGCCAGCAGCTCGCGTTCGTCGGAGCCGTACATGCCGTCGATCCGCGGGTCGAACGCCAGATTCCCTTGCTGATCTACTTTAGTTAAGCGCAGCCGACTGCGGCCATCCCGCTCATGAACGAGATGCCGATGCGGCCGCATAACGAGGATGAACTCTTGGCTCTGCTCGGTCTCATGGTCAGAGAGGCGGGGCACGTTGAACTCGGACAGCGCGAGTGCCTGCGCGGGCCCGTCATCGACGACCCGCGACGCCGCCGCTTCTACGCCCTGGTCCCGTGCTCCCCGCCCGGCCCGGGCCCCGGCCGGTATGCGACTACATCGGCGTGTCCCGGGTCGGGGACGACGAGCCGGACAGTTGCCTCACGAGCCACTGGCTGTGCCGCCAACTGCCCCGGGCGCCCTATGCGCTCCCATCCAGCTGACCGGAATGATCGAAGCGGGCACCGCCCTACTAGACAGTCAGGCCGACTCATGACCACCACGCGCGCGCCGGGCAACTACGTCACACCCGAGTGCCGCGAGGCGGAGAAGCCACGGTGGGTCGGGGGCCATTTTCACTGTCCCGGGCCACTCGAAGTGCGACAGTCCACCGGCACGGTGGCGGTTGAGGTACTCAAGTGCGCCTGCTCCTACCACCCAGGGAGGCACGGAGCCACCCCGTGAGGCCGGCCCGCCGCTCCGGACCATTGTGCTGATCCGGTACGTAGAGTGCGGACACGCGCTGCACCTTGGGCCTGCCGGGCCTTTAATCACGTGCCGGCAATCACCGTGCGCGGCTACGGTGTTTCTCGTCCAGGTGCGCAGGCAGCGGTTACTTCGTTTTGGGAACGGGCGGTTGCGGGTTCGAGTCCCGTCTTCGACTTCGGGTCGGCGTAGCTCAAGGGTAGAGCACCATGTACCGCCGCCGACCTTGAACTCTGGACGCAGGGGGCCCTTGTCTTTCGCCAACTGGCGGGCGGAAAGGGCCTCCTGCTGCGCTTGTGATCACAGGTCCGCCGCTGTCGTTGGCGTCACTTCCAATCCGTGTCAAGAATGGCAGCGTGCACGGCAGCAGCGATCATCGTGATGGTGAGGACTCCCCCTGCCCAGTTTTTCGGATTGCCAAGTACGGTCTCCACCATGGCTGAACCGTAGATGATCGCTGCGTAGACAGCAGGAACGCTCATGCTGACGACACGCTTCTTGGCTGCTATGAAGAACAGCGGCGGTGCCAGAAGGCCGGCCGACAGGACGACCGCGGCAAGCCAGATCACCTTGTGCTGCGTGTTCGCGTACATGTGGGCCCGAATGGGCGCGTTGATGTGCGAGCTGCTCATAGCTCCCCCCTGATTTCACCAGGCACCAAGTGTGACCCATAACACTTCAACCTGTCGTGCGATTGGGGGAATTGCGGTGCGACAGCCGATTCCGCGATCACCACATTCGTTTCACGGCCGGTCGCAACCGGGTGCAATGCGCCTCCGGATCGGCGAGCGCTCAGGCGTCTTCAGCCCCGCTGTTCTTCTTTGGCATCTGCCTTGCGGCCTCCCCTCACGCCGCCACCTGATCCCGCATCCGCACGTGGAATCGCCGCCGCTCTCAAGCTCGATGGGCAGGGGCGCCTCATCGATGTGGGATGCGGGCCGGGCCCCCTCGCCCTCGACCTGGCCCATCTGTTCAGCGAGGTCGTCGGCGTGGACCCCGACCCCGGAATGATCGCCGAGGATGCGCATGAGGCCGCCCGGCGCGGAGTGGGCGGGACGCAGGGAACACCCGGCGATGAAGTCGCGGTACTCACCCGGGCGGGTTTCACCGGCCCCCATCGCCACGTCGTCCCCGGCGGACAGCCGCTGGAGCGCACGTCTGCCGACGTCGTGCCGTGGGTGTTCTCGATGTCGTACGCCGCTCCCCACCTGTTCGGCACGCGCAGCGACGCCTTCGAGGCGGAGGTGCGTCGGCTGCTGAGGGGTGTCTCGCCGTCAGGGCGGTTCTCCGAGCAGCAGCGGAGCAGCGAGGTCTTTGTCTGGCGGAGGAGCCTCGCCGAGGCATGATCCGGGGTGCCGGACGGGCGCTCGGAGCGGCCTCGGGTCGGTCATCCGCCCACCGCCACAACCACCCACGTACAACCACCACTTGAGCCATCCGAAACGGCGTCCAGCACAGGGCGTCGCCATGCACAATGAGGCATGACCACGATGCTTGTATCCGCCGCCGCTCGCCGCACCATCCCGATCGCCGCGGCCGGCCCCCGCGTGGCGCTCGCCGCCCGCGCCGCCGCCCAGCACGCGGGGCTCACCCCTGCCACCCTCGACCGCGTCACGACGGTGGGTGACACCGTGCCTTCCGCGTCCGCGTTCCAGTCCGCGTTGTAGTAGCTGTAGCTATAGCTGTACGGGCGCGGTCGGCGTTGCAGGGACGCCGTCCACGTTGCGAGGGCGTGGTCCCACCCCAGCGGCGCCGTTCTCGTTGCGAGCGGCGCCGCCCAATCCTCCAGCCGCGCCGTCCCACCCCGCAGCCGCGCCGCCCAATCCTCCAGCCGCGCCGTCCCACCCCGCAGCCGCGCCGTCCGACTCGTAGTCGCGCCGTCCCACGAACATTCCCACCCGACCGCCTAGGATCGGCCTCGATGATTGAGACCATCGTGCTCGACATAGGCGAAACACTGGTACGCGACGACCGCTACTGGGCATCCTGGGCCGACTGGATCGGCGTCCCCAGGCACACCCTCGCCGCGCTCGTCGGGGCGGTCGTCACCCAAGGCCGCGACGCCGAGGACGCGCTGCGCATGCTCAAACCCGGCATAGACGTTCGCCAGGCCTACCTGGCCCGGGAGGCGGCGGGGCGCGGTGAGCACCTCGACGAGACCGACCTGTACGACGACGTACGGCCCGCCCTCGGCGGTCTTCGCAAGCTCGGTATCCGGGTCATCGTCGCCGGGAACCAGACGGTCCGGGCCGGCGAGCTCCTGCGCGGCCTCGACCTGCCCGCCGACCTGGTGGTCACCTCCGACGAGTGGGGCGTCTCCAAGCCTCAACCAGCCTTCTTCGAGAGGGTGTTGGAGGCGGCCGGATCGGCACCCAGCGCGACCGTGTACGTCGGCGACCATCCCCTGAACGACGTGTTCCCCGCCAAGGCGGCCGGGCTGCGCGTCGCACACATCCGGCGCGGGCCATGGGGCCACTGGTGGGCGGACGACTCGGAGGTCGTCGCGGCGGCGGACTGGCGGATCGATTCCCTCACCCAGCTCACATCCATCGTGGATGCCCCTCCGTCAACTTTTCTATGAACGAACCACGTTGGCGGCGCGCGGCAAAGGCACGGCCCCACCCCCCGGTCCGGAGGGGTGGGGCCGTGATCCTTCAGTGGGGCCGTACCGCGGTGCTACAGGGCGCGGTTGCTGCGCCCGTCGCAGTAGGTCCAGTTACCGGACTGCGAAACGGGCACGTTGCAGTACGCGGTGCGCACCTGGTGCGGCGAGTTGCGGACGCCAGTGATGGTGACCTGGCCCTTGTACCAGTAGCCGGCGCGGCCGGTGTAGCCGGTGCCGGGCGTGTTGAAGTAGCCGGTGCACACCCAGGCGTTGTTCTGGTTGTGGCCGCAGACCTGGACCTTGTCCGAGTAGTACGTGGACACGGCGACCTGCTGCCCGTTGGTGCCGGCCGACGCGGTGGTGGCTCCCGCGAGCGGAAGCGCGGCCGCTCCGAGGGCCGCCACAGCTATCGCCGCCTTGTGGATGGGTGTCATCGTTCCCCCTGGTCGAGTGGGTTCCGCGAGCGTTCTCGCGACTCACCACACCTTGCCGATCCGGCCCGGCCGGAGTCGTCAACCGGGGGTTGGAACCCGGGTAAACCCGGGCGGTAAGCCCCCGGTTGGGGACGGCCCTCGGTCACGGGTTGTTGAAGGTCACCTCAGGGTTGGCGGGGGCCGGCCCCGCGAGGACCGGCTGCTCGACGCCCCGCAGGTGCTGGTCGAAAAATGCACCCACGTACGTCCGGATGAGGGCGACGGAGCGTTGTGCGGGCAGCGGCGAGTGCGGGAGGCCGAAGTGGTCGGCGATGACCGGCTCGTCGCAGAACGTCATGTGCTCGGCTCCGGCGACCGTCAACCAGCGCTTCCAGCCGTCGAGGGCGGGCCACGTCGTGTCCCACGTCTTGTCCTTGCCACCCGGGCGGTGCATGTCGTCGGTACCCAGCATCATGAACGGCCGCCCGCCGAGCCCCTGGGGCGGCAGCGTGTCCCAGAACGCCCCGTCCATGTTGACCCCGGCATCGACGCGCCCGTCGCGCGCCATGGCGGCGAGTGCGGCGGCCCCGCCGATGGAGTGGCCCGCCATGCCGATGTGCCGCTTGTCGATGGCGGCGGCGTACCGCCAGGCCGGGTGTTTTCCGGTGAGGCGGTCCAGGAGGTACGACGTGTCCGCCGCGCGCGCCGCGGTGACCACGTTCCCCGGGGTGCCGTCCTGCATGGCCTTGCAGGCGACGCAGGTCAGTAGGCGGCCGCCGGGGAAACTCGTGCCGAACGACTCGTAGGCGTGGTCCACCGACGCGACGACGTAGCCGCGGCTCGCGAGGTCCTCGGCGAGGGTGGTGAGCGAATAGCGCGGGGCGCCGAAGCCGGGTGAGAGCACGATCAGCGGGTGGCCGCCCCGCGCGGGCCGCGCGCCGAGCCCGGCGTGTGTCCTGGTGCCGGCCACCTCTCCCGCCCTCGCGGGATCGATGCCGAGCTCCTTGAGGAGGACCGGGGCCTCGGCGGCTGTGGTGTACGGGGCGGGGTGGCCGGTGCCGGGGCGGGCCGCCGGGTAGGTGAGGGTCACCATGAGCTCGCGGTCCCGGCTCGGCACCCAGGGGTCGCGACGGGCGTGGTCGACGAGGTGGAGGGTGTCCGCGCCGATCGCGTACTGGCCGGTCGGACGCGGGATTTCGAGCTGCTGGGCGGCGGCGACCGGCGCGGTGACCATCGCGGTGGCGGGAGGCGCCGACGGGGCTGCCTGAGCGGTTGTCGCGGCGGCCAGCGGGACCGCGAGGGCTAAGGCAAGGGCGACGGCCGTGGCCGCGCGGGAGATTTTGACCATGAACGACACGCTAGGCGGACCGTTCGGCCGCCACGTCCGCCTCAGGTGCCGGACGCCTCCGCCTCTGGTGTCAGGCTCGGGGTCGATTCGTACGCCCATGGTCGGAGCGCAGAGTCGGAGGGCAGGCTCGGAGGGCATGGTCGGAGCCCTGGGTTGAAGCTCGCTCGTGTTCGAGCCCGGGGTGGATACGGGCCCTGCTAGGAGGGCCCCACAGAAGGGCCCGGCGGATACGGTCGGCGGGGCGCGCCAGGTTCACTCGGACGGGCAGTCCTCGCGGGGTGAGGGGCGCCGAGGACACGCCCGCCGGGCCGGGCCGCGGCTGCGGTCCGGACCGGCGGCTCTCGCCCGACGGCGAGATTTAGAGCTTGTCCATGCGGGTGTACGGGCTGACGATTCGGGCCTGGCGGGAGCCGAAGTCGACGAGCATCGCGACGCCGTCCTCGACCCCGATGATGGTGCCCAGGCCGAACTGGTCATGTGTGACCCGGTCTCCCAGGATGAAGTGCTTGGCCGCCGGAGCGTCCGGGGCTTTGAAGGGGCTGGTGGGCAGGTGGCGCCGGGGCGCGGATGGCTTCGTCATCGTCATCCCAGTATGCGCCGCGAAACGGCCCGAAGGGCAGGCCCGACGGATGACGATGGGGAATCGATCCGGTATCCGCGCCGACCGGAACGCATGCTGGTGCGAAAATCGTCACGAATTGACACGCAACCCCAGGGTTGCAAATCTGGAAGCGAAGGTGCGTAGGTGCCACGCCGAGGGTACGTACACACAACGCCGGAGGCACGCGTGGACGACGTCTTCAGGGCGCTGGCCGACGCCAGCCGGCGGCGGCTGCTCGACCGGCTCCGGACGCGGGACGGGCAGACGCTGCGCGAGCTGTGCGAAGGGCTCGCCCTGTCACGTCAGGCGGTGAGCAAGCATCTGGCGGTGCTCGAAGCCGCCCGTCTGGTCACGTCCGTGCGGCGCGGCCGGGAGAAGTTCCATTACCTCAATCCCGTGCCGATCCAGGAGCTGTCGCAGCGCTGGATCGGCAAGTACGAGCGCGGCGGACTCGACGCGCTCGGCAGACCGAAGCGGAGCCTGGAGGAGCAACTCACCATGGACAAGCCCGAGTTCGTGTATGTCATCTATATCCAGACCACCCCCGAGCGGCTCTACGAGGCCCTGACGGACGCCGAGTTCGCCCAGGAGTACTTCGGCGGCTGGGGGCCCATGTCCGACTGGCGGGTGGGTTCACCGGTGCTGTGGAAGATGGGCCCGGACGGGACGTACGAGGATCTGGGGCAGGCGGTCATAGAGGCCGTGCCGGGCCGGAAGCTCGCGTACACCTGGCACCGGCTGCTTCCGATGCACCGTCAACTCTTCGACACGGAGGAGGAGTTCGAGAAGGCGCGGACGGAGCAGTCCCAGGTCGCGTTCGACATCCAGCCGGCCGAGACCCCCTCGCTCGGAGTGAAGCTGACCATCACGCACGACGGGTTCGAGAGCGCGGACAGCGAGATGCTCAAGGGGGTCAGCGGCGGCTGGGTGATGATCCTCTCCACGCTCAAGACGCTGCTCGAACGCGAGGAGAGGCCCCGCTGAGCGCTCCGCGGGAAGTGGAGTGCGTCGGCCGCGGGCCGTGTTTGGAAACCCCGCTAGGAATACGTCCGGCCCCCGTTCCCCAGTGCGGGGGAACGGGGGCCGGACCGTTTGGGTGGGTCAGGAAACCGTGAGGGGGCGGATCGCCGTCGGGGCGTGGCCCGGCTCGGTCGCGATCTCCTCGAACTCCGTGACGTCGGAGATGTCGGCGGTCTTGCTCATCGCGATGTTGGTGACCCGCTCCAGGATCGCCTCGACGACGACCGGGACGCGGAACTCGGCGGCCAGCTTCTTGGCCTCCTCGAACGCGGGCAGCAGCTGGTCCGGCTCGGTGACGCGGATGGCCTTGCAGCCCAGGCCCTCGATGACCTTGATGTGGTCGACGCCGTAGACGCCCAGCTCCGGCGAGTTGATGTTCTCGAACTCCAGGTTGACCTGGAAGTTGATGTCCAGGCCGATCTGCGCCTGGCGGATGAGGCCCAGGTAGGCGTTGTTCACGAGAACGTGGACGTACGGGATCCTGTGCTGCGCGCCGACCGCCAGCTCCTCCAGCATGAACTGGAAGTCGTAGTCGCCGGAGAGGGCGACGACGGGCGTCTGAGGGTCGGCCTTGGCGACGCCGAGCGCGGCCGGGATGGTCCAGCCGAGCGGGCCGGCCTGGCCGCAGTTGATCCAGTGGCGCGGCTTGTAGACGTGCAGCATCTGCGCGCCCGCGATCTGCGAGAGGCCGATGGTGGTGACGTAACGCGTCTCCGGGCCGAAGGCCCTGTTCATCTCCTCGTAGACGCGCTGCGGCTTCAGCGGCACGTTGTCGAAGTGCGTGCGGCGCTGGAGGGTGGCCTTGCGCTCCAGGTGGGAGGCGACCCAGGCGGAGCGGTCGGGCAGCTTGCCCGCGGCCTTCAGCTCCTTGGCGATCTCGACGAAGAGCTCCAGGGCGGCCTTCGCGTCGGAGGCGATGCCGAAGTCCGGGGCGAAGATCTTGCCGATCTGGGTGGGCTCGATGTCGACGTGGACGAACTTGCGGTCGCCGCGGTAGACGTCCAGCTTGTAGCCGGTGTGGCGGTTGGCCCAGCGGTTGCCGATACCGAGGACGAAGTCCGACTCCAGGAACGTGGCGTTCCCGTAGCGGTGCGAGGTCTGCACGCCGACCATGCCGGCGTTCAGCTCGTGGTCGTCGGCGATGGTGCCCCAGCCCATCAGGGTCGGGACGACCGGGGTGTTGGTGAGCTCGGCGAACTCGACGAGCAGGTCGGAGGCGTCCGCGTTGATGATGCCGCCGCCGGCGACGATCAGCGGACGCTCGGACTCCAGCAGGAACCGGATCGCCTTCTCGGCCTGGGCGCGGGTCGCGGCCGGCTTGTAGACGGGCAGCGGCGCGTACGTCTCGGGGTCGAACTCGATCTCGGTCAGCTGGACGTCGATCGGCAGGTCGATGAGGACCGGCCCGGGGCGTCCCGAGCGCATCAGGTGGAAGGCCTGCTGGAAGACGCCGGGAACCTGGGCGGCCTCCAGGACGGTGGTCGCGGCCTTGGTGACCGGCTTGGCGATCGAGGCGATGTCGACGGCCTGGAAGTCCTCGGTGTGCAGCTTGGCGACCGGCGCCTGGCCGGTGATGCACAGGATCGGGATCGAGTCGGCGATCGCCGAGTACAGACCGGTGATCATGTCGGTGCCCGCGGGGCCCGACGTGCCGATGCAGACACCGATGTTGCCCGGGTTGGTGCGCGTGTAGCCCTCCGCCATGTGGGAGGCGCCTTCGACGTGGCGGGCGAGCGTGTGGTCGATGCCACCGCCCTCCTTGAGCGCCCGGTAGAAGGGGTTGATCGCCGCGCCCGGCACACCGAAGGCGTGGCTGACGCCTTCGCGCTTGAGGATCTCAACTGCCGCTCGGGCAGCGGTCATACGAGGCATGGGGTGCTCCTGCTTCGGCCGGCGGACTCGGCTCCGGCGGGCCGCCTGCGCCGCGCCACCTTCGAGCCTTATTCCGTAATGCGGAAGTATCATTCTGCTATGTGGAAGCAATGTAGGACGGGTTCGCCAGCGCGTCAAGGGAGGACCGGGATGCGCGAATCGGCCACGCCGCGGTCGCGGTTGATGGACCATGTACCGCGGAACCCCCGGCCGGGCCGCGCCAGGGGACCGGGCGTGCCGCGGAACCCGTACGGGCTCGCGTCGTCATGGAGGTGGGGGCGGATGAACGGTGAAGGCGTACCGGTGCGCTGCCCGACCTGTCGGCGCGAGCACGTTTTCGTGCCGGCGGCCTACCCCTGCGCCTGCGGGGCCCCGCTCGCGCCGCCCATCCAGCGGGGCGCCGCGCCCTCGCCGATCACGCACCGCACCTGGACGGACACCTGGGTCACGGTCCGGTGCCGGGCGTGCGGGCGCCAGAGCCAGTGGCCGCAGCCCGAGCTCGGCTGCTCCTGCGGCTGTGTGCTCAGGGTGCCGGTGCGGCCCGTGACGGCGCCGCCCGCGCCCGTGCCGCACCCGCGGCCGACGGGGGTACGGGCCCGTACGGCGTTCCGGCCGCTCACGATCCGTACCGCGAGGGACGCGGTCACCGCGGCCGGGCTCTATCTGACCTGGCTCGGCTTCAGCGACATACTGCAGGCCGAGCCGCCCCCGGCCTCCGGCATCGACCTGCGCGGGCGGGGCCTCGTGGCCCGGGTGGACCCGACGACCCGGCCCGCCTCACTGAAGGCCGTCGAGTGCCTGTGGCTGCACGCGATGACCAGGTCCGCCCGCAGCGTCCACTTCTCGCTGGCGGGGTACGCGCAGGACGCGAGGGCACGCGCCGACCAGCTGCGTGTCCCGCTGTTCGTCCTGGACCTGACGGGCACACCGCAGCCGGTGAACGACGCCGCTCAGGACCTCGTCACGACGGGTGCCTGATCAGGCGCCGTACCCCTCCCGCAGCTCCACCTTGCGGACCTTGCCGCTCACCGTCATGGGAAACGCGTCGAGAATCCGCAGGTGCCGGGGGATCTTGTAGTGGGCCAGCCGCTCGCGGCAGTACGCGGTGAGCTCGTCCAGGGTGGGCGGGTCCGCCGGGTCGCGCGGGATGACGCAGGCCAGGATCTCCTCGCCGTACTTCGCGTCGGGCACCCCGACCACCTGCACGTCGGCGATCTTGGGGTGCCGGTACAGGAACTCCTCGATCTCGCGCGGGTACACGTTCTCGCCGCCCCGGATGATCATGTCCTTGATGCGGCCGACGATCTCGACGTAGCCGTCCTCGCGCATCACCGCGAGGTCGCCGGTGTGCATCCAGCGCCCGGCGTCGATCGTCTCTGCGGTCCGCTCCGGCTCGTCCCAGTAGCCGAGCATCACGCTGTAGCCGCGGGTGCGCAGCTCGCCCGGCTCGCCGCGCGGGACGGTGACTCCGCTCGCCGGGTCGACGATCTTCACCTCGACGTGCGGCATGACCCGGCCGACCGTGCCGGTGCGCCGCTCCAGGTCGTCGTCCGTGCGGGTCTGGGTGGAGACCGGGGAGGTCTCGGTCATGCCGTAGCAGATGGACACCTCGGCCATGTGCATCTCGGCGACGACCCGCTTCATCACCTCCGCGGGGCACGGTGAGCCCGCCATGATCCCGGTACGCAGCGAGGAGAGGTCGTACGAGGCGAAGCCGGGCAGGTTCAGCTCGGCGATGAACATCGTCGGCACCCCGTACAGCGAGGTGCAGCGCTCCCGCTCGACGGCCCGCAGGGTCGCCTCCGGGTCGAAGGACGGGGCCGGGATCACCATGCAGGCACCGTGCGACGTGGCCGCCAGATTGCCCATCACCATGCCGAAGCAGTGGTAGAAGGGCACCGGAATGCAGATCCGGTCGGCCTCGGTGTAGGCGAGCAACTCCCCTACGAAATAACCGTTGTTGAGGACGTTGTGATGGGAGAGCGTGGCACCCTTCGGAAAGCCTGTCGTGCCGGAGGTGTATTGGATGTTGACCGGGTCGTCGCAGGACAGCCCGGCCTCGCGAGCAGCGAGTTCCGTACTCGGCCGCCCGAGGCCGTCGGCCATCAGGCGACCCCATCCCGGGTCACCGATGAACACGGTCCTCCGCAACTCCGGGCAGTTGCCCCGCACTTGCCCGACCATCGCCCGGTAGTCGCTCGACTTGTGGGACAGCGAGGCGAAGAGCACCGAGATGCCGGCCTGGCGCAGCACGTACTCCAACTCATGCACGCGGTAGGCCGGGTTGATGTTCACCATGATCGCGCCGATCCGCGCGGTGGCGTACTGGACGAGCACCCACTCGGGGCAGTTCACCGCCCAGATCCCGACCCGGTCCCCCTTGGCGACCCCGATCGCGAGCAGCGCACGGGCCAACTGCTCGACGTCCGCGCCGAATTGGGCGTACGTCCAGCGCCGCCCCGACGCGACATCGACGAGCGCCTCGCGCTCCCCGTACGCCTGGACCGCGCGGTCCAGGTTGCCGCCGATCGTGTCGCCGAGCAGGGCGGTACCGCTCACCCCATGGGCGTACGAGTCAGTCACCATCGCAGCGCGCCTCACTTCCAGAACCAAGGTCCCCAGCATGCCCCTACCGGGCCTGACCTGCCTAGGTTTGCGCGGGGGGAAGATCGCCGCGCGGTGCGTGCTCGGCCGCCCGGCCGATCGGGGCGCCGTCCGTCAGGAGCCGGGATGAGCGCGGCGCGGATCTCGGCCGATGATCCGTCACGGCAGCGGCCGCGGCCCGGCACGCCGCCGAGGGGGGCAGCATGCCGGGCCGCGAAGGCGGGCGGGGCCTCATCAGGCGATGGGAGTGGGCGCCTCGAAGCTCACCGGGTTGGACAGGACCACCTCGTGGCTCTTCACGTCGATCGTGATGCGGTCGCCGTCCGCGATGCGGAAGCCGTCGTGGAAGCTGGCCTCGTCCGCACCCATCAGGACGTAGTTCACCAGGCCCGGCCTGCGGACCGCCGGGTAGGTGAACAGGTGGGCCGCCATGTCCTTGATGCCGAAGTACAGCGCGTCGTCGCCGCAGTCGAAGGTGCCCTCCCAGGCCGAGACCCCGTCGCGCTCGATGGTGACCCGGCCGGTCACCGAGCGAGGCGGCTCGCCGAGGAAGAGCCAGGGCGCCATGGAGGTGTCGCAGAGCTTGCAGTACGGGTTCCAGCCCGGGTTCTGGCGGTGCAGGCCGATGTCGCACAGGTCGTTGCCGAAGGTGTAGCCCGCGTAGTGCGGGGTGCCGTCGGCGTCGTTGACGTAGACCAGCGCGACCTCGGGCTCCTCGATGAGGGCGACCGCCGAGGCAGGCACGGTCAGCGTCTCGCCGGGCATGCGCAGCCACGAGCCGAACCCCTTGAAGAACCAGTTCGGGGCGACGAACTCCTCGTCCTCGCTGGGCTCGGTGTCGAACTTGGACTTGTGCGTCCGCATGAAGCCGCTGAGCAGGGCGTTCCCGTCGGCCGTGGGCAACAGCGGGGGCAGGAAGCTGAGTTCGGCGTCCCCGGCGGTGACGGTGATGTGCTCCGCGTGGCCGGTGATGGCGGCCTTCAGCTGCTCGGGGCCGTCGGTGGCGATGACCGCCGCGGCGAGCTGCCCGTCGGCGACCCTGTAGAGCGTCTGCGGCTCGCCGGGCGCCGGCCGGTCGAAGCCCGCGTAACGCTCGCCCCGGTATACGCATTCGAAGAGGATGGACATGGTGGCGGCCCTCCTGAGCCGTGGGACCGCGGGCCGGGGAACGTCCCGGAGCCGCGGCAGTTGACGATGTGTCAGAAGATGCTGAGGCCTTGACGGTGAGTCAGATGTGCGGGGCCGCTTCCGGACGCGGCGCCGACGCGCCCACCAGGTCCGCCAGGACCTCCTCGACCCGGTCGAGGGAGGCCCGGATCCACGGCAGGGCCACCGGGTCGGTGGCGGCCAGGGCTGCCGTGCGCTGCTCGTCGGTGTCGCCGTACAGGCGACTGGTGGCCACGCGCAGCCGCAGCGAACGGTCCGGTTCGCCGAACGCGCTCGCGGGCAGCAGACCCAACCCGTAACGCTCGACCAGGAGTTGGGCCAGATCCGCGCCCGAGTGCACTTGGCGGGTCTCCGCGAGGCGCTCGCGCAGGGGCTCGAAGTCCGGATACAGATAACAGGTCGCCTGGACGGGGGTGAGCAGCGCTCCGACCGCGGCGAAGCGGGCGGCCATGGCGCACGCCACCGCCTCGTGCAGCCGACGGGAGGCACGGACGCGCTCGACCACCTCGGGCGGCTCGGTGAACGCCCAGGCCGCCGCCTCCTGGACCGGGGCCGCCGGGCTCGACCAGATCTGGCTGGCGACGCCGACGAGCCGGGTGTGCAGGGCGCGCCCGGTGTCGCTGTCGGGCAGCAGGGCCACGCCCGTACGCCATCCGCCGACGGCCAGGTTCTTGGTGAGCCCGGTGGTGACCACGGTCCGCTCGGGCGCGAACACGGCCGGGGAGACGGCCGGTTCGGAGCCGTCGAAGACCAGATCGCAGTAGATCTCGTCGGAGATGACGGTCAGGTCGAGTTCCCTGGCCGCCTCGCACAGGCCGCGTACGGTCTCGGGCCGCGCGATGGTGCCGGTCGGGTTGTCCGGCAGGGTGACCACGACGGAGCGCGGGTCGCGCCCGGCGGCGCGGGCGGCGGTGACCGCCTCGCGCAGCCGGTCGGGGTCGGGAACGCCGCCCTGGCCCGGCAGGGTCTGCACCGGGATCGGCCGCACCCCGAGCAGCCCGGCCTGGGCCGCGTAGCTGACCCAGCTCGGCATGGGCAGCGCCACGTCGCCGCCGACGGCGAGCAGCAGCGCGAACAGCAGGGGCTTGCTGCCCGGCCCGCACACCACCAGACCGGGGTCGGCGGACAGGCCGCGTCGGCTCCAGTAGTCGGCCGCCGCGGTGCGCAGCGCGGCGCTCCCGGCCACGGGGCCGTAGGTGTTGAGGCCGGCGGCCGCGGCCAGTTTCGCCCGGAGGGCGGGGAGAACCGGCAGACCTATCTCGCCGCTGGCCATCGAGAGCACCTGCTCTCCGGCCAGCCGTCTGCGGGCGATCGCCTCGTCGGCGGCGAGCGTCGCCGACATGGTCACCTCGGTGGACTCGGGCATGACTACTCCAACAGTCGGTTACGGGGCGGGCCCGGGGCCTCAGGCCTCGGGATAGAGCTCCCGCAGGGCGGCCTTGCGGACCTTTCCGGTGAGGGTCTTGGGCAGCGCCTCGACCACCAGCAGGCGGTCGGGCCAGAACCGTTCGCTCTGGTCCGCCTCCTTCAGATGCCGGCGGATCTCCTCCAGGGTCGGTCCCTCGCCGCCGCTGGGAACGACCACCGCGAAGATCGCGTCGCTGACCTGGCCGGTCGGACCCACCAGGGCGGCTTCGTGCACCTTGGGGTGGCGGGCGATGATCGCTTCGAGCTCGGTCATCGGGACGACGATGCCGTCGCGCATGATGGCGTCCTTGGCACGGCCCAGGATGCGGATGCCGCCGCGGCCGTCGTCGCGCGCCACGTCCCCGGTGTCGAACCAGCCGTCCGCGGTGAGTTCGGCGGCGAAGACGTCGTCCCGCTTGTAGTAGCTCAGCGCCTGGGAGGCGCCGCGCACCCTCAGCCGGCCCACCGAAGCCCGCTCGTCGGGGTTCTTGCAGTTGTCGATCCGGATCTCCATGGCGTCGATCGGCCGACCGTTGCTGTGCGCCGCCCAATCCTGGTTGTAGTCGAGCTTGGTGATGGTGACCGGGCCGTTCTCGGACATGCCCCACAGCGAGTACGTACGGGCCCCGAGGGTCTCGCGGAGCTCGTCCACCAGGGGCTGGAGGACCGGCGCCGAGCCGGTCACGACGTGCCGGATGGTGCTGACGTCGCGGGGGTCGGTCCGCTGCGACTGGCTGATCTCGTGCAGGGTGGGCGGGGGGCCGTACAGCAGGGTGGCGCCGTAGCGTTCCACCAGGTCGAGCAGGGCGGCGTTCTTGCGTACGTCCTGGAAGGCGATGGTGCCGCCGAGCATGACGCCCGCGAGGATGCCCTGGCCGAAGCCCGAGTAGTGGACCAGCGGGGTGGTGACGGCGGCGACCAGGTCGTCGTCCAGGAGGAAGGCGTCGACGTAGCCGCGCACCGCCGAGTGGATGGTGTTCTGGCTGTGCAGGACGCCCTTGGACTCGCCGGTCGTGCCGGAGGTGAACAGGACCACGAACGGGTCGTCGGGCTTCAGCTCGCGCCCGTCCAGATCGGCCGTGTGCTCCTCCTCCCAGACGGTGCCGACGAAGTGGTCGTGGAAGTCGCGGGCACCGTCGGGGGCGTGGCCGCCGACCACCAACACGTGCTCCAGGGTGGCGAGTTCGTCGCGCAGGCCGGTGACGATCTCCGCCAGCGGCGTGCCGTCCCACTCCGGGACGGTGACGCAGACCCGGGCCTCGGTGAGCTCCAGGCGGTGGCGGAGCTCACCCTCGTCGCAGATCGGCGAGATCGGGCAGATGACCGCGCCGACCCGGATGCAGGCGAAAAGCAGGGGCGCCATCTCCCACCGGTTGGGGAGCTGGACGGCCACGAAGTCGCCCGGCCGGACCCCGAGTTCGACCAGCGCGCCCGCGAACCGCTCGGTCATCTGGAACAGCTCGGTGTAGTCGAGGGTGTCGGTGCGGCCCTGGGTGACCCGGCGGCCGGCGATGGCCAGCTTGTGCGGACGCTCCCGGGCCTGGCGGCGCAGGTCGTCGAGGAAGGTCTCGTCGCGCCACCAGCCGCGCCGCCGGTACTCCGCCGTACGGGCCTCGTGTCCCTCGGGGACGAACCCGGCGGTCATCGGCGGTCCCCCCGGCGGGCGGAGAGCAGGGTCGGCAGCGGGTCCTCGGACGTCGCGGCGGCGATCTCCAGGAGGTCCTGGGTGTTCTTGCGGACGCGGGTGCCGACCCAGTCGAAGACCCATTCCTTGCGTGCGGTCGCCTCCAGTTCGAAGGGTACGGTCCGGGTGAGGGCGAGGCCCGCCGCTGCCGCGCCGCCCACATTGGCGACGACGTCGGGGACGAGGGTCGCGCCCTGCACCGCGAGCTTCAGCTTCGCCTCGGGACTGACGGTGATGTTGCCGCCCTCGACCACGAGGGGCGCGGTCAGGCGGTGCACGTTGGCGTCGTTGAGGGCGTTGTGGTTGGCCGCGAGGATGAGGAGGTCGGCCTCCACGTCCAGCCAGGCGTCCGGCTCGGCGGAGACGGTGACGTTCTGCGGCAGCCGGGAGCGGTCGATCTGCCCGAAGCCGTCGGTGATGGCGAGCAGGTCGGCGACGGGCAGCCGCTCGGCGCTGATGGTGCCCTTCACGTCGGCCACACCGACGATGCGGTGGCCCCGGTCCTCCAGGAACTTCGCGACCGAGCGCCCCACGGTGCCGAAGCCCTGGATGACGACGCGGCGCGAGGCACCGCGGTCGGGCAGCGCTTCGAGCGCGGTGACCGCCGCGACGCCGACGCCGTGGCCGGTGCAGTCGACCAGCGGCTCGTAGTAGGTGCGCCAGTCGTACGGCATGTCCACCCCGCGGGCCTTGCGGCGCGGGTCGTAGTCGGCCTCGGTGAAGAACACCTTCCGGTCGGCCGGGGTCACCCCGAGGTCGCAGCCGAGGTGAATGCCGCCGTGCAGCAGCGGCGCGACGGTGCGGCCGAAGGTGCGCAGGGTCTGCTCGCGGTCGGTGCCGTCGGAGACGATGCCCGCCTTGGCGCCGCCCACCGGGAGCCCGACCAGCGTCAGCTTGTGCGTCATGCCCCGAGCCAGGCCGCGTACCTCCTCCTCGGTGACGTCGGCGGTCATACGGGTGCCGCCCATGGCGATCGAGTCGACCAGCGAGTCGACCACGACCCAGCCCTTGAGCGGGCCGCCGCTGCCGTTGAGTGCGACCGAGAAGGCGGGGGCGCGCTGTTCTTCCCCGCCGGGGTTGTCATCCACGATGCTCATGCTGAAGAGACCTCATCATCGATTGGTTTCGTTAACTGGTGTGCTGCATAAGGGAATTGACGGGCTCTCAGGGGTGTCACCGGTACTGCTCGGCGAAGCCCCGGAGGATCTCCATGCCGTCGTTGCGGAATTCGAGGTGGGCCTGCGAGCCGAAGATCCGGCCGTCGTCGGAGCGCATGAACTCGACCGGCGCGTGCTCCGAGCGCCCGATGGAGCGGAAGCCCTTCGGCGCGGCCCGGAGGTAGAGGGTGTGCCGGTGGAAGACGGTCACGGTGGGCTTGACGTAGGAGAAGAGGGCCTCCTCCTTGTCGACCTGCGCCTCGTGGCCGCCGACCCGCTGCGGGCCCTCGGCGAGTTCGGCGCCGGCCGCGACGGCGATGATCTGCATGCCGCCGCAGATCCCCAGAACCGGCACGTCGGCCTGCATGACGAGGTCGATCAGGGGCCGGTAGAAGTCACTGTCGTAGGCGCGGACCTTGGTTCCGCTCAGCACGATCGCCTGATGGCGTCCGTCGAGCTTGCGCGGCACGGAGGCCGCGTCGACGGTGTCGGTTTCGGAGCCCAAGTCCTCGAAGCGCCGGCGCAGTTGCTTCAGGGACAGGGTTCCGTTGTTGACCACTAGCACCCGGGATGACGCCACGTGCGCTGCTCCTCTCGCTGATGTGCCCTCGCTGCCGCGCGCGGGGGCACGGCGGCGGGCGGGCTCGGTTTCACGCGGGGGTGATGACGGTGCCGGTGCGTTCGGCGAGCATGTCCGAGACGGGTGCGCTGCCGATGATGACCCGGCCCACTCCCCCGTCCAGTGCCTCGCCGGCTGCCCGCAGCTTCTTGCGCATGCCGCCGGTGGCGCCCTTGTCGCGGAAGGCCGCGGCGGCCTGCGCGCTGATCCGGCGCACCGGTTCGCCGTCGATCAGGAGGTGGGCGACGTCGGTGACCAGGGTCAGGGAGGTCGCGCCGGTGGCGCCCGCGATGGCGGCCGCGGCCCGGTCGGCGTCGGTGTTGACCTCCTGGCCCGCGGGGTTGCGGGCCAGCGGGGTGACGAGGTGGCAGTGGCCCGGCTTCAGGTCCTTCAGGGCGCGGGGGTCCACGCCGGTGATCGGGCCCACCAGGTTGTCCAGCTCGACGAGTTGCTTGTTCCGCCACCACCAGCGCTCGCCCTCGCCGGCCCGGACCAGGCCGTCGCTGCCCACCACCCGCTCGGCGGTGATGCCGCGGCTGTTCAGGCGGGCGAAGACCTGCTCGCCCAGGGCGTGGCTGACGGTCTTGATGTCGTCGATGACCTCGGGGGTGGTCCACCGGCTCTGGTTGCCGTAGCGGTCCCGCATGACGGCCGAGGGCTCGGTGTAGCGGGGGTTGAGGTCCTTGAGCGGTTTGGACCAGCCGTGGACCAGGATCAGCGGATGACTTCGGCCGTGCGCGGCGAGGTCGTCCCACCAGGCGTCCGTCATGTCGTCCAGGCAGCTTCCGCCGAGCTTGACGACCGAGGGTGTGTTGCTCATGCCGGCATCAGCGGCTGCATGGTCAGCCCCCTCTCCTCGGGGAGGCCGAAGCGGATGTTCAGCGCCTGGACGGCCTGGCCCGCGGCCCCCTTGATCAGGTTGTCGAGTGCGGCGAGGACGACGATGCGGCCGCCCTCCGGGTCGTGCAGCACGCTCACGTCGCAGTAGTTGGAGCCGAGCACGGCCTGCGGGTCGGGCACCGGGATCATCGTCTCGGTGTGCCTGCGCACCCGGACGAACTGGTGGTCCTTGTAGAAGCGCAGGTAGGCGCGCTGCAGTTCGCGGCCGTCGACCGCTTCGTCGGTGAACACGTAGGTGCTGGCCATCAGTCCCCGTACGTGCGAGACGCCGTACGCCGACATCGTCAGGGAGCCGATCGTGCCGGGTTTGCCGCGCTCCAGGAAGTCGCCGACCTCGGCGGCGTGCCGGTGCCCGACGGGGGCGTACGGGGTGATGGCGCCGTTGCGGTACGGGTGCAGGCCCGCGGTGCGCAGCTGCTGGCCGCTGCCGCTGGAGCCGCTCTTGCCGTCGACCAGGACGGTCTTGAGGTCGAGGCCGAGCCCGAGGGTGAGCGGCGCCAGGCCCAGGGTGATGGCGGTGGCGTAGCAGCCGGCCAGCGAGATCAGCGGTGCGCCGGCCATCTGGTCGCCGACGAGCTCGGGCACTCCGTAGACGAAACGGTCGGCCAGTTCGGGCCGGCGTCGGACCTTGGGGTACCAGCGCTCGTGGAGGTCGGTGCTGCGGATGCGGAAGGCGCCGCTCAGGTCGATCACGGACGCGACCTGGTCGGCGAGCTGTCCGGCCAGTTCGGCGGACACTTCGGCGGGAGTGGCGAGGAGGACCGCGTCGCACCGGCCGGACAGGTCGGTGGTGACGGGCTCGACGGCCAGGCCGAGGTCCTGGCGCAGGCCGGGGTGGAGTTCGGCCGGGCGGCGGCCGATGTTGGAGGAGCCGCCGAGGAAGGTCAGCTCCAGGTCGGGATGCTGGCCGACCAGCCGGATGAGTTCGCCGCCCGCGAACCCCGAGGCGCCGATGATGCCGACACGGATCATCGCAGCAGCTCCCTCACATGGCGGCCGACGACCGAGGCGATGTCCGCGCCGGTCGCCGAGGCGACGGCCCGGAAGCCCGGGGCGTGGTTGACCTCGTTGACGAGATATCCGTCCGGGGTGCTGAACAGGTCGATCCCGTAGATGCCGGGGCCGAGCTGGTCGACCACGCTGTCCACGATCCGCCGTACGTCCTCGTCGTGGGCGACGGCACGGTTGCGGTTGCCGAGGGCGGCGTTGTTGCGCCAGTCGGCCCCGCCGCTCTGGAACTCGGCGGCGGCGACCAGTTCGCGGCCCACCACCAGGCAGCGGATCGAGCCGCCGCCCAGGTACGGCTCGACGAGGCAGGCCTGCTCGAAGGCGTGGCCGAGGTCCTCGACGTAGTCGTAGACGGACTGCGCGGTGTCGGAGTGCCGGATGAGGGTGACCCGCTTGCCCATGCCGCCGAAGACGGGCTTGAGGACCACGAGCAGGGGCAGTTCGTCGAGCGCCTTCTCGAAGTCCTTGCGGGACAGGACGAGCCGGAAGTCCGGGACGGGGACGCCCGCGGTGCGCAACAGGGCGCGCAGGGCCAGCTTGTTCTCGCAGGCGTGGACGGCGGCGGCCGAGTTGAGGGTGGGGATGCCGGTGGTCTCGCCGAGGGTGGCCAGCATGCCGCCGCGGGTGTAGCTGCGGCTGCGGACCAGGAGTGCGTCGTAGCCGCTGACGGACTTCGCCTGAGGGTGCCCCAGGCACAGGGATTCGTCGTTGAGCCACTCGACCGAGAGACCGAAGTCCGGTCCGGACTGGATCAGCTGGCGTTCTTCCCAGCTGATCCGGTCGGCCACGATGGCGACTTTCTTGCCCATGCGCATGGGTTCCTTCCGTTGTTGGCGGTAGCTCTTACTGGCCCCAGTCGCGGAGGGTGACTTCGACCATCTCCAGCGAGAGGGTGCCGTCGCTGATGTCGTCGACCCGCAGCGTCAGGAGGCACTCGGGGCACGAGAGCGTCTCGCCCTGGACCATCGGCGGGGTGGTGACGTCGGTCTCGCACTCGGGGCAGGCACCGGTCAGCAGCGTGGACATGACTTCTCCAAATCGGTTGGTACGGAGCCGAGTCGGCTCGGTCTGCTTGTTCTGAGGTCAGATGGACTGGAAGTCGACGGCGGCCTTGCGGATGCCGTCGCGGTCGAGCAGGGGGCGGCCGTCCCGTTTCTGACGGTTCGTCAGCCAGGTGGTGAACGACTCCACGTCGAGGCCGTCCTCGACGCCCGAGTCGGTGAGCGCCCAGCGGACGAGGGCCGGGCTGATGCGCGAACGGACGCGCAGCTCACGGGAGTTGCCGACGAGTTCGGCGGGCAGGGTCTCGTACGCCGACGGGTTGCTGAGCTGGCCCGGCAGTTCGTAGGCGAAGGCGTGCGCGGTGGTGGGGCCCGACTGGAACGCCTCGCCCAGGCCCGCCCCCTTCAGCGCGGCTCGCGAGAGCTCGGTGAGGTGGGTGAGGTCGAAGCGGGTGTCGCCGTGGACGACGCGGAGCGAGGTGAGCAGCTCGGCCAGGGGTGCGTTGCCGCCCCGCTCGCCGATGCCGCCGACGGTCGCCGAGATCCACTGGGCGCCGGCCCGTACGGCGGCCAGGGAGTTGGCGACCGCCATGCCCAGCATGTTGTGCGAGTGGATCTCGATCTCGGACCCGTCGATCGCGGTGAGATCCGCGATCTTGGCCTCCATCTGCCACGGCGAGAGGTACGCGACCGTCTCGGCGAGGCGGAAGCGGTCGGCCCCGGCCGCGAAGCCCGCCTCCACATAGGGGACGAGCCGCTCCCTGGGGGTGCGCGCACCGTCCTCTCCGCTGAAGGTCACGTGCAGGCCGCGCTCCTTGGCGCCTTCGATGGCGGCCTTGGCGAGGGCCGTGAGGTACTTCTCGCTGGGCGAGGCGAGCTTCAGCGCCGCGTGCTCCCGCGAGGTCGGGATGGAGAACATCACGGACTTCACGCCGAGCCGTACGGCCTCGTCGAGCGCCTTCGCCACCTGCTGGCGGTCGCGGACCATCACCAGGCTCATGGAGTGCTCGGGGCCCACGGCCTCGTGCGTGGCGAGGATGAGGTCGGCGTCGGCCGACGAGGGGCCCGACACCATGCCCACCTCGACCAGTTCCACGCCGGTCCGCACCAGAAGGTCCGCGATGGTCTCCGCGTCCTTGGCGGTGAACTCGACACCGGCCATATGGGCCGAGTCCCGCAGCGTCGCATCCGATATGCGGGGCAGGACGGGCAGGGGTTCTTTTTCTTCCGCCGGGCCCCGGGTTTCCCCGGGGAGGCTTTCCGATATCGCCATGTGCATTCACTCCTTCATCCAGAAGCTATTGCAGAATCCGGCCGCCGCCATACGGATGCGTACGCCCTCAGAAGGCTTTCGCATTCAGGCGGAACGTTGCGTCTGCCGTTGGTGAATAGCTTCATCGGTGCCGGTGGCGGGCGTCAACGCCTGTCGTGTGCGGCTCTTGTCAGACATTGTCAGGCCAAGGTCAACTCGCCACAGAAATTCAAGATCCGGGTGAGAAGGCGGCCGATTCCGAGGGATCGTACGACTCGTACGCCATTCCTGGACTAGCCTGCTCGCATTCGACAACCACGCCACAGGACCGACAGATTGGTGATGCCGTCATGGACATACGCTCCGTGCCACGAATCGGGATTGTCGTCCCGCCGGAAAACCCCACAGCCGAGCCCGAGTTCCACCAGTTCTTCGGTGCCGGGACGAACGTGCACACCACCCGCTTCCCGGTCCTTCCGGGCCAGGGCCTGCGGGCCGTGCTGGAGACGTACAACGAGGTGCTGCCCGGGGTGCTCGACGGCTTCGGCCGGCTGCCGCTCGACGCCGCCGTGGTGGCGTGCAGCGCCTCGCACTATCTGCTGGGGCCCGACGGCGACCGGGAGTTCTGCGCCCGGCTCGGCGAGCGCGCCGGGTATCCGGTGCGGTCCTCCGCGCTGACCACCCTCGCGGCGATCGAGGCCCTGGGCCTTGACCGGCTGACGCTGGTCTCCCCGTACGAGCCGTGGCTGACCGAGCTGTCGCGCGGCTACTGGGAGAAGGCCGGTCTCACCGTCGACGCTGTCGTGCGGATCCGGGCGGGCGAGGTCCACGACCCGTACCGGGTGACCACCGAGGGGCTCCTGGAGCAGGTGCGCCGGAACCCGCTCCCCGAGGACGGTGCGGTGCTGTTCACCGGGACCGGCATGTTCACCCTGGCCGCCCTCGACGAACTCGCCTGCCCCGGGCGGGTGTTGCTGTCGTCCAACCTGGCCAGTGCGTGGTGGGCGCTCCAGGTGACCGGTACGCCCGTCACGGCGCCAACCGTCCACCCGCTCCTCAAAGGCCTGGCCGCCCACCGCGCCAACCCTGCCTGATACACGGCCGGTTGGCGCGGATCCCCCGGGTCCTGGCCACCCGCTCAGCTCGTGGCCGCGTAGCGACTCGCCGGGCGGGGCAGACCCAGCAGTCCGCGCAGGGTGGGGCTTTCGTAGGCGGTGCGGAAGGCCGCGCGGCGCTGGAGTTCGGGGACCAGGCGGGTGGTGATCAGGGCGAGGTCGTGCGGCAGCGCGCCGGGCCGCAGCCGGAACCCGTCGAGGCCGGCCCCGCTCCAGTCGATCAGGAGCTCGGCCAGCTCGCCGGGCGTGCCGGTGAAGATGTGCGCGTCGGAGCCGAGCGCGGCGCCGTCCAGCTCGTCGAGGCGCCCCTTGCGGCGGGCAGCCGCGCCGGAGTCCTCGTCCAGGAAGACGACGAGATCGGCGAACGTCTTCAACGGCTGCTCCGACGGCCGCCCCACGGTGGCCGCGGCCTTGTCGACCCGGCCAAGGATCCGTGTCGTGTCCGCGCGGGAGCACGGCGTGATGAACACGACGTCGGCCGCGCGGGCGGCGAGTTCGTACGGGGTCGAGGCGTGCGCCAGGACGGTGACGAGCGGCTGGCCCTGCGGCGGGCGCGGGGTGATGGACGGGCCGCGGATGCCGAAGTGCTCGGCCGTGAAGCCGATGTGGTGGACCTTGTCGCGGTCGATGAAGCGGCCGGTCGCCGCGTCGCGGATCTCCGCGTCGTCCTCCCAGCTGTCCCAGAGCCGGCGCACGGCCTCGACGACATCGCCGGCCTCCGCGAACAGCGGGCGCAGCCGGCGCGCGATGAGCTCGGTGTCCTGGACGTCCTCGTCGGTGAGGACCGGGGTGGCACGCCGTCCGAAGTGGTGCGCGTCCGCCGCCCGGGACGTGATCTGGGGCCGCCAGCCGGCCCGGCCGTGGCTCGCGTGATCGAGGGAGGCGATGGCGGTGGAGAGGTGGAAGGGCTCGGTGTGGGTGACATTGGTCGTCGGCACGAGGCCGATGTGCGAGGTCCGTGGGGCGAGGTGGGCGGCGAGCAGGACGGCGTCCAGGCGGCCGCGGACCTGGTCGGTCCGGTCGTCCGGGCGGTGGAACGCGGCGGACTGAAGGCCGAGTTCGTCCTCGATGGTGACGAAGTCGATCAGCCCGCGCTCCGCCTCGCCGACCAGTTCCGCCCAGTAGCGAGGGGTGAACAGCTGGTCGGGGCGCGCGCCGTGGGCCCGCCAGGCCGCCGGGTGCCAGCCGGCTCCGTTGAGCGCGACGGCGAGATGAAGCCGGGTCACGGTGTCTCCGTTCAGGGGTTGGGGGGCCGGTGATGTCAGGGGTTCGGGGACCTGTGACATCAGGGGGCGTCCCGGTCAGCGGCACGCGCGGTTCGGGTCGGCCGCAGGGCGAGGTGGTCGCGCAGGGTGGTGCCCGTGTAGTCGGCGCGGAAGACGCCCTTCTCCTGAAGGAGCGGCACCACCTTGTCGACCAGATCGTCGAGACCGGTGGGAGTGATGTGGGGGACGAAGATGAAGCCGTCGGCACCGTCGCTCTGCACGAACTCGTCGATGGCATCGGCGACTTGGGCGGGCGTGCCGACGAACGTGTGCCGTCCGCGAACCTCGATGGCCAGCTCGCGGATGCTCAGCCCACGGGTCGCCGCCATCTCCCGCCACCGGCGGGCGGTCGCGGCCCGGTCGCCACGGAACTCCGTATGTCCCTTCATCAGCAGCTCGTCGGCCAGCGGCTCGATGTCGGGGAGCGGCCCGTCGGGGTCGTAGCCGGACAGGTCCCGGCCCCAGACGGCTTCGAGGAACCGGATCGCGGTCCCCGGTCCGACCTGGGCCCGGCTGATCTCGGCGGCTCGCTCCTCGGCGTCCCGCGAGGTGTCGCCCAGTACGTAGGTGACCGAGGGGATGATCTTCAGGTCCTCGGGGGCGCGGCCGTACTTGGCCAGGCGCGCCTTGACGTCGCGGTAGAAGGCGCGCCCTTCGGGGAGCGTGCTGTGGCGGCTGAAGATGACGTCGGCGTCGCGCGCGGCGAACTCGCGCCCCTCCGGCGAGTCCCCGGCCTGAATGATCACCGGGTGTCCCTGGGGGGAACGGGGCGTGTTGAACCGTCCGGCGATGTCGAAGTGCTGCCCGTGGTGGGCGAAGGTGCCCGCGCCCGCTCGTACGAACGCGCCCGCGGCCGGGTCGGCCACGAGGTCACCCGGTCGCCAGCTGTCCCACAACTCCCTTGCCGTGTAAAGGAATTCGGCGGCTCGGGTGTAGCGGTCGGCCTCGGCCAGGTAGCCGCCGCGCCGGAAGTTCTCGCCCGTGAAGGCGTCGTGGGTGGTGACCACGTTCCAGGCGGCGCGCCCTTCGCTGAGGTGGTCCAGGGTCGCCAGTCTGCGGGCCACTTCATAGGGCTCGTTGAAGGTGGAGTTGACCGTGGCGGCGAGGCCGATGCGGTCGGTGACGGCGGACAGCGCGCTCAGCACGGTGAGCGACTCGGGCCGGCCGACCACGTCGAGGTCGTGGATGCGGCCCTTGTGCTCGCGCAGCCGCAGCCCCTCGGACAGGAAGAAGAAGTCGAACCTGCCCCGCTCCGCGGTCTGTGCGAGGCGGGTGAAGGACTCCAGGTCGATCTGGCTCCCGGAGCGGGGGTCGGACCAGACGGTGGTGTTCTGGACGCTGGGCAGCTGGGCCGCGAGGTGGATCTGCTTGACGGGTTTCCGGCTGAGGGGGATGCGTGGGGCGGGCACGGTGCGTGGGCCTCCTGCGAGAGCGGGTTGATCGTCCCGGGTGGGCGCGTACGGGTACGAGGGGGGCGTCGGCGTATGGAAAGGGAGGGCGCGGGCCTGCTCAGGGCCTTGCGCGGGGGCGGGTCACGGCCGGACGAACTGGAGGCCGACGCCCCGGACCGTGGTGATCCAGTCCCCCGCTCCCAGCTTCTTGCGCAGGCTGCTCACATGCGTGTCCAGGGTCCGGCGCGACCAGGAGTCGCCCCAGACCTGCCGCATGATCCGGTGTCGCGACACGACAGTGCCGGGCTGCGAGGCGAGCAGGTACAGCAGGTCGAACTCCTTGCGGGTCACCTCGACCCGCCTACCGTGCACGCTCACCTCTCGCGCGGTGGAGTCGATCCGCAGCGGGCCGTGCGCCACCACGGGCGTGGCGACGGGCTGCGGCCGGATGCGGCGCATGACGGCGTCGATACGGGCCATCAACTCCCGGAAACCGTAAGGCTTGACGAGGTAGTCGTCGGCGCCGGCCTGGAGGCCGAGCACCCGGTCGAGTTCGGTGGCCCGGGCGGTGACCGCGATCACCGGGATGTCGCAGGCCGAGCGCACCTCACGGCACACCTCCAGGCCGTCCAGGTCCGGAAGTTCGAGGTCGAGCAGCACCAGGTCGGCGCGCTGGTAGCCCTCAAGGGCGGCCCGGCCGGTCTCCGCCCGCTCGACGCTGTGCCCGTGCCGGGTCAGGCCCCGGATCAGCGACTCGGCGTCGCGGGCGTCGTTCTCCACGACGAGCAGCCGCCAGGTGAGGGGAGGCCTGTGCAGGGCCGGCGCGGTGACCTGGTGGAATCTTGAAGGGACTGCCCCGGCGAGCCGGGGCGACGGTATGTGAGGATCCATCAGGTCCATGCCGTCTCCAACTCGGCTGTCTGTACGGGCAGTTGCTCACGGACGCTGACACAGGACATGTTCCTCGTCTCCCTGAATGGCGACCGGCGGGAGGAGCTGCCCGCCGCGCAAGCTGAACTCCAGTCGTCTCCGGGCGCTGTCACCGCCCGGTGGGGTGCACCGCCCGCCGGACTTGACGGCCAGGACGGGGGATTGCCTTCCGTCAGGCGAGCGGCGGGACGGTGCACCCGGCTTGTCGGGTGCACTGGAGGAGCACCGGGCGAGGCGTCCCCAGCGGATCGCGGACCGGGCCCGCGATCCGTCCCGGGTGCCTCGCGGCCACCATCTTGCCGGGGCCGTACGAGGGCGAACATAGGGACTTCAATAAGTCACGTCAGGCCGCGTTTCCTCTTCCCTTCCCCTTCTAAATGCGCCGACCGCTTGCTCCATCGCGTCAACTGGTGCTCGGATTCAGGCCGTTCGCTCCCGCCCGTCCCGCTCCGGGCGGGGCGGGCCGGTGGCAGACGCTCCGTACAGAACGATGTCCCACACCTCGGCGAGCTGACCGACGGCGTCCCGGGACGCTTCGGCCCCGGCGGGGGACGCGGTGTGGGCGCGCAGGCGGAGGTGGGCGTCCACGCCCGTGACGAGGTAGGCGGCGAGCACGGTCAACGCCTCCGGATCGGCCGACCGGCTCAACTGGCCTTCTACACCGGCCTGTTCAAGGAGGCGGCGCAGTTCCGGCAGCCATGCGGCCGTCCAGTCGGCGGCCTCGCACGGGCGCTCCCGGGTCAGCCGGGCGGCCGCGCGGACGTCGGTCTCCGCCTCCAGGAGCCGGGCGACCGCGAGCAGCAGGGCCCGCGCCAGGCGCAGGGGGGAGGCGGGGAGCGCGACGACCCGGGTCACGGCTTCCCGGGTCTTCGCGCTCCCCCGGGCCTGGAGTTCGTCGGCGAGGCCGGCCTTGGCCGGGAAGTGGAACGTGAGGGCGCCCAGCGAGATCCCGGCGGCGGCGCAGATGCGGACCAGTGACGTGCCGGCATAGCCGTCCCGGTCCATCTCGACCGCGGCCGCCCGGATCACGGCGGCGCGGGTGCGGGCCGCGCGTATCTGCTTCACCACGGCCGCCGCCCGGTGCGGCGCCCAGGACAGCGGTGTTCCGCGGGCGCACCCGCGGAACAGGAGCGGGGCCGGGAACCGGGTCGGCCATCCGGCCCGCACTTCCTCTTCACCGCGCACCGTCGGGTGCGTATCAACCTCGAACACCTTTCTCCGTACCGGACTGCACAAGACGGACACTTTCCCCAGCCGAAGCGTCCGGCGGCAACGCCGACTTGCCGAAGTCGCGGTGGGGATCGACCACTCTGGCCAAAAACAGAAAAAGCGTTCGCTATATTTCTGGGTGTCGTACCGGCCGTCGACGCTCAGAGGGGGATTCACCATGGCCGTACAGCACCGCGCCGTCCTGCCGCAGCCTCAGTACGCGCACCACCGTCTGCCAGAGTTATCGGGCTTCACGGAGGACGTGTTCGGCTATCTGCCGCGCGTCGACCAACGCCGGTGGGCCGACGCCTACTTGTGCGGGCTGCTCACGGCCCCGGGCAAGAAGACGGTCTCGCAGATGGCCAAGGCGGCCTGTCTGCCTCCCGGCGCGGCCCAGGCGCTGCAGCAGTTCATCAGCGCCAGCCCGTGGGACTGGAGCGCGGCGCGCGAGTCGCTGGCCCGCAAGGCGGCCGCGCGGCTGCCCGGGCACAGCTGGACGGTCGGCACGACGCTGGTGGAGAAGCGCGGCGAGCACTCGGTCGGTGTGCACAAGCGGTTCGTGCCGGAGGCCGGCCGGACCATCAACTGCCAGGTCGGCATAGGGCTGTTCCTGACCTCCGGGTCGGAGAGCATCCCCGTCGAGTGGTCCCTCCTGATGGACGAGGCGTGGTGCGGCGACGAGATGCGCAGACGCCGGGCCCGGGTCCCCGACACCGTACGGGCCGAGCCGGCGTGGGCGCATGTCCTGGACCTGACGGACCGGCTCGCCGCGCTGAAGGTGTCCGGCCCCGCTCCGCTGGTCGTCGACCGGCACTGTGCGATCGATGCCACTCGCCTCGCGGCCCATCTCCATCTGCGCGAACGGGACTTCGTTCTTGAGGTCCGGCCCGATCAGCCCGTGCTGCCGGCGCTCCACGCGGCACCCGGCATCGGCAACCGGCCGGGCCCGGCCCGACCGGTCAGCGCGCAGCGGTTCATGCACGAGGGCGGGGCGCGCCACCCGTACGTCATCGGCGTGGAGCAGGGCGGCCGGACGCGGCGCGTCCAGGTCTTCTCCGCGCCGGTCCGGCTGCCGGGCAGTTCCCCGGCCGCGCCCAGCACCCAGCGGGTCCACCGGCTGATCGCCGAGCAGTTCCCGGCGGGGCCGCGCCCGGCCCGGTTCTGGATCACCAGCCTCGGGGACCGCCGGATGGACGAGGTGCTCTCCCTGCTGCGCAGACCCTCGGGCACCCACGCCGTGGTGCAACGCCTTGAGGACGACTTCGGGCTCCTCGACTTCGAGGGCCGGTCCTACCCCGGCTGGCACCACCACATGACGATGTCGTCCGCCGCCTACCTCTACCGCCGCCTGCAGCTCGGCGCGCGACGCCCCGCCCGCCTGTGATCCGCCGGGCCCCGGGATGCCCCGGCACCGCGCCCGCGGGCCCCGGACGAACGAAACCGCGCCCCCTGCCAACGGCTCCCCACGCGAAGGACGAACGATGACCGCGCCCCCGCCCCGTACCGACGAGGTGCGCCCGCCCGGCGACGCGCAGCGAGCCGCGGAGGAATCCGCCCAGGATCGCGCACGACGCTTCGAGCGCGACGCCCTCGGCTACCGGCGCAGGCTGTACACGCAGGCCCTGCGCCTGACCCGCAATCGCGAGGATGCCGAGGACCTGGTGCAGGAGACGTACGCCATCGCGTACAAGTGCTTCCACCAGTTCCGCGCCGGGACCAATCTGTGGGGCTGGCTGCGGCGCATCATGACCAACGCCTTCATCACCTCCTACCGCAAGAAACGCACCGAGCCCCAGCACTGGGGCACGGGCGAGATCGAGGACTGGCAGCTCGTCCGCACCGCCGGTCACACCTTGGGGGGCCTCGCCTCCGCCGAGTCGCAGGTGCTCAGCCGGATCCCCGATCCCGAGCTCCTCGACGCGCTGCGCCGGACCCCCGAGGTCTTCGTCGAGGTGGTCTACCTCGCCGACGTGGAGGGCCTGCACTACCGCGAGATAGCCCAACTCCTCGACATCCCCCACGGCACGGTCACCTCGCGCCTGCACCGGGGGCGCCGTCGGCTGCGTACGCTCCTGACGGGCTCGGGCCGGGTTCCCCAGCGCCTGTGACCGGCTTCACGCCGGGCCGGGTTGACCCTCACATCAGTGCGAAGGGCCGAGGATGCGGATGAGTCAGCCGTCTTCCACACCGGACCCGCCGCCCGTACTCCCTTGATGGGACGGCGGGTTGGACCACGAGGTGAGCAGCCATGGACAACGAGTTATTCGCGTACAGCCCGATCACCGAACGCCCGCCGATCCAGTGGCCCGGCGGCGCCCGCGTCGCCTGCTACGTCGGGGTGAACATCGAGCACTACCGGGTCGACCAGCCCTCCACCAGCATCTTCTCCGGGACCGCGGGACTCGCGCCGGACCCGCTGAACTACGGCTGGCGCGACTACGGCCCCCGGGTCGGCATCTGGCGGCTGACCGAGAGCCTGGACCGGCACGGGATCCGCGCGAGCGTGATGCTCAACTCGGCCGTCTGCGAACACTATCCGCAGATCATCGAGGCGGGCCGGGCCCGCGACTGGGCCTGGGTGGCCCACGGCAGGGACAACTCCACCTTCCAGACGCACGGTTCGGCCGAGGAGGAGCGCGCCTATCTGGCGGAGGTCGTCGACACCATCGAGCGGGCGACGGGACGGCGACCGCGCGGCTGGCTGGGCCCGGCGCTGACCGAGACCTTCCGCACGCCCGCCCTGCTCGCCGAACTCGGCCTCGGGTACGTCCTCGACTGGTGCAACGACGACCAGCCCTACCGGCTGAACGTGCCGGGGATGCTGAGCGTTCCGTACTCCATCGAGGTCAACGACGTCAGCCTGTTCGTCGGCCGGAACCTCAGCGGCCCCGAGTTCGTCCGCATCGTCTCGGACCAACTGGACCAGCTGTACGCCGACTCCGCGGACAGCGGCCGGGTGATGGCGCTGGTCCTGCACCCGTTCATCAGCAGCCAGCCCTTCCGGCACAAGTACGTGGACCAGGTCCTGGAGCGCCTCGCGAACCATCCCGCGGTGTGGCTGGCGACGAGCGACGAGATCGCCGAGCACTACGCCGCCACCCAGCCCTGAGATCAGCACTCCGCGGAAGGGGCGCCCCTGACAGCTGCCAGGGGCGCCCCTTCTTCGCATGGCACGACCTGATACACCATCAAAACCATTCCGGCTTACGGGATATGGACGGACGCCATGACCGCGTCCAGCGCCTCGCACGCTGCGAGCAACCCCGCGGCGGCGTCCCGGAGCCGGGCGCGCTCCCGGCCCAGGCCGGCCAGCAGGTCCGCGCTCAGCGGTACGGGTGCGAGGTCCCCGCCGCCGGGAAGGCAGGGCATCAGCGCGGCGATCGAGCGGGTGCTGAGTCCGGCGGTCAGCAGGGCGCGGATGCGCCGGACCGTCTCCACGTCCTGTTCCCGGTAGTCACGGAAGCCGCTGGGGCGGCGCCGGGGTGCCAGCAGGCCCTGTTCTTCGTAGTACCTCAGCAGCCGCGTGCTGACGCCGGTCTGCCGGGCCATCGCCCCTATGAGCACGGTAGGTCCCCCTGCCGTCGGCGAACGCCGGACACCGCGGCGTGGGGCCGCGGCGTCCGGCGTCGTCGTTCCTCAGGCGGCACTGCCGCGTTTGGCGGGGAATCCGTGGGCGCGGGCGGCCAGGACCACGACGAGGACCGGCGCGAGCAGGACCAGGATGCTCCAGGGGAAGGAGGTCGAGCCCAGCAGGTTCAGGAGGATGCCGCCGACGATGCCACCACCGGCCATCGCCACGTTCCACAGCGTCACCAGCATGGCCTGCGCGGCGTCCGCGTGCTCGCCGCCCGCGTCGCCGACCGCGGTCTGGAGCAGCGTCGGGGCGCCGCCCCAGCCGAGCCCCCACAGGGTGACGGCGACGTACACCATGGCGGTGCTGTCCGAGAGGACGGCGAGGATCGCGGCCGCGACGGCGATCAGCAGGGTGCTCGCGATCATCAGCGCACGCAGCCGGCGGTTGATCTGCGCGCCGACCACCCAGATGCTCACCAGCGAGGCCGCACCGAACACCAGGAGCACCAGGTCGATGGAGCCGCCCATGCCGAGCTCGTCGAGGAAGGTCGCGATGAACGTGTAGAGGATGGTGTGGGCCAGCACGAAGACCAGGGTGACGAACAGGACCGGGGTGACTCCGGGGACCTTCAGCGCCGCGGTCATCCGCGTCTTGCCGCTCTGGGCCTGGCCCGGGTAGTCCGGGACCATCGCGCCGATCCAGCCGAGCAGGATCACGGTGAGCCCGGTCATGACCAGGAAGGCGACCTGCCAGTTGACGGCCTTGCCCAGGAAGGTGCCGGCCGGGACGCCCAGGGAGAGCGCGACGGGGATACCGGCCATCGCGATGGCGATCGCCTTGCCCTGCAGGTGCGCCGGCGCCATGCGGCGGGCGTATCCGGCGAGGAGCGCCCAGGCCAGACCGGCGGCCACACCGGCGACGAACCGGGCCGCCATCGTCAGGGAGTAGTTCCCCGAGAGGGCGGTCACCGTGTTGGCCGCGGCGAATCCCGCCATCGACACCAGGAGCAGTCGCTTGCGCCGCCAGGCCGCTGTCGCGGCGGTCAGGGGGATCGCGGTGAGGGCCGTGCCGATGGCGTAGATCGTGACCGTCTGGCCGGTCGCGGACTCGCTGACGTGCAGGTCCGAACTCATCGCGGGCAGCAGGCCCGCGGGCAGCGTTTCGGTCAGGCTCGTGATGAAGACCGCCGTGGCCAGCGCGAGCAGCGCGAGCAGGGGCAGTTTCTGGTCACTCTGGTTCTTGATTCCGACTTGGGGATCAACTGGTGTCTGCTTCTCGCTAATTGACATGGTGTGAATGCTCGAACCCTCACACCTATGTGAAGGTCAACGGGAAGAAATGTGAGGTCGATCACATGCGTATCGGAGAGCTGTCGGAACGCACCGGCACGCCCCGCCGCCTCCTGCGCTACTACGAGGAGCAGCGGTTGATCGTCGCCGATCGCTCCGCCAACGGATACCGCGACTACGACGAGTTCTTCGTCGACCGGGTCCTGCAGATCAGAGGCCTCCTGGAGGCCGGGCTGCCGACGCGGATCATCAAGCAGATCCTGCCCTGCCTGGAGACCACCCGGACCATCCATGTCCTGGGCGCGACACCGGAGATGATCGCCACCCTTGAGCGCGAGCACCGTCGCATGACCGAACGCATCCAGGATCTGACCCGCAACCGTGACGCCGTGGCCGGCTACCTCGCCACGGTCCGGGGCGAGGGCCGGCCGGACCCCACCACCCCCTCCCCGCGGGCGGCTTGAGCGCCCGTGTCGCCCCAGGGTTGTTCGCCCTGGGGCGGCATACGCCGATGCCCCGGACCGCAGATGGGCTCTGCGGTCCGGGGTGGTCCAGGTCGGTCCGGGGCAACCCGGGGCGACCCGGGGCGGGATGTCGCGGCGGGTGTTGCCCTGGGCTGAACAGAATGAGGATTCTGCTGCCGGAAGGCGTTACGCCGCGGTCCACCCGCCGTCCACCGGCATGGCCGCGCCCGTGACGAACGTGGCACGGTCGCTGCACAGCCAGGCCGCGGCCTGGGCGATCTCCACCGGGTCGGCCATCCGACGCTGGACCGAGCGGGCCACGAAGCTCTCCTCCAGTTCCGGGGTCCCGGCCAGCACTTCCTCCATCAGCTCACTGCGGGTGCTGCCCACCACCAGCGCGTTGACCCGGATCCCCTGCCGCCCGTAGTCCGCCGCGGCCGCCCGGGTCAGCCCCAACACGGCATGTTTGGCGGCCACATACGCAGCCGATGCCCCGGTGGCCTGGAGACCCGCGACGCTGGAGGTGTTCACTATGGAGCCGCCCCCGGCGTCGAGCATGGCGGGGATCTGGTGGCGCAGGCAGTTCCACACCCCGCGCACGTTCACGTCCATGGTGCGCTCGAAGATCGCGGTGTCCGTCTCGTGCAGCGGTGTTCCCGCCGTGGCCCAGCCCGCGTTGTTGAACGCCCCGTCCAGGCGGCCGAACCGGCCCACCGCTGCCTTGACCGCGTTGGCCACGTCCTCTTCGCTGACCACGTCACCGGGGGCCGGCTCGGCTTTGCCGCCCGCCTCGACGATGTCGTGGGCCAGCGCCTCCAGTCGGTCCGCGCGACGGGCCATCAGGACCACCGCGGCCCCTTCCGCCGCGAACAGCCGCGCCGCGGCCTCCCCGATGCCGCTGGATGCCCCCGTGATCAGAACGGTTCTGCCCGCGAGCATGCCGTGCGCTTCAGTCATGGTGCTACTTCCCTCCCGGTGCCGGTTTCCCGGCCGGTACGTATGTGTGTGGTGCGGGATATGACGACATGTGGCCCTCCGATATGTGGTGTCGCCACATGTGGGCCGACCACTCCATTTCCCCTATGGGTACGAGCCCGCTCAGCTATGGGCACAAGCCTGCTCAGCGGAAGGCGTCCGCGTGGCGGGTGGCCCAGGCCCTGAAGGTGCCCGGGGGTCGGCCGGTGGCCTCCCGGACACCGTCGGTGACCTGTTCCTTCGCGCCCGCCGCCTGCCGTTCGGCGCTGTCCAGCAGGGCGCGGGCCAGGGGCTCCCCCAGCCGTTCACGCCATCCCCACAGGGCCTGATGGGACGTCAACTCCTCGTAGCGAACGACCTGTTGGAGTGCCTCGCCCAACTGCTCCGTCTGCTCGCGCACGCTCAGTGCCTGCTGCCCCGTCAGCGTATGGATCCGGCCCGCCTGGCCGCGTCCCACCAGGGCGCGCGCCGCGGCCCGCGCCACGTCCTGCGGGTCGACGCAGGAGTTGCGTGAGGATCCGTACAGGGCGCGCACCACCCCCTCCTTGCGCACTCCCCCGGCCCAGCCAAGAGCGTTGGACATGAACGCCCGCGGACGCAGCAGCGTCCAGGTCGGACCGGACGCCTTGACCCGCTCCTCCGATTCACGCTGCCAGCAGGTGATCCGGTCCTGGGCCAGTGGATCGCCCACCGCCGCCGCGGACAGCTTCACCACGTGCCGGACTCCCCCTGCCCGCGCGGCGGCCAGCGCGTTCGCGTCGTGTGTGGGGCTCAGCGGGTCGAAGGTGACGAGCAGGAGGGCATCCGCCCCCTCCATCGCATGGCGCAGTGTGGCGGGATCCCCGAGATCCGCGCCCACGATGTGCCCGGCCACCCCGGCCCGGGCGGCCCGTGCCGGGTCCCTGGTCAGCGAACGTACGTCATGGTTCGGCGCCAGGAGACGGGCCACCTTGCCGCCCACGGTGCCGGTGGCTCCGGTGATGACGACTCGCATGCGCCCCGCCTCGCCGAAGGCATCGGCGCCCAAGTCGGCCTCGGCGCCCGGGGTTTCGCCGGCGCCATCCGGCCATAAGTTCCGTTCGGTCACGAGACGCGGCCCCGCTCCGCGTCCAGGCTGATACGGCGCGCGGCGCTGGGCACGGCGAGGCCGGGGAGCAGCAGTTCCCACATCCGTACGGTGCGCTCGACGAGGTCCTCGCGGCCGTTCACCAGGTTCGCGTACAGCTGGATTCCCGTACACGCGCCGACCACGAACTCGGCGATGTCCTCGGCCACCACCCCTGGCATGAGTTCCTTGTCGCTCTCGGCGTCGACCAGGCACGCGAGCATGATCTCGCGCCACTCCAGGAACGTGGACGCGTCGTGCATGCCGAAGCTTCCCTGCTCAACGGCGAGTCGCACACCGGCGCGCAGCAGCGGGTCGACGCGCAGCCGGTGCGCCCACACCAGGGTGATGTCGACAAGTCGCTGGAGTCCACGCGAGGTGAGGCGTGGCTCGATCGTGTGCTTCTGCGCGTTCATCACCGCGACGGCGAGGTCCTCCTTCGACTTGAAGTGGAAGTACATCGCCCCGGCGGTGAGCCCGGCCCGCGCGAGGATCTGGTTGATCAGCGCTGCCGCGTAGCCCTTCTCGTCGAACTCCTCCGCCGCGGCGCGCAGGAGCACCTCGCGGGTCCTCACCGCCCGCTCCTGTCTGATTTCCGCCATCGCTTCCGCTCCCGAATGGGTTCGACAAAAATAGAGAACGCCTTTTATATTATCGGCCATCGGTACGGCGGTCCACCAAACACGGGGCCGCGCCGACCATTTCGACTTATGCCCGGGGGGGCCGCATGACGTCGAGGATCCAGCGCGCGCTCACCGCGCCGCGCCGGTCCGGCGCCGACCCGCTGCGCCCCATCAGCTCTTGCGCCTGCTGCCGCAGCAGCTGTCCCGGCTCCTGTTCCTGTCCCGGTTCCTGTCCCGGCTTCCACTCCAACTCCCCTTCGTAGCAAGCCGGTTATTCCAGTACGGCGCCACCTGCACCCCATGCATCCCCACCCCTGAGCCCGTCGGCGTCCGCGCCGCCCGGCCCTCTGTGAGGAGTACCCCATGCCGCCACTGCCCGTATGCCCCGCACCCCCGGTCTCCAGCGTTCCGAGAGAACTGGTCCACAAGACGAATCCGGACGAGGTGCTGCTGACCGGTTGGCAGCGCACCGCGCCCGACGCCTTCACCGTCACCGCCCGCTGGCCCGACGACCACCCCTTCTACGAGGTACGACATGGCCTGCACGACCCGCTGATCCTGAGCGAGACGATCCGGCAGATCTTCCCCCTGCTCTCGCATGCCGCCTATGAAGTGCCGTTCGGGCACCACCTGTTGTGGGACCGCTACCGCTTCACCCTGCGCCCCGACGCCCTGGACGCCGCGTTACTTCCGCCCACCGTCGACCTGCACGTCACCTGCCTGGAGGTGGTACGCCGCAGCCGGCGCACCACCGCCCTGACACTACTCATCCGGGCCTTCCGCGGCGGTGTTCCGCTGGCCACCGCCCACACCCGCTTCACCATCCAGACGCCAACGGTCTACCGCCGACTGCGCGCCCGGTACGCCGATGCCCACATGTGGCCCGCACCCCAACTCACGCTGCCTGTGCGGCCCACACGTGTGGCCCGCACCCACGCCCGTGACGTGGTCCTGTCGCCCAGCCACACCCCTCATCGCCACCAGCTCCGCCTCGACCCCCGGCACGCCGTGCTCTTCGACCACCCGGTCGACCATGTGCCGGGCATGCTGCTCCTGGAGGCGGCCCGGCAGGCGGCCCTCCATCTGCACCACCCGGAACCCATCGTCCCCATAGCCATGGACTGCCAGTTCCACCGCTACCTCGAACTTCACGCGCCCTGCTGGATCGACACCCACCAGCTCCCCCCGGACGCGCGAGGCCGAGCCCGCACCACCTTCACCTTCCACCAGAACAACACCCCGCACTTCACCACCACCCTCACCCACCAGCGCCTCGACACCGCGAGCAACACCTGGCGCGGGTGACCGGCCGACCCACCGGGACACCCGAGCGGCGCCCACGCCGAACCCGGCCGCCCCGACGAACGGAGCGGCCGGGCTCACAGGCGTACGCCAACTCACCTGTAGAAGATGTCAGTTGATCTCGCGGCCGAGGCCGGACCAGTACGGCTCGCGGAGTTTGAACTTCTGGATCTTGCCCGTGGCGGTGCGCGGGATGGCCTCGCGGAACTCGACCGAGGTCGGCGCCTTGTAGCGGGCGAGGCGGTCCTTGCAGTACGCGATGATGTCGGCCTCCGTCACCGACGCGCCCTCCGCCAGGACGATCAGCGCCTTGATCGTCTCGCCCCACTTCTCGTGCGGCACGCCGATGACGGCTACCTCGGCGACCGCCGGGTGGCTGAAGATCGTGTCCTCCACCTCGATCGAGGACACGTTCTCGCCGCCCGTGATGATGACGTCCTTCTTGCGGTCCGAGATCGTCAGGGAGCCGTCGCTCTCGTCGATCGTGCCGCCGTCGCCGGTGTGGAACCAGCCGTCCTCCAGGGCCGCCGCGGTCTCCTCGGGCTTCTCCCAGTAGCCGTCGAGCACCACGTTGGAGCGGGCGAGCACTTCGCCGGAGTCGGACACCTTCAGTTTGACGCCGAGCGCGGGCACGCCGGCCCGGGACAGGTTGCGCGCCCGCTCCGCAGCCGGCAGCCCCGCGTCAGCGGGCCGGGTCCGGTTCATGGTGAGCAGCGGGGACGTCTCGGTGAGCCCGTAGATCTGGGTGAACTCCCAGCCCAGTTCCTCGTCCATCCGCTGGATCATCCGGGTCGGCGGCGGCGCCCCCGCGCAGACCACCCGCACGCGGTCGCGGCCCGGGATCTCGCCCCGCCAGGACGCGGCGGCGTCCAGGACCATGTTCCACACGGCGGGCGCCCCGCACATCAGCGTGACCCCGTGCTCCTCCACGCGGCGCAGGATCTCGGCCCCGTCGACCTTGCGCAGGACGACCTGTTTGACGCCGAGTCCGGCCATCACGTACGGCATGCCCCAGCCGTTGCAGTGGAACATCGGCAGGGTGTGCATGTAGACGTCACCCTCCCAGACCCGGGTGTGCAGTCCGAACGTCAGGCCGTTGACCCAGATGTTGCGGTGGGTGAGCTGAACTCCCTTGGGCCGGGCGGTGGTTCCGGACGTGTAGTTGATGGTGGCCGTCGCATCCTCGTCCGGGTCGGACCACGGGCGCGGTTCCACGCCGAACCGCATCACCTCGTTCTCGGTCTGCTCACCGAGCACGAACCGGTGGCGAGCCTTGACGGCGGACAGCGCGCCATCCACCTCCGGGTCGACGAGCAGGACCGACGCCCCGCTCTGCCGCACCACGTACTCGATCTCCTCCGGCTTGAGGCGGAAGTTGACCGGCACGCAGATCCGGCCGCTCATCGGCACCGCGAACAGCAGCTCCAGCATGCGTGCCGAGTTGTGGCTGACCACCGCCACACGCTCGCCCTCACCGACGCCGAGCGCATCGAGTCCCGCCTGCCAGGCGCGCACCCGCTCGGCGACGCGCCCGTAGGTGAGCCCGGGCACCGGCGGGCCCGGCTGGTCCGGCTCGTCGACGACGCCGGTACTGGAGGAGAACCCCAGCTCTGCCCGGCCGAGGAAGTCCGAGACCGTCATCGGAATCCGCATCGCTCTGCTCTCCTGTATCCGCAACATCAGCAACAGCCGTTAAGGGGGAGTCTGGTACCTACCGACGCCCGCAGCGGCCGAAACACCGAATTGACCTGCTGGAACCGCCGATCCGGGGCCGGCTTTCAGCGCAGCCGGTCAGCGCAGCCGGCGCAGCGCCGCTTCGGAGTCCGGGTCGTCCGGCAGGTAGGCGAGGAAGTGGTGGCCGGGTTCGTCGACGGCGGCGAGCTTGACCGAGCGAAGGCGGAGCTCACCCGCTGCCGGATGGCGGAAGCGCTTGACGGCCGGGCGGAAGGCGGCGGTCTCCCGCTCGTCGAGCCAGCGCGCGGCACAGGGGTCCGCGCGGATCGACTCGATGATCTCGGCGTACCGGGGATCGTCGGGACGGTGGGCGGCCCGGGCCCTGAACTGGCCGAGCAGGGAACGGGCTTCGGGCTCCCAATCGACGAGCAGCGTCCGGCACGGCGGCCAGCGGAACACCAGCCACAGCATGTTGCGCCGCTTGGGCGGCAGCCGCGCGAGGTCGGTCAGGAGGGCCGCGTACGAGGTGTTCCAAGCGAGCAGGTCCCAGTGCGGGTCGATGACCATCGCGGGATGCGGAAGCATCGCGTCGACCAGGGAGCGCAGGTTCGGCGAGACCCAGCTGGCCGGGGCGGCGCCCGGCGGCGGCACGTCCTCGACGAAGGACAGCACGTGCGCGGTCTCGGCCGCGTCCAGCTGAAGCGCCCGCGCGACCGACCGCAGTACCTGCTCGGAGGTACGCACCCGGCCCTGCTCCAGCCACGCGTACCAGGAGGTGCTGATTCCGGCTGACTCGGCGACCTCCGCGCGGCGAAGGCCGGGGGTGCGGCGGCGGGGCACGGCGGGCAGTCCGAGTGCGGCCGGGGCCAGGCGCTCGCGGCGCGAGCGCAGGAACGCGCCGAGTTCCGCCCGGGGGTCTGGTGAGTGCGTCACGGTGTGAGTGATGGTAATCGGCTGAGCCCACGCGGCCGCTGGAACCCCTGCTGAGCTGGGGACATGACCATTTCACCGCCCCATGGGCGACTGCTCGGCGCCGCCGGGTTCGTCAGCAACTTCGACCGTTTCTCCATCGCGCCGATGCTGGTGCTCATCGGCTCCGCGTTCGGTGTGCCGCTCGGCACGGCCGCGCTCGCCGCGAGCGCGTACACCCTCGGCTACGGTCTCGCGCAGCCTGCCTGGGGCATGGCGAGCGACCGGTTCGGCAGGGTGCGGGTGATGCGCCTGTCGCTCGCGGCGTCCGCCGTCGGGGCGTTCGCGTCCGCGGCGGCGCCGGGGGTCACGACCCTCATCGTGGCGCGCGGATTCACGGGAGTCTGCTTCGCGGCCGCCATCGCGGGCTCGCTGACGTACGTGGGCGACACGGTCGCGCCGGACGGGCGGCAGCGGGCGCTCGGCACGCTGATGACGGCGTTCGCGCTCGGCACCGCCCTTGCCACCGTCGTCGCCGGGGCGCTGGCCCACTGGGTGAGCTGGCGCCTGGTGTTCGCGCTGCCCGGCCTGCTCGCCGGATATCTGACCCTGGCCCTGCGCCGCCTGCCCGAACCGGAGCTCGCCCCGCGCGAAAGCGGCGCGCTGTGCACCGTCCTGCGTTCTCGCTGGCAGTGGTACGTGATGGGGGTGGCCCTCCTCGAAGGAGGCGTGCTGCTCGGCTGCTTCACCTATCTGCCGCCCGCCCTTGAGTCGCTCGGCGCGGCTCCGGCGACCGCGGGCGCGGTGGCGGCGCTGTACGGGGTGGCGGCGATGGGCGGGGCCCAGGTGGTGCGGCGCCTCGCGGGTCGGCTCGGCCCGGTCGCGCTGATCGTGGCGGGCGGCGCCCAGCTGACCCTCGCATACGCCGTGGCCGCACTGCACCCGTCGCCGGCCACGCTCGGGCTGAGCGCGCTGCTGCTCGGCGGCGGCTGGGCGTTCCTGCACTCGACGGTGCAGGCGTGGGCGACCCTGCTCGTGCCGACCGCCCGCGCGACCGGGGTCGCCTTCTTCGGGGTCGCCCTCTACCTGGGCAGCGCGCTGGGCACGGGACTCGGCGCCGAATCAGCCCAACAGGGACAATTCCAGGGCCTGTTCGGGGTGGCCGCCGTCATCTCCGTACCGCTGACGGCACTCGCGGCCCACGGTCGGCGTCGTTACGGGACCGGCGGCCCGCCGCGCCGGGAGGGTTCCCGGCGGGCGGCGGACCCGCTGCCGTCCGACCCCCGTGCGGACGGCCCGGCCCGGCGGCGGTGAACCCACCGACGCGTACGGCTACTTGTCCGCGGTCAGGGTGCCCGCCGCGCCCCAGCTGTCCGTGGGGACCTCGTGGATCCACACCTGGACGGTCTCGGCCGGGATCTTGTACGCGTCGACGAAGGCGTCGGTGACGCGCTTGACCAGCTCGCGCTTGAGCTCGATGTCGCGGGGACCCTGCTGAATGGTGACGATGGGCATGGCCAACTCCTTTGCCTGCGGCGGCTTCCCGGCCTGTCCGGGGGGCTCACCGGCGTGACCTCAGTCCATCGGATCCGCGGGGCCCGACCAAGAAGCAGACCGCGACCGCAGCGATCATCTTTCGTGATCGTTACTGGTCACGGGCCTCTGTGGGGGTCGTCATAGAGGTCGTCATGGAGGTTGAGCACGCCTTCAGGAGCAGCTCGACGGCGGCGGGTATGTGTCCGGCACCCACTGCCAGGCCGGTGGGCAGTGCGAGGCCGGGGGCGCGTAGCGGGCGGAAGGCGACGCGGGGGCTGCGCAGCACGCGGGCGTGAGCCGCGTACACCACGGTCCACAGCTGGCCCAGCCCGATGGTGGCCAGGGTGTCCTGGAGCGAGCCGCCGACCGGCCCCGGTACCGGCTCGAAGCCCGCCGCGTGGCAGGCGCCCACGACGAGGTCGACGAGGGCGGGGTTGTTGCGGCGGGCGGTGATGCACAGGGGAAGCGCGGCCAGATCGCAGAGCGCTATCTCGTCCTGGTGCGCGAGCGGGTGGGCCGCCGGGAGGGCCACGAGCAGCGGGTCCTCCCACAGAGGCAGGATGCGCAGGCCCGGCGCGGGCTGCGGGGCGCGGACGAACGCGGCGTCGAGCCGTCCGTCGGCGACCTGGGCCAGGCGGTCGCGGGTGGGCGCGGAGACCAGCTCGACGGCCGTGTCCGGGGCGATCCCGGCGAAGGCGCCGAGCACGCGGTCGAGGTGCTCGCCGAGCCCGGTGCTGGTGCCGAGCCGCAGGGTGGTGCGCTCGCGGACGGCGCCCCGGGCCCGCTCGGCGGCGGCCAGAACCTCGCGCGCCTCGGGCAGCAGCCGCTCCCCCGCGCCGGTGAGCCGCACGTGCCGGGGCGAACGGTCGAAGAGGTCGCACCCCAACTCCCGTTCCAGGCGCCGTACTTGCTGGCTGACCGCCGACTGGACGATGTGCAGCCGCTCGGCGGCCCGCCCGAAGTGCAGTTCCTCGGCGACGGTGACGAAGTAGCTGAGCTGCCGCAGTTCCATGCGGGGACTGTATCCAGGGGGTGTGGGGGTCCGGGGGGTGGGAGTCCGGGGGGCGAGACCGTCGCGTGCGGAGGCCTTCCCCGCCGGGGGGCGCGACCGATCGGCTCTGGCTACTGGTATGGGCGTAGGCCACAGATGCGATGCCCATGTCCTGGGCGCACGCCACACAGGTGCGGTTGAATGACAAACATGGTCTCCACCGATCGCTTCCTCGCCTTCGCCGCGATGTCCCTCCTTGTGATCGTGATCCCGGGGCCGAGCGTGCTGTTCGTGATCGGCCGCGCCCTCGCGCACGGCCGCCGCACCGCGCTCGCGACGGTGTTGGGCAACGTCCTGGGCTCGTACGTGCTGGTGATCGCGGTGGCGCTCGGTATCGGCGCGCTGGTGGCGCGTTCGGCGTCGGTGTTCACGGCTGTGAAGCTGGCGGGCGCCGCGTATCTCGTGCTGCTCGGGGTGCAGGCGTACCGGCACCGCAAGGACATGCGGCTCGGGGTGGTGGCCATCGGCGAGACCGTGGCCGCGGCCCGGCCGGCCCATGGCGATCTGCGGACCGTCGCGGACGGCGTCCTGGTGGGCGTCACCAACCCGAAGGGCATCGTGTTCTTCGCGGCGGTACTGCCGCAGTTCGTGGACCACACGGCCGGGCACCTGCCGTCCCAGATGCTGCTGCTCGGCCTCATCCCCATCACCATCGGCCTGATCACGGACACGCTGTGGGGCCTGGGCGCGGCGGCGGCGCGCGGCTGGTTCGCCCGCTCCGAGCGGCGCCTCTCGCTGATCGGCGGCGCCGGCGGCTTCGCGATGATCGGGCTCGGGGTGACGGTCGCGGCGACGGGCCGGGCCGACTGAGCCGCCGCCGCCAGTCCGCAGGCCGAGTGACCGCCCGGACCGCCCGAGTCAGCAGGCCAACTGAACGCCCGGGCCAGCCGAGTCCGCAGGCCAAATGAGTGCTCGGGCCGGCCGAGCGTGAGCCCGCCGCCACCCGGTGGGATGAAGTTGTCGTACGGAGCGGCCGCCACCCGGCAGGTCGACCCGGCCGCGCCGACCTGCGCCAGGAGCGCGTCAAAATCCGGGGCGCCGGGGTCAATGCCGTGTCATGGCGGGACACCGGGCCGGTGCCGGGGCATAACTTCGGGCGTACGGGCGCATGACACGTACGGCATCCGCGCACTGTGCCGACCACGCCGTCAGCGCCCTGTCACGGGCGCGTGACACGTCATGGCACGTCACGGCACGTACGGCATCCGCACTTCCGCACCGGAGGACACCATGGACAGCCTCACCATCGAGGACGCCGACCCCGACGAACGCCGCCCGGCAGGGCCGCTGTACGTTCCCGTTCGGATCGGCTCTGCCGGAGGGCACCAACTACGCTTCCTGCGCGACGAGTTCGGCGCGCGCACCGCCGTCGGATTCACCAGCCCGGACCGGCTGAACGCGGTCCTGGGCGGCGACCAGAGCTGGATCCGCCTCGCCGAACCCGCCCTGCGGGCCCTGTCGGCGCCGCTCGGAGTGACCCTGGTGACGGTCGACCCGCTGCTCGCCCCGCCCACCCCGCGCAGGCGGCACGGCCAGCCCCCGTCCGCCTGCGCCCGCCGGGACCACGCGCTGAGCCGCTAGCGCGAGCTCTGACCGCGGTTCTGCCTTCACCGCCCTAGCCCTGGCCTGGCTCCGGGTCCGGCCCACGAAAGCTCTGGCTCTGGCTCTGGCTCACGAACTCTCCGAACCGTACGTCGTAAGAGGTGGCCGAGGTCATGTCGGCGAGCAGCCGCGCACCCTCCTCGGCCACCGCGGCGCGCTGGGCTTCGCCGAGCGCGCCGAACAGCTGCACGGTGAGGAGAGCGAGGCCGCCCTTGTGCTCCTGATCTCCTTGGTGAGCGCCGGCTGGGACACGAACAGTCGTTCCGCGGCGCGGGTGAGGGTCCCCTCCTCCGCTACAGCGACGAAGTAACGCAGCAATCGAGTGTCCACATCCATGCCTACAGGTTATGGACGCAGGTATTGGACGCGTCTCAAGGGCTCGGGGAGACTCGTCGAGGTGAGCGCACCGGGCTCACCCGACTCACGACGCGCTCGACTGAAAGGCGAGGGACATGTTCACCGCCTACACGATCGTCCGGGACGCGGCGGCCGCCGAGGTCGCCCGCCGGGGCACGGCCGGCACCCCCGAGGGCGACGCCGAGGTGGAGGCGGCGGTCATCTCCGCGGCCGTCGACGCGAAGCGCACCGGTCTCCCCCTCGACGGCGACGAGGCCCCGCCGGCCGTGGGCACCCGTTCCCGCAAGGGCGACCTCCCGGCGGAGACCGCGTGGCTGCTGCTCGTGGCGGAGGCCTACGCGAGGCGCCCGGCATCCGCGACCGCGGGCGTGGCCGCGTGAGCGCCCCGCGGCAGGACCCGCTGCGCGACCCGCGCTTCTTCAACGACCCCTACCCCACCTACGACCGGCTGCGCGAAGGCTGTCCCGTCCAGCGCATCCCCACCGGCTCCGGCGGACACCAGGCCTATCTGATCACCGGCCACCCCGAGGCCCGCGAAGCGTTCACCGAACCCCGCCTGTCCAAGGACACGGCCCGCTTCTTCGCCGACCGGCCCTCGAACCGCGACCTGCACCCGGCGATCTCCCGCAACATGCTGGCGAGCGACCCACCCGAGCACACCCGTCAACGGCGGGTGGCGACGCCCCTGTTCACCACCGGACGCGTCCGGGCACTGCGCCCGTACATCACCCGGGTCGTCGACGGCCTCATGACCGCGTGGCGACCGGGTACGGAGGTCGACCTCGTGGCGGACCTGGCGGTACCCCTCCCGGTCACCGTCGTCTGCGAGCTGTTGGGCGTGCCGGAATCCGACCGCGCCCCGCTCGCCGGCTGGTCCCACGACCTCTTCGACGCGACCGACAACGGCCGTATCGACGCCGCCTCGCACCGGATCGGCGACTACCTGACCCACCTCGTCGACACGGCCCGCGCCACCCCCGGCGACGGCCCGCTCCACTCCCTCCTGCGCGACTGCGACGAGGGCGGCCTCGACCGGGACGAGACCGTCTCCCTTGCCGCCCTCCTCCTGGTCGCCGGGCACGAGACCACCACCCACTTCATCGGCAACGCCGTCCTGGCCCTGCTGCGGCACCCCGAGGCGTTCGACCGCCTGCGCCGGGATCCGGACCTGATCCCCGGCGCCCTCGACGAGCTGCTCCGCTTCGACTCCCCGGTGAGCGTGGCCACCTTCCGCCACAGCACGCAGGACCTGCGCGTCGGCGGGGTCGACATCCCGGCGGGCTTCCCGGTGCTCATCGCGCCCGGGGCCGCGAACCGCGACCCGGCGGCGTTCCCCGACCCGGGCCGCCTCGACCTCGACCGCGACGCCGGCGGCCACCTCTCCTTCGGCCACGGCATCCACCGCTGCCCGGGCGCACCCCTGGCCCGGGCCGAGGCGGAAATCGCCCTCCGCGCCCTGGTGACCCGCTCCCCGAACATGCGCCTGGCCATCCCCGCGGACTCCCTGACCTGGCGCCGGACCCGCCTCACCCGCGGCCTGACCACCCTCCCCCTCACCCTCGCCTGACCCCCGGCCCCGGAGGTTCTGGCCGGGGGCGGGCAAGCCTCGCGAGAACGCACGAGTGTCCTGATCTCAGGTGAGATGTCTTGGTGATCACGGCTGTTGGAGGGCGCCACCTGCGACCGGGGGCCGGGCCGTGCGCACTCGCACATGCGCGAACCTCTACCCTGGTGCCCGCCACGTGGCGGATTTCGAACAGTGCGACGAACGGGATGTGACTGGTGACGGGGGATAACGGCGGCGCGGATCTGGTCGGCGAGGTTCTGGGCGGCCGCTACCGAGTGACCGCGATGATCGGCCGCGGTGGCATGGGCGTGGTCGCCCGGGCGGTGGACCAGTTGCTGAACCGCGAGGTCGCCGTCAAGGTCCTGCGCGCCTATACCGACGCCTCCCCTGCGGAACTGGCCGATCTACGGGTCCGGATGCAGAGGGAAGCGCAGGCCGCCGCCCGCATCCGGCACAGCGGTGTGGTCATCGTGCACGACGTGGTCGAGGAGCAGGGGCTGCCGGTCATCGTCATGGAGCTGGTCGACGGGCCCTCCCTCGACGATGTGCTGACGGAACGCGGCTCGCTGGATCCGCGCGAAGCGGCCGCGATCGGCGCCAAGTTGATGGACGCGCTCGACGCGGCACACCAGGCCGGGGTCCTCCACCGCGACGTCAAGCCCGGCAACGTACTGCTTGAGCGCGGCGGCCGGGTCGTGCTCACCGACTTCGGCATCGCCAGCATGGAGACCTCCGACGACGAGGCCCTGGCCAAGCTGACCCAGAGCGGCCAGATCATCGGCTCCCTCGACTTCCTGCCACCGGAGCGCGCGCAGGGCCAGGTACCGGGCGCGGCATCGGACATCTGGGCGCTCGGCATGACGCTGTACGCGGCCGTGGAGGGCGCTGCCCCCTTCCGCCGTACGTCGGTGTGGTCCACGCTGGCGGCGATCGTCGGCGAACCGCTGCCGGAGCCCCGGCGTGCCGGACCGCTCACCCCCGTGCTGCGGGCGCTGATGGCCAAGGATCCGCTGCAGCGGCCCGACGCCGCGCAGGCGCGCGAGATGCTGGAGGCGGTCGCCGCGGGCGGGAGCCCGGACCTCGCGGCGCCGCCCCAGGCCGTCACTCCGCCGGGCTTCGGCCCCGCCCCCGCCGCGCCGCTCTCCCCGCCCGCCCCCCAGACCGTCGCTTCGCCGGGCTTCGGTCCCGCGCCCGCCGCTTCCTACTCGGCGGGCGCCTACGCCGCCCCTCCTCCGGCGGCCGCGCAGCCGGGCATGGTGCCCGGCATACCCGGCGGTCTCGACAGCCGTTCCGAGACCCGTGCCACCACGGTCGGCGCGCGGCGCCGCCGCACCCGTACCATCGTCGCGGTGGCGGCCGCCACCGTCCTCACCTGCGGCGGAGTCGCCTACGCCCTGATGGACGCACAAGGCGGCGGGTCGAACGTGGCGCTTCCCTCGGCGAGCACGACCGACGGCTCGACCTCCCCGGGGAACCCGACGTCCGGCGGCCCCGGCGGGAAGCCGTCCAACACCCCCTCGAAGAAGGACGGGGACCGCAAGCCGGGTCCCACGCCGACGTCCAGCGGCGGAGGTGACAAGCCGGCCGGAGGCCCGTCGGCCTCTTCGAAGGCGACGCCCAGTTCCACGGTGAAGCAGCCCACCCCGGTGTCGACGGCGTGCGCCGGCTGGGCCCACTCGAACCGCAGCGACGGCTACGGCCACGCGGCCCAGACCACCCACCTCTATACCGGGCCGTACGCGGGGTGCTCCTATGTGACCGAGGTCAAGTCCGGCGCGAAGGTCTACTACCACTGCTATGTGACCAATGCCCAGGCCAACAAGTGGATCTACGCCCGTATCGCGGGCACGAACACCGAAGGCTGGGTGTTCAGCGACAAATCCACTCTGGACGGCGGCACACTCGCCCGCTGTTGAGACTGGCCCGCAGCCCACCAGAGGGCGAACTGCGGGCTCCCCGTACGCTCAAGAGCGGGCCGGATTCGCCGTCTCCGTCACCGTCCGGTCATGTCGCAGCTCGTCGAACAGCTCGACCGACCTCATGGGGTCCCACTTCAGTACGTTGCCCTTGGGGGTGGGGACGCCGATGCCGGAGACGGGCACGTTGAGCTGCGTGCCGTGTCCGCCCGCGATGCTCTGTACGGCGCGGAACATCCTGCCGAGGTCGCTCAGGCTCATGCCCTTGTCGACGATGAGCGTGTCGAGGCCGGCCTGCACGGCCGGACCGATCTCCAGCGGGTCGAAGAGGGTGCCGGGCCGGGCGGCCTGGTGGGCGAGGGTCGCCAGGAACTTCTGCTGGTTCCTCGACCGGCCCAGGTCGCCCTCCTTCTCCTGGTGCCGCTGACGGACGTAGGCGAGCGCCTGTCTGCCGTTCAGGGTCTGACAGCCCCGGCGCAGGTCCGCGCCCGACTTCTCGTCCTTGATGTCCCGGTCCAGGCACATCCGAACGCCGCCGACGGCGTCGACGATGTTCACGAACCCGGCGAAGCCGATCTCCGCGTAGTGGTCGATGCGCAGCCCGGTGTTCTTCTCGACGGTGTGCACCAGGAGTTCGGGGCCTCCGTAGGAGAAGGCGGCGTTCAGCTTGTCCCCCTCGGGCCACTTGGTCTTGCCCGTCGATGTGTCGAGGCGGCCGGGCACGGTGACCCAGGAGTCGCGCGGCAGGCTGACCATGCTGGTGCCGTGGGCCCCGGTGTGCAGCAGCATCATCGAGTCGGTGCGCCGCCCGCCTCCCCCGCCGGCGTGCAGCTCCTTCACATCGTCGTCGGAGAGCCCGTCGCGGCTGTCCGAGCCCACGATGAGGTAGTTGGTGCCCTCCCCGGGCGGCGGGCGGTCCCCGTACGCGCCGAGGTCGACGTCACGCTGGAGCCGGGTCTCGGCCCAGCCGTACGTGCCGCCCGCCGCGACAGCCACCACGGTCAGCAGAACGAGCACCGCGCGCCGCAGCCTCCTGCGCTTCTTCGGCTGCCGGGCGTGGGCGCGCCGGGGCCCGTAGTGAGAGCTGGGCCGTTCGGCGAACCGCTCACGCACGGCGGAGTCCTCCGGGACCGCGTACGGGCCCTGGCCTGCAGAGGAGCCCTGGCCGTCGTACGGGCCCCGGCCGTCGTACGGGCCCCGGCCGTCGTACGGATCCGGATCCGCGTACAGCTCCGGATCCGCGTACGGATCCGGGTCGCCGTACGGCCCCCGGCGTGCAGGACTGCTCCCGGCGTCGCCGTGCCAGCCCTGCCTCCCCGTGGGTGTGGTGCGTCCGGCCCGCTGGTCAAGCGGGTCTGTCATCGTCAACTCCCTTGGTCACGTCCCCGTTCCGACTCGCGCGGCCGCTCGCCGGTTCCACTCCTGTCACATCGCGTCCCCTGTCACATCCCGCCATCGCGCACCTGGATCACTGCGGCGACAGGCTCCGCCGCGGAGTCGCGCCGTCGAGCGGATCTCCGGACGGCCCTTCAAGGAGGTACGGGTCAGCGGTTCCGGTGCGCTTCATGCTGTGCCACTTCAGGCGAGTGCCGAGCAGCGCCGTGGTCACGGAGTGAATGACCACCAGGTACATCAACTGCCGGTAGACGAACTGCTGGAGGGGCAGCACCCACAGCACGCGCAGCCGTTCGCGGTCGAGCCGCAGCGCGTACACGGCGGTCACCAACTGGACGGAGAGGAACCCCAACCAGACGAGGGCGGCCTCCACGGGGTCGCGGAACAGCGCCCCGAACAGGGCGAACATGTCCACGACGGGTGCGCACAGCGGCAGCGCGATCTGGAACAGCGTGACGTAGAGCAGCACACGACGGCCGAAGCGTCCGGCGGGGCCGACCTCCTTCACCGCGTGACGGTGTTTCCACATCGACTGGAGGGTGCCGTAGCACCAGCGGTAGCGCTGGCGCCACAACTGCCGCAGGGTGCTGGGCACTTCGGTCCAGGCCACCGCCGACTGCTCGTAGACCACGCGCCAGCCGGCCCGCCAGAGCGCCATCGTGAGGTCGGTGTCCTCGGCCAGGGTCTCGTCGCTGACGCCGCCGACGCCCATCAACGCGTCCCTGCGGAAGGCGCCGATCGCCCCCGGCACCGTCGGCATGCACTCCAGGACCTCGAACATCCGCCGGTCGAGGTTGAAGCCGAGCACATACTCCAGGTGCTGCCATTTGCCCAGCAGGCGGTGCCGGTTGCCGACCTTGGTGTTGCCGCTGACCGCACCGACCGCCGGGTGGGCGAGCGGCTGGACGAGACGGGCCAGCGCCTCGGGTTCGAAGATGGTGTCCGCGTCGACCATGACGACGATGTCGTACCGGGCGCGCGCCAGGCCTGTGTTGAGGGCGCTGGGCTTGCCGCCGTTGGGCTGCCGGATCACCGTCACCCGCGGGTCACCGATGTCCTCCGCGATGTCGGCGGTGGCGTCGGTCGAGCCGTCGTCGATCACGATGATCTCGAAGTGCGGGTGGGTGGAGGCGAGCAGCGAGTACACGGTGGAGGCGATGCCCGCCTCCTCGTTGTACGCGGGCACCAGGACCGTCACCGGATCCCGCACTTCGCGCAGCCGTGGGGCGCCGGGCCGATACCGGTGCAGTCTGCGCACGTGGAGCCGGGCGAACACGGCGAACAGGAGCATCCGCAGGACGCCGAGCACGCCGGTGAGGGTCAGCGCCCACACCATCATGGTGAGGAAGGCGTGCCCGAGCCGCTGCGACCAGATGAGGCCCTCGCCCTTGATCTCCTGGGCGACCGGGACCTCGTCGACGAAGGACGGACGGCCGAGCCCGCCGCTGATGGTGGTGAACCGTTTCGCCCCGGGGTCCCCCAGCAGGTCCTCGGCCTCGTGGTAGCCCAGTTCGGTCTGGCTGTGCTGCGTCACCACCCCCTGCCGCGGCTCGCGGTCCTTGTGGTCCGATGCGACCACCAGATATCCCTGCGCCGCCGCGCGCTTCGCAGCCGGCCACTCGGGGCCGCAGAGCGTGTCCGCGGCCGTGGTGTGCGGCAGCCTCAGCAGGGTGGTGTTGATGCCGGCCGCACCCGCGAAAGCGGCCTGGCTGAGCGACAGTTCGAGGCGCGAGCGCAGCGGCGAGGCCACGCCGAGGTCGCCACCGCTGTAGGTGTACGAGCCGATCTCGTGGCCCTCGTCCAGGATCCGCCGCATCAGCTCCGGGTGCCGGGCGGCATCCTGCCCGTAGACGAAGAAGGTCGCCCGCGCGTGGTGGCTGCGCAGCAGGTCGAGCAGGCGCGGCGTCCACACCGGGTCGGGCCCGCCGTCGAAGGTGAGCGCGACGGTCCCCGGCGGCATGGCCGCTGTGGTGACCCCCTCGGGGCCGAACCGCAGCAGCGGCTTCCCGTCGTCCGCCTCGCGCGGGATCGGTCGGGTGCAGGGCGGTTTGACGCGGGCGGCGTCGACCTGGTGGGTGGTCCAGCCCTCGAAGAGAAGAGTGACGGCGACCACCAGGAGCACCAGCAGGAGCACCAGCCAGTGTCCGCGCGGCGGGCGACGGACAGCGGCACGCCGGCTCACTGCTTCGGGCCTCCGGCCGGCTGCGGGGCGGATCTGCCGGACAGCCGGAGGCGATTGTGGTTCTCTCGGTCCGCGTGGGCCTCGGCCGAGGGCCGGTGGGCCTCGGCCCGGACCGATGTGCCGGAGCCGTGCGACGACGTGCCGGCGTCCGCGCCGGAACGCGCCGATCCGTTCGTACTCGTCGTGCTCGTCGTGCTCGGCGGATGCGTGCCGACGGGCTGCCGGAGTCCGCTGACCAGCACGCCGACGAACACCAGATACCCGAGGCAGGCGAGGCCCACGGCCAGCGCCACGCCTTGCAGTGTCCGCCTGCGCCAGCCCGACTGGTCGATGAAGACGGGGAGTTGAGGGGCGGCGGCCCGGGGACGCCGTGTCACCGGGGCCACATGACTCGCCACCACCTGGTGCGGCGGGCGCCGCGTCATGTCCCGCCCCGGGTGCTGCGCCCTGCGCGCAGGGGGTACGGGCGACGATCGCCCGTCGTGCGGTGTGCTGGCTATGTGGGGGGTGCCCTGCACGGGTGCTCCTGATCTGCGGCCGCGCACGCGCGACTCTTTGTGTATAGGGGGTACGGCCCCCGGGGTCGGCTGTCATGCGCGCGAAACGTCAGGAGTCGCATCCCGAGGTGCCCGGCACGTACGGGGGTCCGTACGCGCGCATGCCTCGCACCCTCCCGGGTGGGGCCGGGAAGGCCACGTACGCATGTGTCCCCACAAGGACCGGGAGGCCAGGACGCAACCGTCAGCCGTCACGCAACGCAGCCCCCGACCCTACTCGGGCACCCGGGTGGCAGGGCAACAGGCCATCGGGGAACGGCAGCCGGCAGTCGGCTCGTTCACGACGCAATGGCGTGATCTCCTCGCCGCCGCGGCCACGGTAGGCCGGATGTCCACCCAGCGCGCTGCCCCGCGCCTGGTGCGCCGGCTGTGGGGCCGGACGCGTGTACCCCTTCCGGCGTGCGGGTTCGCCGGCTGTGTGAGACATCCCTCGCCCGTCGTCGTGGCGCCGGCGGCTGGGGAAGGTTGACCATGTACTCATGACCTCCTCGCCCCGCCCGCCCCATGACGGCGGCCGACCGGATCCGCTGGGCGGGACCACCGCGCCCGGTGGAGATTCCGCTCCCGCCCGCGGGTACCTGCTGGACAACGCGCGCGCCGAGGCGGGCGAGCGATTCGTCTGGCTGGCCGAGCTGTTCGACGGTGTGACGCGCGGCCACTTCGATCGACTGGGGGTCGGGGCCGGCTCGCGCTGCTGGGAAGTGGGGGCCGGCGGCCCCGGTATCCCGGAGGCACTCGCGGCGGCCGTCGGCCCGACCGGGTACGTACTGGCCACGGACATCGACCCGTCGTGGCTGAAGGAAGGCGACGGGTACGAGGTGCGCCGGCACGACGTGGCCGCTGATCCGCCTCCGGAGCCGGGGACGTTCGATCTGGTGCACGCCCGGCTCGTGCTGGTCCATGTACCCGACCGGGCTCGCGCGTTGGCCACGATGGCGGCAGCGCTACGGCCCGGCGGCTGGCTGCTGATCGAGGACGCCGATACCGCTCTGCAGCCACTGGCATGCCTGGACGACAGCGGCCCCGCGCAGCGGCGGGCCAACCGGCTGCGCGACGCGGTCCGGGAGCTGCTGACGCGCCGCGGCGCGGACCTGCGCTACGGCCGGACACTGCCGCGGGCCTTGCGTGAGGCCGGCTTGGCGGATGTCGCCGCGGCGGGCTTTTTCCCGGTCGGCGGGCCGGCCTGCGACCGGCTGGAGGCGGCGACCATCCGGCACGTGCGCGGCGAGCTGCTCGCGGCCGGCCTGGCCGACGAGGCCGAGATCGACGCGCACCTGGCCGCCGTCCACGCGGGCGAACTCGACCTGACACTCGCCCCGCTGATCTCGGCCTGGGGACGCCGCCCGGCCGAGCACCGCCCGGCACTCGGTTAGGCGCGGATCGGATCCAGACATCCCGGGACTGTGGGAGCGGCCGGCCGGCCATGCACGTCGCCGTCCGACGGCAGCCCCAGCCACCGTACTCAACAACGGGTTTGCCAAGCCCGAACCAACACCAGGCCATGGTTACGCATCGGTCATGCGCTGTTCACCGCCGAGGTCTACCCGCATAGAACGCAGGGTGGTGTCATGCCTACGTCACCCCCGCATCAGTCGGGGAAACCTCGGCCAACGGAGCCCCCCATGCCTCGTATGCGTCAATTCGCCGTCGCCGCCTCCTCGTTCGCGCTCGTCGCCGGAGCGATGATCGTCGGCACCGGCGCCGCCCACGCCGCCACCACCTGCTCGCAGAGCTACCTGCCCCTGCAGGACCGCGCCTGCCAGCCCGGCGCACTCAACTCCGCCGTCACGCAGGACACCATCCACTCCACCATCTGCGTCCCCGGGTACAGCTCCTCCATCCGCCCGTCCACCAGCTACACCAACGCCCTGAAGGTGCAGCAGATCGGCGAGTACGGCTACGAGGACACCGACACCGCCGACTACGAGGAGGACCACCTCATACCGCTCTCCCTCGGCGGCCACCCGAAGAGCCCCCAGAACCTGTGGCCCGAGCCGCGCTACGAGGCCGGTGGCTCCAAGGCGACCGACAAGGACACCGTGGAGTACAAGCTGTACAAGGCGGTCTGTGCAGGAACGGTTCAGCTCGCACCGGCCCAGCAGGCCATCGCCACCGACTGGACCACCGCGCTCTCCGCCGTCGGACTGAGCTGACCGCAGCACCGCACCATCGCTCCCGCCGCGCATCCACAGCGCGGCGGGAGCCGTCCGGCACTGACGCGCCTCCCTCCCCGCACCACCTGGAAGTTGGCCATCACCACCATGTCCTCGTGTTCGAGGTTGTGGGGGCAACCCCGGGGACTGATCAGCACGGCCGGCGAAGGGAGAACTCGGACAGCGGGCGCCGAGTGTCCTGGGGTGCGGTGCTGAAATTCGGGAGGGGTGTGTGCGCCGGCGGGCTCGGCTACTTTTGACCATCGTCCATCCCCTCCCCAGCACCCTTGCCCGTCATCACTCGGCTGGTCACGAGGCAGACCACCACCAGCGCCCCGGCCACCCAGAAGGCGATCTGGACGGCGCCCAGGGCGGCCGAGGGGCCGCCTCCAGCACCGCCCAGGTAGACGCTGCCCAGGAGTGCCACCCCCAGCGTGGCGCCCAGTTGCTGGACCGCGTTCAGCAGGCCCGCGGCCGAGCCGATCTCCTGGGGCCTCAGCGGCTTGAGCGCGATCGTGAAGAACGCCGGGGTGAACAGGCCGACCCCGAGTCCGACGACCGCGAGCGCGAACAGCAGCGGCGTCGGGTACGCGTGCGGGTCCGCCGTGCGGTAGACGGCGATGGCGGCGAGCGCGCCCACCAGCAGGACGGCAAGTCCGAGCGGCATCATGCGGTGCTCGTAGCGCTTGACCAGGTGCGCCCCGGCCACCCAGGAGGCGACGGCCAGCCCCACCGACCACGGGGCGAGAGTCAGCCCGGCCTTCAACACATCGGCTCCCAGGCCGAGTTGGAGCTGGAGCACGACGACCATCGTCAGGCCGTTGGTGACGGCGAAGAAGAGCGTCGACGTCACCAGGGCGGCCGGGAAGCCCCGGTGGGCGAACAGGGTCGGCTCCACCAACGGGCTGCGCCCCGCCGAGACCACCCCGCGCTGATGCACCGCGAACACGGCCATCAGACACAGCCCGGCCGCGATGGACGTCCAGCTCCACCCCGACAGAGCGGTCAAGTCGGCGCCGATCAACGGGTGGACCACAAGCCCGATGCCGGCCATCGCCAGCAACGTACCGGTCACATCGAGGGTGGGTCGCTTCGGAGCGCGGTTCTCCAGCAGCCTGGGCGCGATCGCGAGGACGACCAGCGACACCGGTACGTTGACCAGGAACGCCGCCCGCCACGACGAGCCGAACAGATCGGCGTGGGTGAGCACACCGCCGAGCACCGGCCCGCAGACCGCCGCGAGGCCCATCACCGGACCGATGCTGCCCAGCGCCTTGGACATCTCGGGCCCGGAGAACATCGTCTTGATCAGGCCGATGGTCTGGGGAATGATCACGGCCGCGGTGGCTCCCTGCACCACCCGGAAGGCGATCAGGAGCCCCACCGTGGGCACCACGGCGCAGGCGATGGACGCGAGCATGAATCCGGTGACACCGATCACGAACATCCGCTTGCGGCCAACCATGTCGCCCAGTCGGCCCCCGGCTATCAACAACACCGCGAACGGCAGGGTGTACGCGGTGGTGAACCACTGGACGTCCGACACCGACCCACCCAGATCGGCGTGGATCTTCGGTGCGGCGACCTGCACGATGGTCGCGTCCAGGAGGTTCATCGCCTCACCGAGCAACAGCGCGATGAGCGCCGGCCACCGCCATCGGTACGCCGCCGGAGTCGGCACCAGCACACGCTCAGCAGTCATCGGGGATCCCCTCCATCGTCGTCGACACGTCGGCTCGACCCCGGCGACGGAGTGCGAGCGCGAGCGCCGGGGAAGCTGGCCGCGACTCAGGGTGGGGGCGGGGAGCCGGGATGCCACCGCGGAAGTGAGTGCCTGGAGGTTTTCTTCCACAGATGCCACTGATGGCGATGTTTTCCCACACAGCTTGCGGGATCTCACATGTCTTCGCGGGAGGCTCGCCATGCGGCCCGTCGGCTGGAAGCGGGTTGGCCGCCCCTCTATGGCAGGGTCACGCCATGCCCTTTGATCACAACGACCACTACCACCGCCTCCTGCTGCGCCAGGTGCCGCCAAGCTGCCGTACGGCGTTGGACGTTGGCTGTGGAACCGGCCGGTTCGCTCATCGGCTCGCCGACCTCGGCATCGAGGTCGATGCGATCGACCCCTCAGAGGAGGCCGTCTCGGAGGCCCGCGCGCGTGCCGGGCGGGCACTCGGCGACCGGGGCCCGCGCTTCCAGCCCGCGGACGTCACCCAAACCGAACTGCCCGGGGGCCACTACGACTTCATCTCGTGCCTCGCCAGCGTCCACCACATGCCGTTCGGCACCGTCGCCGCATTGCGGGACGCGCTCGCGCCCGGGGGCGTCCTCGTGATCCTGGGCTGTTATCCGGAGCGGACCCGGCTCGACTGGGCTTGGAGCCTGGCGGCCGTCCCCGTCAACGCCGTCGCGAGGCTGGCCGTGTTCGTGCGGGACAAGCTCGCCGCGGCTGCGACCGACCGCGACCGGGACCGGATGCGGGCGCCGGTGGCTCAGCCGACCATGCCCCTGCCCCAGATCCGCCGGGAGGCCGCGGTGCTGCTGCCTGGATGCCGTATACGCAGGCTCCTCTTCTGGCGCTACCTGCTCGTCTTCCGGAACCGCAGCTGACACCAGACCAGCACGCTCGGCGCAGCCATCTCCGGCTGCATCCTTCCCAAGGGCGGCACGAAGGATGGTCCGCAGTCCAGACACGGGCGCTCACACCTCGAAGCGGTATCCCATGCCCGGCGCCGTGATCAAGTGTCGGGGATGTGAGGGGTCCACTTCGAGTTTGCGTCTCAACTGGGCCATGTATACGCGGAGATAGTTGCTCTGCGTCCGGTAGCTGGGGCCCCACACCTCCTGCAGCAGTTGGCGCTGGCTGACCAGTCGGCCGCGGTTGCGGATCAGGACTTCCAGGAGGTGCCACTCGGTCGGAGTGAGCCGCACATCGTCCCCGCCGCGCTTCGCCTTCTTGGCGAGGAGGTCGAGGGTGAACGCCTTGGTGGTGACGACTCCCCCGTCCGCGCTCTTCTCGGCGGGTTCGACCCTGCGGGTCGCGACCCGCAGCCGGGCGAGGAGTTCGTCCATGCTGAACGGCTTGGTGATGTAGTCGTCGGCGCCCGAGTCGAGGGCCTCGACCTTCTCGTCCGAGGTGTTGCGCGCCGAGACCACCAGGATCGGCGCCCGGCACCAGCTCCGCAGCCGCCGCATCACCTCGATGCCGTCCATGTCGGGCAGTCCGAGGTCGAGCAGGACCGCGTCCGGGGGCTGTACGGAGGCGAGTTGGAGGGCGGTGGCACCGTCCGTCGCCGAGTCCACTTCGTATTTTCGCGCCTTCAGGTTGATCTCAAGAGCCCGTACGAGCTGTGGTTCGTCCTCCACCACCAGCACCCGGGTCATCGGCGTGCCGCCTTCCTGTTGTGCGCGGTCTTCATGACGCTGCCGGGCGGTGCGGGAGCCCGGAGGCCCTCCGGGGCCGGGGCTCCCGCCCACCGTCGTAAGTGACTCACTTCGAAGTGAGTTCCTTGAGTGCGATGTTGAGTTTGAGGACGTTCACGCCGGGCTCGCCCATGAAGCCGAGGATCCGGCCGTCGGTGTTGTCGGCCACGAGCTTCTCGACCTGCTTCACGTCGAGGTGGTTCCGCTCGGCGACCCGGTGGACCTGGAGCTTGGCGTACGCCGGGGAGATCTGCGGGTCGAGACCGGAGCCGGAGGAGGTGACCGCGTCGGCGGGCACGTCGGCCGGGTTCACCTGGTAGCCGGCGGTCGAGTTGTCCTTGACGACCGCGTCCTTGGCGTCCTTGACCTGCTGGATCAGCTTGTCGTTGTCACCGGAGAGGTTGGTGGCGCCGGAGATGATCAGCTGGTACTGGGTATTGAGGGTGTTCGTGCCGAGCCCGTTGGAGGGGCGGGGCTGGAACCACTTCAGGTCCGGCACCGCCGGCTCGTCGGCGTTGTTCGGGTCCTTCTTCGGGAGGTTGTACGTCTGCCCGATGAGCTCGGAACCGGCCACCTTCCCACCGGACTTGATCTCGGAACCGTTGGCCTTGTCACTGAAGGCCACCTGCGCGATGCCGGTCACCACGAGCGGGTAGATCACGCCGCAGACGATGGTCAGGACCAGCAGGGCGCGCAGGCCCGCACCGAGCAACCGGGCTGTGTTTCCAACAGAGTTGTTCATTGCCGATCAGCACGCTTTCGAAAAGT